>ONWV01000075.1 GCA_900321635.1 uncultured Spirochaetaceae bacterium | reverse complement strand
GGTCAAGTCTATTATTTCCAGAATGACTTCATAATCAGAGAGGGAACAGTAGACCTAAGAGAGCGCAAGCTTGCAGGCTTTGAGTCGTCGTTCCCGATTGTTCTGAACCTCACGGCAGACATCACAGACTATGATGCCGACGGAAATAAGGTTGTCATCAGTCTGATTCTTCAGAACTCGACCTTGGATAACATCAACCCGAGATTCTCAAGTACACCTATGAAGAGTGAAAACGAGATTCTGGCCATGCTGGGGCAGAGTGTTCTTTCTTCAAGCGCCCTGGATCAGTCCCTTTCTCTTTCATCCATCGCATCGCTTGCCGCAACTGCAACAGATGCTCTTACAAGGGTAGGAATACTTGAATCCAACAAGAGCTATTCCATTTCAGGAATTGTCAGGAACTCGCTGGGTCTTGATATCTTCTCGGCAAGATCAAACATCATATCAAATGTCCTCATCGATGCTCTTCCGGGTGATTTTGCGGGAAAGAGCAATGTGAGCATGCTTGCAAGATATCTGGACGGAACGTCCATCTTCGCAGGAAAATATCTGACATCGGACTGGTTCATCAAAATCAGGCTGATGCTCAAGTCAGAGACCAATACGAACAATTCCAATGACTTCGGTCATTTCTTGGCAAAGGACCTGATTCTCGATACCGAGGTCAGCCTTGACTGGGACACTCCGATGGGAACGATAAGCATCTTCACAAATCCCCGCGAGTTGTCTGTTTTCGAAATTTTGGATACAATCGGATTCAGTGTAACCAAACAGATTCAGTTTTGATTAAGTCTTTAGGAGACATTACGAATGAAGAAAAAATTGATTTTGACTATGATACTTGTGTTCGCGGTGCTGTTTTCTGTGTTTGCCGCAGATGAATGGTACTATGATAAGGAAATTGCCGAGTTTTCAATTTCCGGACTGAAGAATGTATCAGAGTCCGAGATCAACAAGGTACTATATCCATATAGATATAAGGTATTCACAGACGAGCTTTTCACCGAGATGATGGATGAGCTTTACAAGGTGGACGGAATTGATTTTTTCACGGCAGATGCCGAAAAGAATGAAGCAGGCGAGCTTAAAATCGTCTTTGTGTTCTATGAGATTCCGAAACTCAATGCCATCCGCTATGAGGGAAACAGCAAGATCAAGGCAAGAGACCTCAGAGAGGCTGTCACGGAGATTTCCGTAGGAATGTTCCTTGATCCTGCAAAGAAAGCTTCATTTGAGCTTGCAAAGGCCCAGATCGAGTCCGTTTACTACTCAAAAGGCTTTCAGAACATCCCGATTGAGTATGAAATCACTAAAAATGAAGAGGCAAACACCTTCGATGTCGTCTTCAACATCACAGAAGGGGACCAGACCAGAATCATAAAGATTCTGTTCTCAGGAAACGAGCACTTTGATGAGTCTACACTGCGCAAGCAGATGTCCACCAAGGTCAAATCACTCTTCAACACAGGATATCTGAACATGGAGAAGCTGCGTGCCGATATCGGTGCTCTTGTATCCTATTATCAGACAAACGGATATATCGATGTAATCGTCTCCGATCCTGTTATTGAGTATGTAGAGTCCAGTACCACAAAGTACAAAGAGGCAGTTGTCACATACACAATCATCGAGGGTAAGCAGTGGTTCTACGGCGGCCTTGAGGTCTCCGGAAACACAATCTTCTCGGATGAGCAGATAAAGAAGGTTCAGAGGCTCAAGGTGGGCTCGGTCCTGAACATCGCACAGGTTCAGAACGAATACAGCTCTATTGCGGATCTTTACTACAACGACGGTTACATCGCAAACGGAATGAACATGCGTGACGAGCGTGACGATACCAACATGACGGTCAAGTTCTATCTGGATATCGTTGAAGGTCCTCAGGCAACTGTCGAGGAGATTCTGATCTCAGGACTGGACAGAACCAAGGACTATGTCATGAGACGAGAGCTTGAGATTCATCCGGGTGACGTCTTCTCAAAGGCAAAGCTCATCACAAGTGCCCAGAACCTCTACAACACCGGACTTCTTGAGAATCTTGACTACGACCTGATGTACGGTCAGGAAGAGAATACCGTCATCCTTGACTTCAAGCTCAAGGAAGGAAGAACCAAGGACATCCAGTTCGGTGCCACATTCGGCGGAACTCTGAATTCCTTCCCGGTTTCAGCCTTTGTGCAGTGGACCGACCATAACCTCGGAGGAAGGGGACAGGAGCTCGGATTCGGACTGACTCTTTCACCTGACACACAGTCTATCAACGTCAAATTCGGTGATAACTGGTTCAAGAATTACAGATGGTCCAACTCCTTCAACTTCGGATTCTCGCACTCAAGTTATTCAGATGAGCTTCAGAAGGGTATCGGTGCTCCGAAGTACTATGACGGAAGAAACAGCAATGAGACCTGGCCGCTTGGTTATGAAAGCGCAACCCAGTGGATCAAGGCTAATAACGAGTATCCTTCAAGCAGATATCTTATGAAGTACGACCTTTACACATTCTCTTTGGGATACAATACAGGTTATACCTTCATCTATGATGTCGGACGTCTTTCTCTGTTCGGCGGACTGAACGTCAGCCTCAACAAGGCCTTCTATGACACAAGATTCACTCCGTTCGAGAAGCTGATTTACCAGTACAGCCTGCGTTGGCAGTTCTCCAACAAGCTGAACTTCGGTATCCAGTGGGACGGAAGAGACTATGTAACCAACACCACAAAGGGTTATGTATTAAGCACTTCCTTCACATATGCTGGAGGTCTTTTGGGCGGTCTCTCCAACTACAACAAGGTTTCTGCAAGTGCTGCCGGTTATCTTAAGCTCTTCTCATTCCAGACCAAGGAAGAGAAGACAAAGAACATCATGCTCTGCGCTTCAACTTCGCTCAACTTCATGCTGCCGCAGTTCTATAACTACAACAAGGTCTACGGCGACGATGAGAGCAAGGGTCTGGGATTCTGGGATCCGAAACTCGGAGCCACAAGATACGAGATGCTTTACATCGACGGTATGACAATCGGACGCGGATTCAGCTCTGTTGTTGACCAGGCCTTCCTTTGGGACAACATGCTCGAAGTCAGCTACCAGCTGGTTGAGAACATCCTTCAGGCCGAGCTCTTTGTCAGCGCAACAGGTGTAAACAGCGAGCTGACGGAGATCAAGAACGGAATCAACTGGTACTTCGCAGCAGGCGGCGGAATCAAGCTCAAGATTTCTGGCTTCCCGCTCGGACTGTATCTTGTAAAGAATGCAACCTACAGGTTCCAGAATGTCGGTGATACCGAGCGTTCGTTCAAATGGCAGGGCGGTAACTACTTCCATGGTAACAGTGATACAAGCGGTATGTCACTCGTTCTGGCAATCTCTACAAGCTTGATCTAAGGAGTAAGTCAATGGCTGAAACCCCATTGATGAAACAGTACAGGCAAATGAAAAAAGAGCACTCTGACATGGTGCTCTTTTTCCGTGTCGGGGACTTCTATGAAATGTTCGACGACGATGCCAGGGAAGTTTCAGCCATTTTGAATCTGACTCTAACCCATAAGGGCGATGACCCCATGTGCGGCATTCCTTTTCATGCCGCCAAAAACTACATAAAAAGGCTTCTGGACTGCGGAAAGAAGATTGCAATCTGTGAGCAGATGGAGCTTCCTGAAAACTCAAAGAGCCTGGCACGTCGTGAGGTTGTGAGAATCGTCACTCCTGCGACTGTCGTCGATGAGGATCTTCTTGATGACAGGAGCTTCAACTACATCGCATGCTTTTTCCAGCATTCAATGGCTTTCTGCGATGTTTCCACGGGAGATTTCCATCTAAGGACCCTGGAAGGCACATCGCGTTCCCAGGCCGTCAGAACCGCCTTGGAGCAGATTGTCCCAAGAGAGATCCTTGTCTGTGAGGATGAATACTTTCTTGACTATGACTTCAAGGCCGTAATAGACAACTATCCTGCCATGGTGACAAAGCTGGCTCCTTGGTATTTCACGCAGAAAAACTGCTATAAGACTCTCTGCGACCAGGCCAAGGTGAAGAGCCTTGCCGCATACGGAATCAAGGAAAACGACAAGATCGTAAGCCCTGCAGGAGCACTGATTCGCTACATCACGGAGACTTCAAAGAGCTCGGTCAGCCATCTGACCAACTATGTGGTGGATAATGAGGATTCGTTCGTCGGCATGGATGAAAGCACCAGAAAAAATCTGGAGCTGTTTACGAATCTGTTTGACGGATCTTCAAGGTACACGCTCTTTGAGACGATAAACAGAACCCGTACGGGTGGGGGAAGCCGCCTTCTTAAGAGCTGGATCGCCTTTCCGCTCAGGGATATTAGCCAGATAAGGTTCCGCCAGGACTGGGTGTCGTTTTTCAGGGATGACAGCCAGGAGCTTTCCCGTGTGCGTGAGGCCCTTACGGGTTCGATGGACCTGAACAGGCTTGTAACGAGAGTTCTATTAAAGCGCGCTGTCCCGCATGATCTTATCGGAATAAGAAACACCATCGGAAGCTTCTTTTCCCTTGTTTCGGATAAGTCAGACCGCTATTTCTCTCTTCTTGAGAAGTCAATGGACCGCGAGGCTCTTTCTTCATGCGCAGATTTAATGAAGCGCATAGACAGTGCCATAAACGAGCAGTGCCTGGGGCAGTTCCAGGAAGGGCAGGTCATTCTCAGCGGCTATGATGAGAATCTTGACCAGATGAGGGCCTTGAGAGACCACAGCGATACCATCCTCAAAGCCTATCTTGATGAAGTGAAGGCCCAGACCGGAATGACAATTATCAAGCTTGGCTACAACAGAATCTTCGGCTATTATCTTGAAGTTCCGAAAGGGCAGGTCTCAAAGGTCCCCGATTTCTTCTACAGAAAGCAGACTCTGGTCAACGGAGAGCGTTTTACCACAGATCAGCTTATGCAGTACGAAAAGGACATTCTTCAGGCCAATGCACAGGCAGAGGAGCGCGAAAGGTATCTTTATGACCAGATTCAGGCGAACGTTCTTGAACTTGATGCATATCTTAACTCAATAGGTCATTTTCTCAATAACATCGATGTCTATCAGAGCCTTGCAACCTATGCGCTTGAATGCGGCTGCTGCAAACCAGTGATTACCGAAGAAGACGTTCTTGTAATTAAGGACGGCCGTCATCCTGTGGTTGAGCGCCAGCTGGGACCCGGGAAGTTTGTATCTAATAGCTTGGACATGAACACAAGATTCTGTCTTATCACAGGACCGAACATGGCGGGAAAATCTACGTTCCTCAGACAGAATGCTTTGATAATACTTCTTTCTCATATAGGAAGTTATGTTCCTGCATCAGAAGCCGAAATAGGCCTTGTGGACAGAATCTTCTGCCGAGTTGGGGCTACAGATAATCTTGCCCGCGGTGAGTCTACATTCCTTGCAGCCTGATCATCCTTGATGAGATCGGCCGCGGAACCAGCACCCAGGACGGAATGTCCATAGCATATGCCATAATGCGTAATCTGATGGAGAAGGGTGCAAAGACTCTCTTTGCAACCCACTACCATGAACTTACCATGCTTGATACCTCGGGAATCAGACTTCTTACTTTGGATGTGAAGGAAGACAACGGAAGCGTCACCTTCCTCAGAAAGATCAAAGACGGGGTAGCAAACTCAAGCTACGGAATCCATGTAGCAAAAATGGCAGGAGTACCTGCATCGGTCATCCGCGATGCCCGCAATTTCCAAAACAGGCATTTTGCCGATTACTCCATGCAGCAGACAAGTCTTTTCACTTCAACGGAAGACCCAGGTGAGGGTATACCTCAGACTTCTGAGAAAGAAGAGGCCATGTGCCGTTATCTATCAGAAATCAATCCTGATCAGTGCACTCCCATGCAGGCTCTGATTCATCTTTCCAAGCTCAAAGAAATGGCTGACAACCCATGAAAAGCACACTATTCTGTCCTGTCTGTCACTCTGCAATGAATCCTTGTGATGTGATTTGCGATGAATGCAAGGCGGCTTTGGACGGAGAATGCTTTGACTCTTTCATGTCACGATGCCCTGTATGCTTTTATCCTAAAGTGGCACCTTTCTATGAGTGTGAAAAGTGCTCCACAGGTATTTCCAACAACAAGGTTTATCCTGTAGCCCGATACGACGGGCCTTTGTCATATTCAATCCTTGACAGCTTTAAGTTTCACGCACACAAAGAAATGGCTCATATAATTGCCTTGTATCTTTCGCGAGCATTATCTGCACTGGATCCGGAAGGAACGGCCCTGATAGTTCCTATTCCCTGCAGCAACATGCGCCTTAAGAAGTTCGGCTGGGATCCCATGGTGGAAGTCGCTAAGGCCTTAAAGCGTCCGTATCTGCAGCTTCTGTCCAACTCTGATTCACGGCGCATACAGCAGAAGAGACTTAACCGACAGCAGCGCCTAAGGGCCTCGGAAGGACGCTTTGTCATAAACCCGGATTATTCGGATAAGATTGATGAAATAAAAGACAAAAGCATAATTGTCATTGATGATATTGTCACGACCATGAGCACGATGAACAGTGCAATATCCTTTCTCAAGGAAAACGGCTTTTGTAATGTCTCGGGAGCCTCCTGGCTCTGCGAGCTGTGATTGCGGTCATCGGGGTCATTGAGGTCATTGAGGTCATTGAAGCCTTCGGGGTCATCGGTGTCATCGGTGTCATCGGGGCTATCCATCAACATCGAAATAAAAAAACAAAAAAACTTTTCCAAAAACCCGAATAAAAACAGCACTTTTCTTGTATTAGAGGGATAGGGTAAGAAACCTGCTGCCTTAAGTTATGGGTGCGTGGGGTAATGTGCTTTGGCGGCTGGTTTTGTTGCCTTGAGTAATTTCTTATAGGAGGAGAAGATGGAAACAATTGTTGATTACACAATGCTGTTGAAAAAGCCGCGGGCCGAGGTAATTGAGGAGAAGATAGGAAGGGCCTCAAACAGGAATATCGACAAAACGGGTGTATTTTACCATGTAATCACCAAATCACAAAACGGAGACAACATCTTTCTTGCAAAAGGTGCAGGTGAATACAGACACAACCTTCTTTGCCGCCTTTGTGAAGAACGGGGAATTACGATTCTTTTCTCTGTTACCATGCCGAACCACACTCATGATGTTCTTCTGTCTTATGACTGGGAGACGATAAGTGAGGTATATAAAATTCTGAATACAAACACTTCAAAATTCATACGAGCCGTCAATCCCGGCAAGTATCCGAAAGGGTTAAAGATCATCCGAAGGCATCCTGTATACATTGTCATCAGAGACGTGATATATCTTTTTGTCCTAGGAAAATACATCTTTGATAATCCCGATTATCTTAGGAAAGACAGCAGGTTCGTCCCATATGACTGCTTCTGGATGTTCCGAACCGAGCACTTTAACAATGCCTACGACGAACGAATTTACAATGCATTGTTTTCATTGTCTGCAAAGGAATTATATGGTATTTACGAATCTATGGACATGAAGGCTGTCAGGCAATATGCGGTGGCCCGCTTCTCGCATTGGACAAAAACCATGACACAAAGCATCTTCTTCAAACAGCCCGAGCCTAAGAGCGCCGCAATCTCCCAGCATACTTAACCCCGATGTTGATGGAAGGCCCCGATAGCACCGATAGCACCGATAGCCCCGATGACCCCGAGCACCCCGATAGCACGAGGGCTTTGCAAACAACGAAAGCACAATATTGTAATAAGTTATTGCAAAGCGATTGACACAAATTGTTGCTATGGTTATAGTTCAAATAGATTTTTAATTACGGTTTTTGAGGGATCGAAAATTTCGGTCCCTTTTTTATGGGCTTTTATGTTGAAAAATGAGATTACGACAGATCCGCTGTATCAGGATCTGAAGGATATCGTGGCCGATCTGGGGATGGTCCTGTGCTATGTGAAAAAGAGCATGCAGGGTTCCACGGTCCAGATTTTCGTAGACATCATGAAGGCGGAAGGTGAGACTGGAATTGACGACTGTGCCAAGGTTCATAACACCATACTTCCGAGGCTTTCCATGAAGTACGGACGCGATGATCTGTATTTGGAAGTCTCTACGCCCGGACTGCAGAGGAACTTCAGAGATGTTTATGAGTTCACTCTGTTTAAGGGAAAAAGATGCCGCGTATACAGCCTTGAGCACAGCTCGTGGATAAGCGGAATCATAAAAGAGACTGACGGAGATGGCGTTGTTCTTTGCGACTTTGAGATTGAAGACTCAAAGGAGAAGGGCAGCGACATTCGAATTGGATTTACTGATATCCAAAAAGCAAAGCTTGAATATAAATGGGAGGATATGAAAAATGTCCGAGTTAAGTGAAGCCATCAGAATGATGGTAGAGGAGAAGGGAATTTCACAGGAGCTGGTGCTTGATACCATCAGACAGACCCTTCTTGCAACATATAGAAGAAAGTTCGGAACTGATGAGAATGCGGTTGTCACATTCGCTGACGATCTGTCATCTGTTGAGCTTGCATCAAGAAAGACTGTTGTAGATGAGGATAATTACTACAACGAAGTTACCGAGATTCCTCTGGATGAGGCTCAGGAACTGAGCGAAGAGGCAGAAATCGGTGATGAGCTTCTGATTCCTATCGATCCCAAGAGCTTTGACAGAATAAGCGTTCAGACCGGTAAGCAGAGAGCTCAGTCCGCAATCAGGGAAATCCAGAAGGACGAGCTTCTTCAGGAGTTCAAGGGTAAGGTCGGAGAAATCATCAACGGTTATGTCCAGGGTGACAAGGACGGAGACCTCATCATTGATCTGGGCAAAACTCAGGGTTATCTTCCCAAGAAGAACCAGAGCCCCAAGGAGTTCTATACCAAGGGTGACAAGATCCGCTGCTATGTGGAGTCAGTCAAGCCGGATGAGAGATCTGACAAGAACATCAGAGTCATCCTCAGCAGAATCCACGAGGAGTTTGTCAGAAAGCTCTTTGAGATCTATGTTCCTGAGATTGTCGCAAAAGATCCTTCTGTTGAGATCATGAAGATCGTCCGTGAGGCCGGATACAGGACAAAGGTCGCTGTTGCAGCAAGAAAAGTTGATGCTGATGCAGTAGGAACCTGTGTAGGACTTAAGGGTAACAGAATCCAGGCCATCATGAAGGAGTTGGATGATGAGAGAATCGATGTCATCAAGTGGGATCCGAATCCTCTTGAGTACATTGCAAACGCTCTTTCTCCTGCCAAGGTCATGCAGGTCTATGTCATTGATCAGGCCAAGAAGGAAGCAGTTGCCATTGTTGATGAGTCACAGCTTTCACTTGCTATCGGAAAGCAGGGACTTAACGTAAGACTGGTCAACAGACTCTGTGACTGGCTTGTCAACGTAAAGACCCAGGAGCAGTTCGCTGAGATGGATATCTCCAGAGAGGCAAGGGCTGTCGCAGACTCCGTCTTCATCAATGATGAGGATATGCCTGTCATGGATAATGAGGCAGTTGCCCTCGGAGATGACGAGATGGCTCTTACAGATCTGCCGATCGATGCAGAGCTGATCAAGAAGCTCAACTTCTACGATGTCTATTCAGTAGAGGAGTTCATCAACCTTACAGATGAGGATTTCGCCAATATGCCTAACCTCACTGCAGACGATATTGCCAAGGTCAACGAGATCATCAAGGAGAACGTTGACATCATCGAGGATGAGGCACAACAGGAGTCAGATGATGAATCATTCGCCTGCCCGAAGTGCGGCTATCCTCTCAAGGTCGGAATGACCGAGTGCCCGAACTGCCATGTCGGAATCAGCTTCGAAGAAGTTGAAGAAGAGAACGAGGAGTGATAATCATTGATGCCAGAAGAAAATAAACCAAAGGCTACACTGATAAAGCAAAGCAGAAACATCGAGCAGAACACCCCTGCCCAGGCCAAGCCTGAGGTCGCTACTGAAAAGAAAAAGATAGTGATCATCAAGAAAAAGCCTGTGGTTGTGGTCAAGGCTCAGCCTACAGAAGAGCCCAAGGTGGAGACAAAACCTGCCGAGGTATCTCCTGCGGCCGCACCTGCAGCTGCAGCTACAGCTGCCCCTGCAGCAGAAGCCGCTCCCAAGGCAGAGCCGGCACCCAGCGCTCCTGCTAAGAGCCCTGCACAGGCGCAGGCTGCTGCCCAGACTCCGTACAGACGCCCTGTAATCGGTGGCGCTCCTGTTGTGCAGAAGAAGGTTGTCAAGAAGACGAACATTCCTCAGAGCACAATCAACATGGGACCTGTCATCATATCCGGTGACAATCTTCCGCCGATTAATCCCAACTCAGAGACAAGACCTGCAGGAACATCAAGACCTGTCGGTTCTGTCGGTGGTGTTACATACGGAAGGGACGGACAGAGGATTCCGAACAACTACAACAGAGGCGCTCAGGGTGGAAACTACCAGCGTCAGGGAGGTTTCTCCCAGTTCGGACCTAACGGAAAGCTTCAGGGCTATACGGCTATACTCCGCGTTCTGCACAGCAGGGCAGAGGACAGGGACCCTTCCAGCGCCAGGGCGGTTTCAACAGAGACGGTCAGGGCGGAAGGCCCGGTTTTGGCCAGAAGCCCGGTTTCGGACCTAAGGGACCTGCAAAGAAGGGAGGTTTCGGAGGACCTGCCGAGGCTCTTCCTGTGGACGGCAAGAACCGCAGAGTCTACAACAAGGGCAAGGATAAGGACCGCCGTGACGAAAGAACAGACGAGGAGTTTGAGCTTAAGTCATACGGAAAGAAGCAGAAGAACGTAGATCCGCTTGCCGCAGTACCCAAATCAATCGATATTCTTGCATCAATTACAGTCAGTGATCTTGCAAGAAAGATGAATATCAAGGCTTCCGAGATCATTTCCAAGCTCTTCAGCATGGGAATGATGGTAAGCATCAATGAAAGCATCGACAGCGATACAGCTACAATCATCGCCGAAGAGTACGGATGTTCTGTGCACCTTGTCAACCTGTATGACGAGACAGTCATAGCACGTGAGGAGGACAGCGAGGAGGATCTTGTTCCAAGAGCTCCGATTGTTACTGTCATGGGTCACGTCGACCATGGTAAGACAAAGCTTCTGGATGCTATCAGATCGGCCAACGTAGTTGCAGGCGAGTTCGGTGGAATCACACAGCACATCGGAGCTTACAAGGTCAACCTCCCTGGACGCGGAGATGTTGTTTTCCTTGATACTCCGGGTCATGCCGCATTCACCATGATGCGTGCCCGCGGAGCCAAGCTCACTGATATTGTCGTTCTTGTTGTCGCAGCCAATGACGGAGTCATGCCGCAGACACTTGAGGCCATTGACCATGCCAATGCTGCAAACGTTCCTATCATTGTTGCCATAAACAAGATAGACCTTCCCGATGCAAAGCCTGACAGAGTCATGCAGCAGCTTTCGGACAAGGGTCTTGTTCCTGAGGCATGGGGCGGACAGACGCTGTACTGCCAGATTTCAGCTCTGAAGAAGATCGGTATCGAGGAGCTTCTTGATACAATTCTTCTGCAGGC
>ONWV01000031.1 GCA_900321635.1 uncultured Spirochaetaceae bacterium | reverse complement strand
GATATCCATTGTGACGGTCTGTGTCTTGGGGTTCGGCATGAGGCCTCTTCTACCAAGGATAGGACCGAGACGACCGACATCCTTCATCATGTCAGGTGTTGCGACTGCTACATCGAAATCCATCCATCCGCCGCGGATCTTCTCAATCAGATCGTTGTCACCGACGTATGCTGCTCCGGCATCCAAAGCTTCCTGAGCCTTGTCTCCCTTTGCGAATACGAGGATCTTCTTCTCTGCTGAGAACTGGTTCGGCAGAACTACGGTGTCTCTGACACTCTGGCTCTTCTTGAGCAAAAGCTTGATATGAAGCTCAACTGTCTCATCGAACTTTGCGAATGAAAGCTCTTTGATCAGACCGGCAGCTTCAGAAATTGTGTAGACCTTTGCCTTGTCGTACTTCTTTACAGCTTCCTGATACTTCTTGCCGTGCTTCATTTCTCTACCTCCACTCCCATGGATCTTGCTGTTCCGGCGATGATACGCTTTGCAGCTTCCATGTCGTTTGCGTTCAGATCAGGCATCTTTGTCTTTGCAATCTCCTCAAGCTGAGCCTGAGTGAGGGTGCCGACCTTCTGCTTGTTTGGAACTCCACTTGCAGTCTCAAGACCCAAAGCCTTCTTGATCAGAACGGCTGCTGGAGGGGTCTTCAGAATGAAGGAGAACGATCTGTCAGCATAGACTGTAATGACTACTGGGATTGTCAGACCAGCTTCAAACTGTCTTGTCTTCTCGTTGAACTGCTGGACAAACTGAGGTGCGCTTACACCGTGTGGGCCAAGTGCCGGACCGATAGGTGGTGCCGGTGTAGCCTTCTGGGCCGGACACTGCAACTTGATAATTGCAGCAACCTTTTTCTTTGCCATATTTCTCTCCTTACGCGGATAGCCTTGCCTGGGTTGGCGGAATGTGTTCAGACTTCCACGCTGGTATTAACGCCTGTCGTACGATCAGGCTCCCACCTTTCCGAGTCCCCTTCTGCAGCCCGGGCTTTCGCCCCGACCAGTGCATCCGCTTCTCCGGAGAGGAGTTTTTCATATACAAACGGACGTATGTAAACTTCTCCGCCAGGCAACATCCGGTACCTGTGCGGCGGTGTCTTCAGAGCTTCTCCACCTGGGAGAACTCGATCTCAACAGGAGTCGGGCGACCGAAGATCTCGACCGAGACCTTGATGCGGCTCTTCTCTGAATTGATCTCTTCAATGACACCGGAGAAACCTGAGAACGGACCCTCTGTGACTTTGACGGTCTCGCCCACATTGAAACTCTGCTTGGGCCTGAAGGCCTTCTCCGCCTTGATTTCGCCTGTCTTCTGGAGGATGTTGTTCATCTCGTCCTTTGAAAGCGGAATGGGCTTTGATGACCTTGAAGCGGCAAGGAAACCGGTTACACCCTGGATGCGCTTGATCTGGGAACAATATCCCTTCCAGGAGTCATCCTCAGGAAGATCCAGCTCTACGAGAATGTAGCCCGGAAGAACCTTGTGCTTGACTTCTTTGCGGACCCCGTCCTTTGACTCGATGACAGTCTCGAACGGAACCTTTACGTCAAGACAGACGGATGCGAAATTCGAATCCGTCTCCATCATTCTGCGGATGAGCTTCTCGATCTTCTGCTCATAGCCTGAGTAGGTGTGAACTGTATACCAGCCTCTTGCCATAGTTGCCTTCCTTAGAAAATGAGGTAAATGAACCTCAGAAGGAGGAAATCAACAAGGCCAAGAAGGATGGCGAAGATGATGGTTGTGATAAGAACAATCTTCGTTGATGAGAGGATGGTGGCTCTGTTAGGCCATGCGACCTTCTTCATCTCGAGACGACATTCCTTAAGATATCTGAAAAACTTCTTCATCTCATTCTCCCAAACAGAGGTTTCTACAGGCCAGGAGGGATTCGAACCCCCAACACCCGGTTTTGGAGACCAGTGCTCTAACCGTTGGAGCTACTGGCCTATATTCCTCTATTTATCAAGCCTTACGGCTTACTTTACCTTTGTTTCGCGATGCAGTGTGTGCTTTCTTTCGAACGGGCAGTACTTCATCAGTTCAAGCTTGTTCGGACTGTTACGGCGGTTCTTCTCTGTTGTGTAGTTCTTTCTCTTGCACTCTGTGCACTGGAGAGCGATTTTCTCAACAGGGCTCTTTTTCTTCTCTGCCATATCTGTATCTCCTTACGGCCGAAGCCGATAATATCCGTTTTTAAACACGTTTCAGAGGCTTTTAAGCCCCCGAGCGGATTTGAACCGCTGACCCCCACCTTACCATGGTGGTGCTCTACCGACTGAGCTACAAGGGCATAGTACCAGTACGTAAACGTGCAGAATGTAACTTAGCAAAAAGGAAACAAGTTTGTCAAGAACCTGTCAAAGAACAATTTAGCTGGCTTTTCAGCTCACGGCGTGAAGGATTTCCGGAAGCAGCTGTTTCTTTCTGGAAAGCACGTCGGGCATGTCGTAAACATGGTCGCTCAACTGCGTGTAAGTCAGCTTCTTTTCGTACTTCGACGGGCTGGAGAGAAGGATGCTGTCTCCCTTCATCACATCGGTGACCATGAGCATCGCCCAGGACAGGGCCTCGGCCTTGGCCAGATCCTTCAGAGCCTTGAGGTATTTTTCCTTGTATTCATCCAGATCCGTGAAGAAAGGAACCTCGCACTGGCCTACTCCGATGGCGACTCCGCCCTCGTTGTATGTCTTGAAATCTGCCTTGATCACAGTCTGAGGATCACGCACTGACAGCGACTCGCTGTGGCTGAACAGCTCTTTTCCGAACTCCATAAGGTCGACTATGCCGCACATGGAGGCAAGCTGGTTGGCACTTGAGATGTCCACGGCCGTGGTTGTGGGCGATTTGAGAATCAATGTGTCGCACACAATACCTGTAAGAAGGACCTTGGCTGTTAGGGAATCCGGAATCAGGCCGTTTCTCAGATACTGCTGGTGGACGATGGTGCAGGTGCTTCCCAACGGCTCCACATCCAGAAGAATCGGAGTATCCGTCTTGGGAGCATCGATTCTGTGGTGGTCGATGATTTCTACGATATTGGCCTCATCTATGCCGCGGATGCTCTGGTTGGCCTCGTTGTGGTCCACAAGAATCACATCATACTGCGGCTTTTTAAGAAAGCACCGTCTTGTGACAAAGCCTTTGAACTCATCGCCGTCAAAGACAGGAAGGCCTCTGAGAGAAGACGAAGCAAGCATGTCCTTGGCATCATCGAACAGGTCACTTACCTGAAGCCTTTTACCCTGCTTTCCCATTATGCTCTTTACACAGGCTGCCATTCTCAGGCGCCTGAGGGTCTCGGCGGTGCCTAGTGTGGTCAGGTACACAAAGCCTTCGTACGAGGAAAAATCAATGTCGCCGGCAGTTTCGGATGTGGTAATCACAATGCCCGGGACATTCATCTGCATGGCGTACTCGATGCGGTCTTTGCGGCATCCCATGACAAGCACGCTCTGAGTGTTGGGTCTGATGATGGACTTGAAATCCTCAAACGCCGCAGCTCCTGCTAAGAGGCTTGCATTTACAACCTCGTTTTTGCCGCGGCAGATCGTCCTTCCGGGAATAATAGATGCGATGTTGCGCACCGGAAGCTCATAAACGGGAATGGCCACGGAGTTGTCTTTCAGAAACCAGCGTGTTATGTCGTCCACGCTCAGAAGCCCGTAGAATGAAGAGCCCTGCATCACGGGGACTACCGAAGGCTGGTTCATGCTGTAGACGTTGACAAGGTTGTAGATCGGGGAATCGGCGTCCACCACCACATCAGGCCTTAGCATGACATCGGACACCTTGGGATGAACGTCGTGCATGTAAGGCTGAGGCACAAAGCCGATTGAATCCAGCTGGCGCTTGAGGCTCTCCGACAGATGCCCGCACCTGACGGGAACATATTCATTTGACGGGTCAAGAATGCTCTTGAGCCTTGAATAGGCATATGCTGAACAGATGCTGTCCATATCCGGATTCCGGTGACCGGTGATGAAAACTTTCCTCATGGTTTCACTCTATTATTAAAATAAAAGAGTAGTCAACAGTTATTGAATAGGCATCGTTTTTTCTGATATACTCGCCATCGTTATAGCTAATTTCTTTTATTTTTAGAAATAACGAAAACATATTTTTTGAGAAAAACCAAGGATCGGCAAATGGCCACTAAAAAAACAGTCAACATTGAAAACACAAGAATCTCGCACTCGGCAAACGCTATCAAGCACGATTTCGCCGAGCACCTCAAATACACACAGGACGCCGATGTCTTCCATGCATCCATGCTGGGTCGCTACGACGCACTTGCCTACTCCATCCGTGACAGAATCATCCACCAGTGGGACATCTCCAGAAAGACCCACCAGGCAGAAAACGTCAAACGCGTCTACTACCTCTCCCTCGAGTTCCTCATGGGCCGTGCGATGACCAACAACATCACCAACATGGGCCTGACCGACGAGGTGACAAAGGCCCTCAAGGAGCTGGGCTACACCTATGAGGAGCTTGCCGATGTCGAGCCCGATGCAGGACTCGGAAACGGAGGACTGGGAAGACTTGCAGCATGTTTTCTCGATTCAATGGCCACATTGGAGATTCCGTCTTTCGGTTACGGCATCAGATACAACTACGGAATCTTCCGCCAGCAGATCAAAGACGGTTTTCAGCTTGAGCAGCCCGACAACTGGCTCAGAGACGGAAACCCGTGGGAGATTGCCAGACCGGATTTGAGATTCACTGTCAACTTCGGCGGAAGAGTCGAAGTCATCCGTGAAAACGGCAGAGACAACTACAAGTGGGTTAATACGGACAAGGTCATCGGAATGGCCTATGACACTCCGATCATCGGCTACGGCGGAAAGACAGTCAACACACTCAGACTGTGGAGCGCCAAGGCAGTTGAGGAGTTCAGCTTCGCAGAGTTCAACGGAGGAGACTACACAAAGGCCGTGCGCCAGAAAGTCACAGCCGAGAACATCAGTCAGGTTCTGTACCCCAACGACACCCAGTACATGGGAAAGGTCCTAAGACTCAAGCAGCAGTACTTCTTCGTAGCATGCTCACTTGCCGACATAATCAGAAGGTTCAAGCTTCAGAGCAACAACCTCAGAGAGCTTCCTGATTTCGCAGCCATCCAGCTCAATGACACCCACCCCTCCATCGCAATTGCGGAGCTTATGAGAATCCTCATCGACCAGGAGAATCTGGACTGGGATCAGGCCTGGGAGATTACAAAGCACTGCATGGGCTACACGAACCACACCCTCATGCCTGAGGCTCTTGAGAAGTGGACCGTTCCGATGATGCAGGAGATTCTGCCGCGCCACATGCAGATCATCTATGAGATCAATGCAAGATTCATACGCTATGCAATGACATACTTCCCCATGGATCCCAAGGCGGTAGCCAAGGTCAGCATCATCGAGGAATCCTCTCCCAAGAACGTCAGAATGGCAAACCTTGCAATCATCGGAAGCCATGCCGTAAACGGAGTGGCTCAGCTTCATACCGACCTTCTGAAGAACCAGATGTTCCCCGAGTTCAACAAGATCTTCCCTGAGAAGTTCCAGAACAAGACAAACGGAATCACCCCCAGACGCTGGCTCCTTTCAGCAAACCCCAAGCTGGCAGATCTGATTTCAGATGCAATCGGAACAGACTGGATCACAAACGCCGACAAGCTGGCAAACCTCAAACCCTTTGCAGATGATGCGGCATTTGCCGAGAAGTTTGCAAAAATCAAGGCAGAGAACAAAAAGAGAACCGCTGAATATCTTAAGAAGGACTGCGGCATCATTTTGAATCCCAATTCTGTCTTTGATGTCCAGGTTAAGAGAATCCATGAATACAAGCGCCAGCTTCTGAACGCCTTTGACATTGTTCTGATCTACCAGAGACTCAAGAACGACAAGGCCTTCTATAATGCATTCCCGCCGACAACCTTCCTTTTCGGAGGAAAAAGCGCCCCTGGCTATGTGAATGCAAAGCTTTCCATCAAGTTCATCAACAACATGGCTGCTATGATCAACGCAGATAAGAGCGTCAACAAGAAGCTTCAGGTCTTCTTCATGCCGAACTACAGAGTCTCAATGGCGGAAGTTGTCATTCCCGCAACAAACCTCAGCGAGCAGATTTCAACTGCAGGTCTTGAGGCTTCCGGAACAGGAAACATGAAGTTCATGCTCAACGGTGCCCTCACTATCGGAACCCTGGACGGAGCCAACGTGGAGATTGCACAGGAAGCCGGAGACGATAATGTCTTTATCTTCGGTCACACAGAGGACCAGATTTCTGCCCTTAAGGGACGTTACAACCCATATGACTTCATCAATGCGGACGAAGAGATCAAATCTGCCGTAGAGCTTATCAAGTCAGGCTACTTCAACATCGACGAGCCCGATGTATTTAAGCAGCTTTTCACAGATATCTTCGACAGAGGAGACAGATTCTTCATCTTCGCAGACCTGCGCATGTATGCCGACAGGCATCAGGAGGCTCTTGATCTGTACAGAGATGACTTTGCCACATTCAACAGAAAGGCAATCATCAACGTCGCATCAAGCGGAAAGTTCTCTTCAGACAGAACTATCAGAGAGTATGCAAGTCAGATCTGGAATGTCGGAAGCTGTCCGGTTCCTCTCAACGTTGAAGTAGATACCTCAATCCAGGACGCAATGCGCCGCAAATAATGCGGTGCAGGACTTTACAGAATCTTTGCCGCCAGATTTGCGAAAATCGGGGCAAAGATCAGTGCCGGAAGGAAGTTTGCAGTCTTGAACTCGCGGACCTTGATAAGACCAAGTCCTATCATCAGAAGAAGAACTCCGCCTGCAGCCGATAGCTCGGCAATGCCGGTTTCTCCCAACAGAGGCTGAAGCCATCCTCCTGCCAAGGTAAAGAATCCTTGATAGAGAAAGATGAACACGAAGGAGAACATCACCCCTATTCCGTAGACGGATGCAAAGACTACGGCCATGCAGCCGTCCATGACCGACTTTATCAGAATGGTAGTCATTTCGCCCGTGGTGCCTGCCTGAATGGAACCCACAACGCTCATGGCACCTGAACAGAACAGAACCGATGCCGTCAGAAAGCCCTTTGCGAAGTTCTGTGTTCCTTCGGAGTGTGTGGCTTTTCCAAGCTTCTCTCCAAGGCCGTATACCCTGTCCTCAATCTTAAGAAGATAACCCAGCGCTCCTCCGATAAGAAGTGAAAGTAAAAGGGCAAGGAAATTGGAAGATCCAAGAGCCATCTGAATGCCCATCACAAGAGTCACCAGTCCGCTGCAGGAGAAGACAATCTCCTTGAAGCTGTCTTTAAGATGTTTCCCCACCAGAAGACCGATCAGGGAACCGATGATTACGGTTGCACAGTTAATGAATACGGCCAACATGGCTGAGATTATAAAAAAAGGCGAATTGTTGGTAAAGAGTGTGCTACCATGTCCCCTGTGGAGGCACTATGGACATAATCATGCTTGCAGCCGGAACTTCATCCAGAATGGGAAGAACAAACAAAATGCTTCTGCCCTACAACGGCATGAGCATGGTATGCCACTGCTGTCTTCAGGCCTTGGAGTTTCTTCAGAAGTATTCGGACCAAAACAATGAAAAGTGCACCCTCATAGTGGTCACAGGATACAGAAGCGCCAGCATCCGAAAGGCAATAGCTCCATGCAAGGCATTCATAGAGAAAACAGACGCGCGACTGGAGATGTTGGTTGTAGATAACAAGGACTATAGAAAAGGTCAGTTCAGCTCCGCAAAGGCTGGTGTCTTACAGGTACAGGAAGACAATGCGTTCTTCATCTCGCTTGCAGACATGCCACTTGTGCGTCCGCAAAACTATGAGGCCCTTGTTCCCCTTCTCAAAGACCACGATGCCGTTCGTCCTTTCTGCGAGGCAGACGGAAATAAGATTCCCGGCCACCCCGTTCTTCATGCATACCGCCTTAAGGACATCATAACAAAGAGCCCTGACGACTGGACGGTAAGCAGAATATTGAAAAAGGCGGATGTCATTGAAGTTACTTTCAACGACTCCGCCTTCTGTAGGGATATTGACAGTCCCGAGGACTTTCAGTCAATCAGCTGACGCGCTTTATCTCCAGTTTTCCGCCGGGAGCGCTGATGGAGATCGAGTCTCCGTCAGAGAAGCGGCCGTGCAACATATCAACTGCAAGCGGGTTCTCCACCATGGTCTGGATGGCACGCTTAATCGGTCTTGCACCGTAGTCCGGATCAAAACCGGCCTCGCTTATCATGTCAACGACACTCTTGTCCCACGAAAGCTTCAGGTTGCGGTTTGCAAGTCTGTCTGCAAGGCGTTTAAGCTGCAGCGAGACAATACCCTGGATCTGTGCCTTTCCGAGCTGGTTGAAGATGATGATCTCATCGATTCTGTTGATGAACTCAGGCTTGAACGAAGCACGGATGACCTCCATCACCGCCTCATGTCCGCTCTTGATGTCGGGAGCCTCCATCAGCTGACGGCTTCCGAGGTTGCTGGTCATGATTATGATGGTGTTGGTGAAATCAACAAGCCTTCCCTGCCCGTCTGTGAGTCTTCCGTCGTCCAGAATCTGAAGCAGAACGTTGAACACATCGGGATGTGCCTTCTCAATCTCATCGAAAAGGACAACCGAGTACGGACGTCTTCTGACAACCTCTGTCAGCTGTCCGCCCTCGTCATATCCCACGTATCCCGGGGGTGCTCCAATCAGACGTGATACGGAGAACTTCTCCATGTACTCCGACATATCGATTCTTGTAAGAGCCTTCTCATCATCAAAGAGCATCGAGGCCAGAACCTTTGCAAGCTCCGTCTTTCCGACTCCTGTGGGTCCTGCGAACAGAAACGATCCCAGAGGTCTGTGCTCATCGCCGATTCCCGTCTTGTTACGTCTGATGGCGTTGGACACGGCGGCAATGGCCTCGTCCTGGCCGATGACACGCTCTGAAAGAGTCTTCTCAAGATTCAGATACTTCTGCATCTCTGAACCCTGCATCTTTGAAACAGGAATTCCTGTCCAGGATGAGACGATTCTTGCAATATCATCCTCGTCGACTTCCTCTCTCAGAAGCTTGCTCTCGCCCTGAACGCTCTTAAGGCGCTGACTCTCCTCTTCAATCTCCTTCTGAAGCTGAGGGATCTGGCCGTGGACAATCTCCGCAGCCTTGGCAAAATCACCGCTTCGCTCAGCGATGCTCTCCTGGGTTCTAAGCTCCTCAAGACGGGACTTCTTCTCGCGGATTCCCTCAATAGCACCGCGCTCGTTCTCCCACCTGAGGTGCATGGCATCACGGGTGCTGTTCAGATCTGCAAGCTCTGCATTGATCTTATCAAGTCTGGCCTTGGAGGAAGGATCGTCTTCCTTGGACAGAGCCTGTTGCTCGATTTTGAGCTTCAGGAGCTTTCTCTCAATCTTGTCCAGCTCCTCGGGCTGGCTTTCGATTTCAATCTTCAGCTGGCTGGCAGCCTCATCTATGAGGTCAATGGCCTTATCCGGGAGGAATCTGTTTGTGATGTACCTGTTGGACAGAACTGCGGCGGCAACAAGGGCATCGTCCTTGATTCTCACACCGTGGTGGACCTCGTAGCGGTCCTTGATTCCACGCAGAATGGCAATTGTGTCCTCAACGGTCGGCTCGTTGGCATAGACGGGCTGGAAACGTCTTTCAAGGGCCTTGTCCTTTTCGATGTACTTGCGGTACTCGTCAAGCGTTGTGGCTCCTATTGCATGAAGCTCTCCGCGGGCAAGGGCCGGCTTGATGAGGTTCGATGCATCGGTGGACCCTTCTGCGGCACCGGCTCCGACGATGGTATGAAGCTCATCAATAAAGAGGATGATTCTGCCTTCGCTTCTTGTGATCTCGTTGACAACGGCCTTAAGGCGCTCCTCAAACTCGCCGCGGAATTTAGCTCCTGCAACCAAGGCTCCTACATCAAGGGAAAGAAGGCTCTTGTCCTTAAGCGAATCAGGCACATCGCCTCCGACGATTCTCTGTGCAAGGCCTTCGACAATAGCAGTCTTTCCGACACCAGGCTCTCCGATGAGAACCGGGTTGTTCTTGGTCTTTCTGGAAAGAACCTGCATCACACGTCGGATTTCCTCGTCACGTCCTATGACCGGATCCATCTTTCCCTGTCTTGCCAAAGCAGTCATGTCCCTGCAGTACTTCTGAAGGGCCTGGTACTTGCTTTCGGCATCCTCATCTGTGACACGCTGGTTACCTCTGATGCTCTGAAGAGCCTGCATCAGGGCATCTTTGGTCACCCCGTAGCGCTTAAGGAGCTTTCCGACAGGACCGTCGTCATCTGTAAGGGCAAGAATCACATGCTCTGTGCTGACATACTCATCCTTGAACTTGTCGGCTTCACTCTGCGCCTGCGTGAGAATCTGGTACAGGCTTCTGGAAAGACCGATGTTCACGGCCCCTCCGTATGCCTTGGGAAGTCTGTCCACCATTGCCTTTGTCTCAGAGAGTAGGTTCTGAAGATCAATTCCCACCTTTGCAAACAGAGGCTCTGCTATGCCGTCCTTCTGCTGAAGCAGCGAAAGGAACATATGCTCGTTGCCTATTTCTGCATTATTGTACCTTGTAGCAAGGTTTTCGGCTCCCTGAAGGGCCTCTTTCATTTTTATGGTAAACTTATCAATATTCATCTCTCACCTCTGAAACTAGTGTCAATGTGCGTCATTTTTCCCGCCATTTTCTGTTTCACAACACTAAAATACAAAAAACAGAATCAATCGGCAAATTAATCAAAACAGAAGGTCCAAATTCTTTAAATAATATCAGACAAGAAGTTACTTGAAAGTACGCTCTTGCGGTTTTCGACATTCGTGTCTATAATGTCAACATGCCGAAAAAAATAGACCACGAGCAGAGGAAGATACAGATCATGAATGCCGCCCTTGAGGTGTACGCTCAGGAAGGCAGAAACACGAATCTGAGCATGATTGCCGCAAGGTGCGGTCTTTCCAGAACTACGGTCTATCAGTACTTCAAGGATGAGCCTCAGCTGTACCAGTATGCTGTAAAGTACACAACGGATCTGGCCTTCTCCCAATACACTTCGGAAAAATGGACATCAATAACAGACCCCGTTGAAAAGCTCAAGAAGATTACGGAAGACATCCTCAACAAGGCAGACACCTACGAACGTCAGGTCGGAAACTTTCTAAGGGTGCTGGACGGAGAAGAAGATCTTACGGAAACAGTGAACCGCAGGACGGCAAAGCTCAATCTTTTCTTCTCAAGACTCGTCCGTCAGGCCATCAAAGAGGGCAAGATGAAAAAATGCAAGCCCAACGAAGTGGCGGATAAACTTGAGATAATGCTTGAGACCTATCTTTTCCACATGGTCTTTTTCCCGCAGAACAAGACAAAGGTCCGCGAGATAATCAGCGACATAATCAACGTCAACGTTGTCTAGGCAGTAATTCAGACAATTTCAGAGACAAGTTTCTCAAAGGCAGCTACGTAAGCTTTGGCATTCTTTGCGTCGTCCGCCTCGGCCATGAACCTCAAAAGGGGCTCGGTGCCTGAGAATCTGCAGCTTACAAATGACCCGTCCTTGAAGTAGACCTTGCAGCCGTCCATATAACCTACCTTGTCCACAGCAACATCAAAGGCAGGAAGGCGCTTTTCCTCCATGATTGCGTGGTTGATACGGCCCTTGTCCTCGGCCTTGAAACGCACGGCCTTCTCCACAAACGAAGTGCTTCCATACTTTGCGCTTATCATATCCGAGATGTCATCTATGGACATGCCCATGACGGAGACCATCTCAATGACGAACGATGCTGCATAGATTGCATCCTTTCCGTGGATGTGGCCGCGGATGGTAAGTCCGCCGGATGACTCTCCGCCCAAAACGGCATCGTACTTGTCAATGCCCGAAGAGACCCACTTGAAGCCCACCGGGACTTCTATGCACTTTTCTCCGAAATCCTTTGCCATTCTGTCTAAAACGATGGTTGTGCACAGGTTCTTGACCACAGGGCCCTTCCACTTCTTCTTCTCGTGCAGGTACCAGTACAGCATGGCCAGAATCTGGTTCATCGAGAAATACCTTCCCTTTGAATCGATTATCGAAAGTCTGTCTCCGTCTCCGTCAAAGGCAAGGCCCAGATCATAGCCTCCCTTGACGACCTTGTCTGAAAGATCCTTGAGAATGTCCTCGCTCGGGGCAGGATAAAGGCCTTCAAAGTAAGCGTCCTTATTGTTGTTTATAAGGTCAACGGTGCATCGGCAGGTATTGAGGATTACAAGCATCGGATATGTTCCCGATCCATGCATGGGGTCGAACAGAACCCTCAGTCCCCTCTCCCTTATGGCTCTCTGATCCAGAACGGCCAGAATATCGTCAATGTACTGATTGAACGGGTTGTTCATGACCTCTACAAGGCCCTTTGAGACAGCCTCCTCGTAGTCCATGCGCTTCACAGCGGAAATCTTTGCAATGACGGCCTCTATTCTGTTTGTGACCTCGACAGGAGCATCACGGCCCTCCTGTACTATGACCTTGATTCCGTCATACTCAGGCGGATTGTGGCTTGCTGTCACCTCAAGACCGCAGTACAGATTCTGCTTCATAACGGTGTGCATGACAAAAGGAGACGGAGCGGATCTTTTCATCCTCATGGTCTTGATTCCGTTTGCGGCAAAGACCTCACACAGCCACTTGGTTCCGATTTCCGACAAAAATCTTCTGTCAAAGCCTATCATCACAGGCTTGTCGGCTTTGTTGTCCTGAATAAGAATCTCGGATATGGCCTGAGCCACAAGCGAAATGTTCTCTCTTGTAAAGTCGTCGCCGATTACGGCTCTCCACCCGCCGGTACCAAATTTGATCATATTGCCTACCTTAGTGCTTACCTGATCAGAAGACCCATCGGAACAGGTCTTTCCGCATCAGAATTATCCGCATGCCTGTCTGAAACATGCATCATGAGCTTTCCATTCAGAAATATCTCGGAAGAGCCTCCTCCGTCAAGGTTCAAAGCATTCACAAGACCGATTGAGGCGCAGTACTTTCCCAGTTCCAGAAGCGAGGCTCCGCAGCTTTCCTTTCCGAACTGGTAATAGAGCTTCGAACAGCCCTCGGCCCAGACAATGACAGGATCTCCGTCCTTGTCACAGCAGATTGCCATCCTTGGGGCCCTGTCCTTCTCATAGCTTAAGGGATAGAGCGTGGGAGGGAAAGGAACACTGTCCTTGTAGATGTTGTAGAACGGAGACTCAAAACCCTTCATCACCTCACCATCCTTGACGGAAGAAGAACCCACCTGGATTGCAAAAAGGCAGTTGTCAAAACCCAGATAGACAACGGGGCTCGGCTCGACAGAAAGTTCTTCATTAGTATGAAGGACAAATCCGCCTTCCGGAATGAAAACCCCTCCTCCCTTGTGGAAAGAGACAACCTCATCTCCGACTATGACAATGTCCAGACCTTCCTCTTTAGGAGTCTGTCTTGTATCGGGACGCCTGTAGACTGTGCAGTTTTCACCATGCGTGAAGGTCTTTCCCTGAATCTGCATGCTGATGTCTCTGACATCGGGTTTTGTGATTTTCACCTTTCCGTCCATATCCACGACAAGCGCCTCTCGGCCGTTTAAAGGCGGCTGGATCATTATCCCGTTTTTGACCGTCATTCCGTACGGAGTTCCGAAAAGATCATACGGAGAGTCACTGTCAAATACATCCATTTGGAAAAAATGTGCGTTGCAGATAAACTGCGGTCTGGGCGAGACCTGGCTCATGTAGCCCAGATCCTCACCCACGGGAAGGATGCTCACCACATCCGTCTTATCGCCGTAGGCTATGCTCATCCACCCGCGCTTTTCGAGCTCATCTAAAAAAGCCTTTGCTTTTGCATCATCAATCAGAAGACTTTCCCCGCTTCTACGGATTTTCCCTTCACGGACAAGCTTTCTAAGCCCTATGGATGCGGCAAGCTGTCTGTCAAAGACAACACCCTCATCCGTCTCAGAAGAAAAAGGAGATTTCATATCATCCGGGATATGGAACGCAATGACTGCTCCGTACATCTCATGATGCTTCGGGATGACAAAGATTTTGTACATCCTGCAAAGCTCATCAAAGGCTTCTTTGGAAAACGGAGGCTGCACGAACTCAAGGTCATTCCACGCAAAACCGGAGACGACCTGAAAACGCTGCATCTCTCCGTTTTCATATCTTATAGTATCTATTTTGGATTCAATCATCCCTTTACTCCCGCGCTCATCTGGTTTTCGATGATGTATCTCTGACAGAAGATGTAGACAATGATCAGAGGCAGGACCGAAAGCACCGATGCAGTCAGAAGCAGCGCCCAGCTTGAGGTGTACTCGGTCTGGAACCTCGTAAGGCCGATTGTGACCGTATAGAGCTTAGCCTTGTTGAGATACAGAAGAGGCCTGAGAAGATCGTTCCAGTTGTTCATGAATCCTATGATGAACAGTGTCGCCACAGAGGCCGTGGCCTGAGGGAAGTACACGCGCCACAGAATCTTGTATGCCGAAGCTCCGTCTATGACAGCCGCATCGAACATGGCGCTTGGAATCGCCTCGAACACCGATATAAACATGAATGTACCCAAGGCTCCCGAAAGGAACGACGGTATTATCAAGGGAAGGAATGTGTTTATCCAACCCAGCTTCATCATCAGATAGTATTCAGGAATTATTATGACCTGGACCGGAATCATCAGCGTCATCAGCAGAAGTGCGTAGATCCACCGACGTCCGGGAAAGCGCATCTTTGCAAATGCGAACGATGCCATTGGGCAGACCACAATCTGACCCAGGGCTGCCAGGAACGAAATCAGAAACGAGTTCCAAGTATAAAGTCCGAAACTGTACTTGGAAATGACGGTCTTGTAGTTCTCCCACATTCCTGCCTTGAAAAGCTTGTTCGGCCAAAGCTGTATCGGAAGAGAGAAGATCACATCCTCCGACATGAACGATGTGGAGACCATCCACAGAAACGGGAAGATAGAAATGAATGCCGCTAGGATTATCAGAACCAGGATTATCCATTTTGAAGATTTCTTCTTAACCATAATCCCCTCCTCACTCAAGCGGCTGAGCCCAGTATTTCTTGACATAGAAGTTCACAAGCGTAAGGCTTCCGACAACTGCCATGAGAACCCAGGCGATTGTCTCCGCATAACCCACACGGAAGTATGAGAAGGCGTTGACATAAACGGAATAGACAAGGGTGTTGGTCGCATTCTGAGGACCGCCCTTGGTCATTGCATAGATGAGCTCGAAGTTCTTGAACGCATCCATAATCGCAACGGTAAAGACAAAGAATGTCGTAGGTGAAAGCATCGGGATGATGACCCTGAAGAGTCTCTGTCTCGGAGATGCACCGTCTACGACGCTGGCTTCTATAACATCAGTGCTGATGGACTGAAGTCCTGCCAAAAACAGTATCATGTAGTAGCCTGACATCTTCCAAACCTGGACGAAAGTCACCGTCCACAGGGCGATTTTCGGATCCTGCAGCCAGTAAGGGGCTGTGATTCCGACCATCTTGAGAAGGTAGTCAAGAATTCCGTACTTGGGTCCCAGGATTCTGAGCCACACGATACCGACGGCAACGGATGATGTGATGACCGGCATATAGATTGCGGCTCTGAAGAAGTTCATGCCGCGGATCTTGTTGTTGACAAGAAGAGCCAGAAGAAGGCCAAAGACCATTCCTCCTACAACATATCCTACGGTAATCTTCAGAGTATTTCCCAGAATCACCCAGAAGTCGGGGTCTGAAAAAAGCTCCTTGTAGTTCTCAAGCCCGTTGAAGACCGGATCCTTTATCAGGTTCCAGTTGGAAAAGGACAGAACGAAGGAAGAGACTATCGGGATGAGTCTGAAGACGAAAAGTCCGATAAGAGTCGGGAAAATCAATATATAGGGCGTGGCCCAGCTGTGCCATTTGAACTTCTGTTTCTCTGCCATATTAACTCCAGAGGTAAACAAAAGCATATGGCCGGAAAAAGCCGGCCATATGCCTTATTCAGATCATGTTGATTCCCAAATAGCGCGTCATGGATAGACACGTGAAAGAATCTTGTTGATTCCGTCTGTTGCCTTCTTCATGGCACCGTCGAAGGAATCCTCGCCGTTGAGAATTGAGTCCACAGCTCCTGCGAATCCCATATTCTCGGCTGCACCGTAGCCTGTCCACTCTGACCAGCTCTTGGTGTATGTTGTCATGAACTTGTCGTTAGCATGCTCTCTGAAGAGCTCCATGTCGCCGTAAGGCTGCTGAGTCATGTCGATGAACTCAGGTGACTCGACAATGGCCTTGTAAGCAGAAAGCTTTCCGCCCATGACCTGGTCTGCTGAAAGTCCGCCGCCTGCTGCGAATTTGACAAAGTCCCAAGCCTCATCCGGATGGGCTGTTGTCGGTGAAAGAACGTAGGAATCCGGCCAACCGAATGTCCATGTCTCCTTTGCGCTCGGTCCGTTAGGAATTCTTGTGACACCCCAGCGGAACTTGTCACCGATCTTTGATCTGAAGTCATTGACCTGCCATCCGCCGTCTACGAACATTGCACAAAGTCCGTTCGGGAAGATGTTGTTGTACTTCATTGCTGTCATGTCCTTCGGCATCGGAGCAACCTTGTCTTTCAGAACAAGGTCTGTGAAGAAGTGAAGAGCCTCAAGAGCGTTCTTGTCCGGCTCGAATCTCATCTTGTCGTTGATCAGGGTTCCGTTGTTTGCAATGACCCAAGCCTGAGCCTCTGCGTAACGGCCGTATCCGTAGTAACCCCACTGGTCAATCTCGCCGTCTCCGTTCTTATCGATTGTAAGAGCCTTGGCAGCCTTCACAAAGTCATCCCATGTCCAGTTCTCGTTAGGATAGGCGATGCCTGCTGCATCGAACATGTCCTTGTTGTAGAAAAGGTCACATGAAACATATGCGAAAGGAATTGCACAGTAGTAGTCTGTCTTTGCAACGTCCTTGACTGCATCGAACATTCCCTTGTAGAACTGGTCGAAGATTGTCTTGTCCTTTGCGATCAGCTCATCGAGGTTTCTCAGGTAACCGATCTCTGCCCAGTCCTCGAGGTTTCCGGAGGAAATGGTGAATACATCCGGCAGGTTCTTCTGCTGTGCCATGATTGCCAGCTGTGTGGCATAAGCACCGCCGTCTGTCGGGATGATTGTGTTGTTGATCTTTACGTTCGGATGAGTTGCCTCATAGGCTGCGATGATAGCATTGTTTGTATCAGCCATTGTTGCATCCCAGGTCCACCACTCCAAAGTGACCTGACCCTTGGACGCTTCCGAAGCACCCTGTGCGAAAGCAGAAACTGCAATCAGGGCGACCAAAGCGATTGTTAGTAGTTTTTTCATAGATTCACCTCCTAAGTGAAGCATTTGATATTTTACCAAACATAATGGTATTCCGCAAATCATTTGTTAGTACAATTGCTTCGAATTATGTATGTGTGAATTGTAAAACGAAAACTTTGGTGTTACTTTTTGATTATGCAGTACATCCTTCTTGCGACATCCCTGGTCAGCATGACCATTCTCATAATCGTAATCATCAGGCTCTCCAAGTCGGGCTCCGATTCAAAGACC
>ONWV01000025.1 GCA_900321635.1 uncultured Spirochaetaceae bacterium | reverse complement strand
AGAGCTGGCTGCAGCAACCAAGGATGCAAAGGTCAAGATCATGATCGCACCTACAGCTGTCTGTCTTCCTGCTGTCGCAGAGGCAGTCAAGGGCTCAAAGGTCATCGTCGCCGCTCAGAACGTCAATGACCACGAGAAGGGTGCATATACCGGAGAGATTTCCTGCGCAATGCTCAAGGATATCGGCGTGACAAACGTCATCCTCGGACACAGCGAGAGAAGACAGTACTACGGAGAGACCAACGAGTTCATCAACAAGAAGGTTCTTTTCGCACTGGCCAATGGAATGGATATTGACCTGTGTGTCGGTGAGACACTTGAGGAGAGAGAAGGCGGAAAGCTTGAGAAGGTTCTTTCGGACCAGATCAACATCGGACTTGACGGTGTCACTCCCGAGCAGATGGCTCATGTCACAATCGCATATGAGCCTGTCTGGGCTATCGGAACAGGCAAGACCGCCACACCTGAGGATGCAAACAGCGCACATGCTTTCATCAGAGGTCTGATTGAGAAGAAATTCGGCAAGGCTGTTGCAGAAAATCAAATTATACAGTATGGTGGGTCAGTAAAGCCTTCAAATGTAAAGGAGCTTATGGCTTGCGAACACATTGACGGCGCACTGGTCGGCGGAGCTTCCCTTACATTGGATCAGTTCCTCCCGATCATCAATTGCTAATTAACGGCAGGTAGAAATATGGCAGTATTGAGTATCATTCTTTTGGTTCTTTTCGTTCTGGTAAGCCTTTTCCTGATTTTCATTGTCTCCATCCAGAGTGAAGACAATTCAGGTCTCGGCGGAATCTTCGGCGGAAGCAGCGATTCAGCTTTCGGAGGAAGATCGAACAGAGTCATGAACAAGATCACAGCTTACACAGTGGCCGCATTCGTCATTCTTGCGATTGCTGTTGCATTTGTGAACAAGTCATCTGACTCATCCGTTCTCAGCTCCCTCAAGGAAAGCGCAGCAGCCACATCCACAGAGAAGAACTGATCGAGGATCATCGATTTGTGAAGGCCGCCTGTTTCAGTGCGGCCAATTTGTATAAATAAGGGATAAGATGAAGATCTGCGTTCTGTATTGCGGCAACAAGGCAAACGACCCAAAGCTTAAGGCTCTAGCCTCCAAGATGGCAGAGGGAATCTCTTCCAACGGTCATGATGTGGATGTCTTTGACATCAATCTTGAAATGGGAAAGATCATCTCGTTCTATGAGTATGTCGTCGTAATCTCATGCGCAATTTCATACTTCTCGAAAAACGTCCCTTCGAATGTAGAGACATTCTTAAGGTCTGCAGGCACTGTATCCGGAAAGCGCTGCAGTTGTTATATCAGTAAAAGTTGTCTTAGAAAGAGCAGAGTACTTCAGACCCTCATGCAGGTTCTGGAATCAGAGGGCATGTACCTCAAGGTCTCTGATGTTCTTCCCAACGCCAACTATGCATATGCAGTAGGAAAGAGACTGCATGTGGAAACCGGAATCAAGGAGTGAAATCCATGAAAAGAACAACAGCATTGTTCCTTGCATTAGTAATCGCACTTGTGTTTGCCTTCCCGGCATTCAGTGCCATCTCAACACCGATTGTCCGTGTAAACCTCATCAGGACCACTGTCATCACACAGCAGCAACTTGACGAGAAGCTTGCACAGTACAAGCAGGCCTACGGGGAATCCATGGATTCCTCCACAGTTCTTGAGGCCATGATTTCCGATGAGCTTCTTGAGCAGGCACTTGAGCGCGACGGATATGTTCTTACCGATGATGCAAAGAACGAGCTTCTTGCCGCTCAGAAGTCTTCACTGGAGCAACAGGCGGGCGTTCAGCTTACCGATGCTGATTATGCACAGGTAATTCAGTCCAACTACGGCGTTTCCCTTGAAGAGTTCAAGGATTACATCGCCGAGCAGTATACCGTTCAGAATTATGTTCTGAACAAGAAAAGCGACATGTTCAAAGAGGAAAACCTCATGCCTACTACAGCTGAGGTTGAGGACTACTATAAGAGAAACAAGTCCACATTCATCAGCCCGGAGAACGTTAAGCTTTCACACATCTATTTCGAGTTCGGAAATGACAAAGACGCTGCCTACAAGAGGGCAACAGATGTCTCCAACCAGATCAAGAGCGGCCGCATCACATTCGAGAAGGCTGTAACCCAGTATTCAGATGACAAGAATTCCATCGAGAAGGGCGGTGACATCGGCTGGCTGGCAATCAACGACCAGGAGAACATCCAGATGATGGGACAGAACTTCTTTGACAAGGTTTTTGCTCTTGATGCAGGAGATGTGAGCGGAGTCATTGAAAGCAACGCCGGTTATCATATCGTCAAGGTTTCCGTCCACAACGAAGCTAAGTTCCTGGGAATCGATGACAAGACTTCACCGACAGCCGAGGGAACCGTCCGTGACTACATCGTAAACGGTCTTTACGAGGCAAAGATGAACGCAGTGTTCCAGCAGGCTTATATGTCACTTATAACCGATCTTAAGAACTCTGCATCAATCAGATATCTCACAAAGTGAGGTCTATCTGATGAAATCAAGACATCTGGCAAGGGCAATAGCCGTTCAAACCCTTTATTCTCTGGATTTCAACGGAAGAATCCATGAGATTGCGCTTCCATATTCGGAGCCTTTCGCAGGCTATACAGAGGAGGAGCAGAAGGGTCTTGAGACGGATGTTGTCCTTTATGCCACATTTCTCATCGATGGCGTTCTTAGCCATCTGAATGAGATTGATGAGATGATAAACCGCTTCTCATCAAAAAGAAGCATAGAGAATATCAACATAGTGGACAGAAACATCCTCAGAATCAGTTTCTATACCTTGTTATACGGCAAAGAGGTTCACCCCAGCATTGTAATCGACGAGGCTGTGAAGCTTTCTCAGGAGTACAGCACCGAGGTGAACTACAGATTCATAAACGGTCTTCTGGACACAGCAGTGAGGCATTTGCATGATTCTTCTGAAAACTGATCAGCAGATAGACGGAATCCGCAAATCCTGCAAGCTGCTAGCACAGCTTCTCGATTCGCTTGACGGCAAAATTGTCAGCGGAATGTCCACATGGGACATAGACCAGATCTGCCATGAATTCATTATCAAACACGGCGGAAAGCCCGCTTTCCTTCACTATGAGGGTTTCCCTGCAAGCGCATGTGTAAGCGTCAATGAGGAAATCATCCACGGCATCCCGAAGAGAAAGAGAATTATCCATGACGGAGATATTGTCTCCGTTGATCTTGGAATCAACCTCAACGGTTATTTCTCAGACAGTGCAAGAACCTTTCTTGTGGGTGATGTGAAACCTGAGGTAAAAAAGCTTGTTGAGGTCACAAGAGAGTGCCTTTACAAGGGAATCGCCGCCTTGGATAAGCCCAGATGCAGAATCCAGGACATAGGAAGTGCGGTTTATGAGCATGCCCACAGAAACGGATTCGGAGTAGTGCGTGAGTACTGCGGACACGGAGTGGGTCTTCATGTTCATGAAGAGCCTGAGATTCCGAATTATGTTAGTCCGTTCTCACCGAACCCCCGCATCAGGGAAGGTATGGTGATTGCGATAGAGCCGATGATCAATCTCGGAAAAGATGGAATTATTGACATGCCGGACGGGTGGACAGTAGTCACAGCTGACGGAAAACCTGCCGCGCATTGGGAACACACAGTAGCCATTACGGCAAACGGCCCGGAGATACTCACTCAGCTTTGAGTGTGAGCTTCGGGCTCATTTTTACGGAGGAGATATGAAAGAGTTCATCCCACATGATGTAATCAGAGACAGCGCATTGAAACTTGCCCACAAGATGCATGTAGAGGACCATTTCATCCCTGATGTGATCTATGTGTCACTGAGAGGCGGAGTCTACATGGCAAACGTATTTTCCGAATACTTCAAGATGGTCTGTCTCAGGGAGCACAGACGTCCTGTTCTTTATGCGGCTGTTGTTGCCCGTTCATACAATGTCCTGAGAGACCAGACCCGCGTTCAGGTCGACGGATGGACATATTCTCCGAAATATCTCAGATCAGGTGACAAGGTTCTTCTTGTCGATGACATCTTTGATACAGGAAACACCGTCAACAAACTTGCCGAGGTCATCATGGACAAGGGAATTCCCCGTGAGGATCTGAAGATCGCCGTCTATGACTACAAGGTTCCTCTCTATAAAGAGGAAAGTCCTCTCCCTGTCCAGCCGGACTATTGGTGCAGAAAGCACGTTCTTAAGAGTCCAGCAGATGAGAACTGGATCCATTATCTCTGCCATGAGTTCGTAGGTCTCACATCACAGGAGATTGACGAGCAATTCGCAGACCCCGAGGTCCGCGCCATTTTACACGAGGCTAGAGGAGAGTGAAGCACAGGCTCTTAGAATTCAGAGCCTGCGTTTCTTCCGTGACAGTTTTTGTATTTCTTTCCTGAACCGCATGGACACGGGTCATTGCGTCCGACTTTCGGAGCAGTTCTTATGACCTGCATAGGAGCCTGCATATGGTCGTTGGCACTATTACGTGCGACCTTCTGCTGATTTGCGGCAAGGCCAGAAAATGATGCGCTTTCGCGGTGCATCTCAGTGGTCTTTCTTGCAGCAGGTGCAGGTCTCTGAGGTCCGTCATTTCTGATCTGGACTCTTACAACAGTCTTAGCAACAGATGTCTTGATCTGGTCGATCATGTTGTCGAATATCTGTGAACCTTCGAGTTTGTATTCTGTAAGAGGATTCTTCTGGGCATAGGATCTGAGAGCAACAGAATCACGCAGGTCCTCAAGCTCCTCAAGATGGTTCTGCCATCTGGTATCTATCTGCTTCAGATAGATCTGTCTTACGAACATCGAGAATACCTCAGGTCCTGTGATGGCAACCTTGCTGTCTACAAGAGCCTTTACGCGCTCTTTGATGTTTTCAGAAAGCTTTTTGGATTCAAGTTTTTCATCTTCCTTCTGAGGCTCATAGTCATAGCCTATGCTGTCCAAAAGAGCCTGATGCAATGATGAAAGGTCGTTCACACCGTTTTTTGCCCTGCACTGGTCAACAGAGAAATCAATGTACTCATAACATGCTTCCAGAGCTCTGTTTATGATGTTCTCATCAACAAGAATCTGGTCGCGCTGGTCATAGATGAAGTTTCTCTGCTCGTTAAGAACATCGTCGTACTCAAGAAGATGCTTTCTGATGTCGAAGTTGCGCTCTTCAACACGCTTTTGGGCTGTCTCAATGACGCGGCTTACCATGGAATGCTCAAGAGGCTCTCCTGTATTCATTCCAAGACGGCCGACCATTGCCTTGAGGTTGTCCTTTGCAAAGAGCCTAAGCAGGGTGTCATCGAAGCTGACATAGAATCTTGAAACTCCCGGGTCGCCCTGACGGCCTGATCTTCCGCGAAGCTGGTTGTCTATACGTCTTGATTCATGGCGCTCTGTTCCAAGTATATAAAGTCCGCCCAAAGCTTTGACTTCTTCATAGTTTGCAAGCCACTGTGAATATGTCTTTTCCTTGGCTAGTTTGAACTCTTCCTCTGTTGCCTCAGACCCGCAGAGCTTTCTTGCAAGGGCATCGGGAGAACCGCCGAGTTTGATATCGGTACCACGACCTGCCATGTTGGTTGCAACAGTTACAGCTCCCTTGGCACCTGCGTTTTCAATGATTGCAGCCTCACGGGCATGGTTTTTGGCATTCAGAACCTCATGAGGGATTCCCATGCGCCTGAGAAGAGCTGAAATCAGCTCGGATTTCTCAATGGACACAGTTCCGACAAGAATCGGCTGGCCTGTCTCATGAACACGCTTTATCTCCTGACAGATTGCTGTGTACTTGAACTGCTCGTTCAAAAATACAAGGTCATCCATGTCCTTTCTGATTACAGGAAGGTGAGTGGGGATGACTACAACATCAAGATTGTAGATCTGGCTGAACTCGGTAGCCTCTGTATCAGCTGTACCTGTCATTCCGGAAAGCTTGTCATACATTCTGAAGAAGTTCTGGAATGTTATGGTGGCAAGAGTCTTGTTCTTTCCCAGGATCTTTATATGCTCTTTTGCCTCAATGGCCTGGTGAAGGCCGTCGGAGTATCTTCTTCCGTAGAGGATTCTTCCAGTAAATTCATCGACTATCTGAATCTGGTTGTCCTGGATGACATAGTCCGTATCCTTGTGGTAGAGGTGCTTTGCAACCATGGCCTGGGTGACATAGTGGATGTACTCGAAGTTCTCGTCATCATAGAGCGAGCCCTTTATGATGTTGAATTTCTGAAGAAGCTCCTCCATGTGGAGCATTCCTTCCTTGGTGAAGCTGATGTGACGGGATTTCTCATCAAGCATGTAATCTCCGTCCGGTTCAAGCTTGGCTCCCTGCTCGAATCTGGCGAATGCCGAGGCCACAGGGTATTCTCCTGTTTCGGGGTCCTTCTCACATTCCTTGAAATATGAGGTGATCTTCTCGGCGTTACGGGCAAACTCGGTGTCATCGTCCGCAGGACCTGAGATGATGAGGGGAGTGCGGGCCTCGTCTATGAGAATGGAGTCTATCTCATCGATGATGCAAAAGTGGTGCTTGGGCTGGATCTTGTCCTGGGCACGGAGCTTCATGTTGTCACGAAGGTAATCAAAACCGAATTCGTTGTTGGTTCCGTATGTGACATCGCACTGGTAGGCGGCCTTTCGTCTTTCGTTGTCCATGTTGGAGACAATCACGCCTACAGTAAGGCCCAGGAAGTTATAGATGGGGCCCATCCAGGAGGCATCACGCTGAGCCAGGTAGTCGTTGACCGTTATGATGTGAACACCCTTTCCCTCAAGGGCATTCAGATAGCCTGCGGGAACACTGGTGAGGGTTTTTCCTTCTCCTGTCTTCAGCTCAAGAATCTTGCCCTCATGAAGGACTATGGAGCCCATGATCTGTACATCGTAGTGACGCTCGCCCAGAACACGGAAAGATGCCTCTCTGACAAGCGCATAGGCTTCAGGGAGAATCTGGTCCAATGTTTCGCCGTTTGCAAGGCGGTCTTTAAAACGCTTGGTCTGAAGAGGGAATTCCTCGTCCTTGAGGCCCTTTGCCCAGCTTTCATATGAATTGACCTTCTCGACTATGGGGTTGAGATGTTTGAGGTCCTTGTCTTTCTTACTTCCGAAAATAGCTGTTAAAATGCTCATGTTTATATATTAGTAGAAATTTGTAAAACCGAATAGATTACTTGGAACTTAGTTGTCTAATTCTGCTGCTCTTGTGTATAATATCTGTGTAATTATGACACAGTATCTTAAAACTCTGGATTACATATTGTTCGTTATTCTCATGGTGGGAGGCATCTGGGGAGCCATCAAAGGCTTTCTTGATGAGCTTTCATCAAAATTCGGTCTGATTCTGGGTTTTATGCTGGCTCTGATGTTCACACACAGCCTGGCCCCCGTATTTCAGTCCAAACTGGGATTTCCGATGTGGTTCGCGGCTTTTACGGCGTACTTTATCATCTTCATCGCAGGCTATCTGCTTGTAAGAATCATCGGATCCGTACTTTTCAACATCGTGGATACGGCCAATATCTCTGTCATTGACAATATCCTGGGCTTCTTTCTGGGTCTAGTCGAGGCATTCTGCATGATAGCAGCTTTTGAATACATCTTAGGTTATCAGAATCTGTTCAATCTCCAGCCGGTTTTCCAGGAGAGTCTTTTTTCAAGTAAGCTGATTCTGCCTTTCGCCGAAGCCTGTGTCAATTTGATCAAGAGTGCCATCTGACACTGCGGAGGTAGCTTTGTTCGGCACGTTGGAAAATACTCAGAAGGAAGTATCCTCTTTACTCGAAAGCCTGGTCTCATCGGGTGAGTTTCCCAACGCGCTTTTGTTCTCAGGTTCCCCGTGCACTGGACGAATGTTCGCATCCCGTCTTGTCTGTAAGGCTCTGGGGATTCCGGATGACAACGTTCTGATAGTATCCGACAGAAACCATGCCTACAGAATCAGAACAGCTATCTCCTTGTTTGAAAAGCAGAAAAACGGAAGCTCAAAGCGTTTTCTGAAAGATAATGTCTCTATTTTGCTTCAGCAGTACCACGGAGCTCTGATAGACAGCCAGAGCACAACGGCCGGAAAGAAGAAGTTCTCAGATGCTGCAGAAGTAAGTGACATACTCAGGGATCTGGACAACGCAGATGAAAAGCAGGCCGAAGCTGTCTGCGAAAAGCTTTCCAAGGCGCTTAATCCTCTGATTGATTCCAACCGCACCTCTGCCATATCCATAGGACAGGTCAGAGCCATCAGAGACTGGTGCTCGACTTCATCGATGGACGGGCAGGGGAAGATGGTGATAATAGAGGGCCTTGAGAATGCGGGAGACTCTGCGGTAAACGGTCTTTTGAAGACTCTTGAAGAGCCGCCTGAGGGCTGCCGTTTCATCCTTATTTCCTCAAATGCCGGCCGCATCCCTGCAACTATTTTAAGTCGTGTTCAGAAAATACGCTTTTCTGACCTTGATGACAAAAAGAGAGCTTTCATCCTCAATTCTCTGTTCGTAGATTCTTCAAAGTACTCAAGTCTTGAGGAGTTCTTCCTTGAGGGAAGCGGAATCAATGATTCATTGTTACTTCAGAGTGCAAAGGATCTTCTGGATAAAAAGGATGTGGATCTTCCTGCTCTTATTTCAGAGCTTGAGAAGAACCAGGGCTGGGACCGCTTCTTTGAGCATGTCCTGAACCAGATATCAAAAGCTTTCGCCGAGGGAAGGCTTGATGACAGAAGAGCTTCCTATCTTCTTGATGCAGTAAGCCAGGCCGTTGCAAAGGGAAAGACTTTCAACCAGACAAAGCGTCTGACATTTGACTATGTCTTTTACAGGGTAAAGGAGGTCAACAGATGAGTCAGTTTGTGAAGAAGGCCTCAAGCAAGATTGAAAAGCTGTCCAACGAAGAGATTCTGAGAATCATTGAGACTCAGACAAGTGATCTTAAGATCCGGAACTACATTCTGGATAATGCGATGGAAGGCTGTCTGATGCTTGACATGTCGGAAAACGTATTATATCTCAACTCAACGCTTTCAAACCTTATAACTCTTTATCCTAGAAACAAGTACATTGATATCAATATCTCAAAGGTCATTATCGACGGCGATATTGTCTCCTTTATCAGAAAATTCAGAAAGTCATTACAGCATACTCAGGAGGAGTTCTTTGAGGTAGATAATCCTTCGCGCGGACACCGCTCGATAAGCTGCATCGCAAGCCGCGTCACAGACCCCAAGGCCATGCTGTTTCTTTTCAGGGACATGACGATCTTCAACCGCTTCAAGGAAGAATTCAGAAAAAACGAAAGTCTTGCACAGTTGACCACAATGGCAGCAGGCGTTGCTCATGAGATAAAAAACCCTCTTGCATCCATTTCCATCTATCTTCAGCTGATGGATAAAATTATGGAGAAAAACGGATCTATGACCCGTGAAGAGGCAAAAAAATACCTTGATGTGGTAAGCGAAGAGGTTGACCGCATCAACAAGATCGCCGTTGACTTTCTGTTTGCCGTAAAGCCCATGAAGGTGAATCTTGCAATCTGCAACGTCAACGACATTGTCAAAAAGACAGTGTCTGTAGTCTCTGCAGAGCTTTCTCAGAAGGGAATTGCACTGAATCTTCATCTTGCAGTCTCTCTTCCCAAGGTTCTTGCAGACTGCACATTGATTCAGCAGTCGATCCTCAATCTGATAAACAACGCCATGCAGGCCATGCCTGAGGATAAAAAGGACCCTGCCATCACGGTCAGCACCTTCATGGAGGGTGACATGGTCAAAATATCCGTAGCCGACAACGGATGCGGAATGACAGAAGAGCAGATGAGCAAGATCTTCGAGCCTTACTACACAACTAAGAGTTCCGGAACAGGTTTGGGGCTTACCGTTTTGTTCAAGATAATGAAACAGCACGAAGGTGATGTCACAGTGCACTCGACTTTAGGAAGCGGAAGTGAGTTCACGCTTCAGATTCCTGTGCCAAGTACAGAGAGATTCAGACTTGCCGACGACGGGAGGAATAAGGGATGAAAAGGACCATACTTGTCGTAGATGATGAAAAGTACATCCGCGAGGGTCTTGTCGCCGCGCTTGAGATAGACGGATACGAAGGCCTTCAGGCAGAAGATGCCGAGACTGCCTGGAAGATCATAACAAACCAGTCGGTTGATATGGTCATAACAGACCTCAGAATGCCCGGAATGGGCGGAAGCGAGCTTCTGAAACGTATTTACACCACATATCCTACAATTCCCGTTGTGGTTCTCACCGGTCACGGAACAATAGAGGATGCCGTAACTGCAATGCAGAACGGCGCTGTGGATTTCCTTACCAAGCCAGTAAATCTTGATCATCTTTCGGTTCTGATAAAGCGCTCGCTTGCCGGTAAAGACATGGCTGACAGAAACCGTGAGCTTGCCGCAGAGCTTGAGAATCTGAAAAAGAAGACAGGTTATTCAAAGATCATCGGAAAGAGCCAGAAGGTCCAGAGGCTGATTGAAACCATCCAGCAGATAGCACCATCTCGTGCAACAGTCCTTATCACAGGCGAAAGCGGTGTCGGAAAGGAACTTGTCGCCGATGCCATAGTCAATTACTCGGACAGAAAGGACAAGCCTTTCATCAAGGTTCACTGCGCAGCCCTTAATGCCAATCTTCTTGAAAGCGAGCTTTTCGGCCATGTCAAAGGTGCTTTCACGGGCGCTGTTGCTGACAAGAAGGGTCGTTTTGAGCTGGCTGACGGCGGTACAATCTTTCTGGATGAGATAGGCGAGATTGATCAGAGCACCCAGATAAAGCTATTGAGGGTCCTTCAGGAACGTGAGTTTGAGAAAGTTGGCGGAGAGAAGACCATAAAGACGGATGTCAGGGTCATTGCCGCGACAAACAGAAATCTGAAGGAAGAGATAGAGAAGGGAAACTTCAGAGAAGATCTGTATTACAGACTCAATGTCGTAAGCCTCGAGGTTCCGCCTCTTAGGGAAAGAAAAGAGGATTTGTTTCTTCTGTGTACCTCATTTCTTGAAGAATTCTGCAAGGAAAACAAGAAGAAAATCGACGGCTTTTCCAATGAGGCAAGAAGTGCCATTGGTTCCTATGACTGGCCGGGCAACATCAGAGAGCTCAGAAACTGCGTTGAAAGTGCCGTTGTCATGTGCAGATCCAACCAGATCGAGCTTTCAGATCTTCCACCTGTAGTGAGCAGAAGCCACGGTGGAAACACCATTGAGATTGAGCTTGGCTCTACGATGGATGAGGCTGAGAAGAAGATTATTTTAAGCACGGTCGCTTACTGTAAGGGCAACAAGTCAAAGGCCGCTGATGTTCTTGGACTTGGAAGAAAGACCATAATCAGAAAGATGCAGGAATACGCCGAATGAATGAAGATCAGATCTATGAGATCTTCGACCATGACGGGATCCTTAGCAGGAAAGTCGGTTCTTTCGAATTCCGCGAGGGGCAGCTTCTTATGGCCCTGGATGTCCTTAAGTGCTACAAGCAGAACTCAATAGGGGCCATTGAAGCCGGTACGGGAATTGGAAAAAGCTATGCATATCTTGTTCCTGCAATGTATTATGCCTTTGACGATCCCACAGACAGGACTGTTATTGCCACATCAACCATAAACTTGCAGAAGCAGCTGATGGAAAAGGATATTCCCGCTCTGTTCAATGCCCTTGGAAAGGAATGTTCGGTGGCCCTTGCCGTGGGAAGAAACAACTACCTCTGCTTAAGAAGACTTTCCGAGCTTGTCAGGGACAATGAGCTTTATGCCTATGACGGAGTATCCGATGTGTCAAAGCTCAACAGCTTTGCAGCTCAGTCTGAAACAGGTCTTAGGACGGAGTATCAGGGAAAACTCGATTTTCAGCTGTGGACTTCAGTGTGCTCTGATTCTGACTTCTGCATGGGCGGAAAATGCCCGTATTTTACCGAGTGTTACTACTTCAAGGCCAAAAGAAAGCTCTCAGAGGCATCGATAATCATCTGCAACCACCACCTGTTGTTTGTAGACAGCAACACACGGTATGAAAACTCCATAGACTATGATGACGATGCCGTTTTACCGCCGTTTCATCATCTTGTTATAGATGAGGCTCACAACGTAGAGCGTCATGCCACAGATCTTTTCACCACAACGTACTCAAGTTATTCGTTGCGCCGTCAGATGGAATATATCTATGACGGAAGAGGTCTTAGGGGAAATGGTACGGGAAGGATTCTGGATGACCTTCTTCCATATTGCAGCGATAAGAACATCTATCAGGAGATTCTTGATTTCTACACCCTGGTAAGAGCCAAGTCGGAGACCCTGAACATGGCCACGCTGAATCTTCTTGAGGTAAACAACCTTGCACATCTTCTTGTGACCAAGAAGAATATGGCAAGACTTGCACAGGAAATAGGGGGCATTGCCCGGGAAGTTGTTGACAACGGAATGCGTCTTGTGGCAAGGCTGAACTCATTCTCGTCAAAAGTTGATGCAGATGAAAACCGCCAGGCCCGTCTTGATGAGCTTAATGTGCATATTCACAGAATCAGCGATGTTCTTGAGCGCCTTGGCTCCTTCATGGACATCAACTCCTGGGATGACTCGATCCATTATCTGGATATCGAGCGCCACGGACAGAACCGTTATGTCACCTTCAACAACGCGCCTCTTGAGGTTGCCGAGGTCCTTTCCGAAGCACTGTTTAAGAAGCTTGATTCGGTCGTGTGTACAAGCGCCACCCTTGATCTTCATGATGATTTTGTCTACTGGAGGACATCTGTGGGCCTTCCTGTGCCCTCAAAAGGTTTTCTCAAGAAGGTCTATGCTTCTCCTTTTGACTACAAGAGCCGCCTGATGCTCCTGACGCCTTTTGATACTCCCACATTCAGCCGCGACAACGAGGCCCAGTATGCCGACTTTACCTGCGAGACCGTCTATCAGGCAGTCTCAAGCTCAGGAGGAGGGGCTCTTGTTCTTTTTACCAGCTTCAAGCTCATGGAGTATGTGTACGAGCGCCTTAAGCCTCGTTTTTCTGCCATGTCTCTTAACAGCATGAAGCAGGGCGAGCAGGACCGCTACGCTCTACTTGAGCAGTTCAAGCAGGATACTGACAGCGTACTATTTGCAACAGACAGCTTCTGGGAAGGTGTCGATGCTCCTGGTAACACCCTCAGGATGGTGATTATCACCAAGCTTCCTTTCAGAATGCCTGACGACCCCATCTACAAGGCGCGCTATTCAAAGCTTGAGGAGGACGGAAAAAGCGGATTCTACTGCCTGTCTCTTCCTGATGCCACAATGCGCCTGAAGCAGGGCTACGGACGTCTTATGCGTCATACCACAGACAAGGGCATAGTTCTGATTCTTGATTCCAGAATCATCTCCAAAAGCTATGGCGCCATGATGCTTCATTCTCTTCCTGAAAGCTATCATCCTGAGACAGAGACCAAGACATTGGGACAGAAGATCGAGGGCTTTCTGTTTTGATGTTATGTGTTGATATTTTGTGTTGAAAAAGCAAAATTTCTTGTTTAAAATGCATATATGGCCAATGAATTCAGAGAAAGACTCTTAAAAGAGCTGTCAGAAGGCAGAGTTCTTACAACGCGTCAGATATATGATCTTTTTCCCCAGATGAACCAGAAAACCGTTTCCTGGCATCTTCATGAGGAGCTTGGAAAAGGCTTTGTGGAAAAGTCTGCTCACGGAGAATACCGACTTTCTTCTTCAACGCCTCTTGATGAGGAGAGATTCTCCTGTATTCCTGATTTGAGCAAGGCTGCCTTCGGATGTCTTAAAGATTCCGGCTATGATTTTTACCTGTCAGGACTAGACTGTATGAACGGAATAGGGTTCAGAGTCGATGGAAGCTACCCTTTGATTCTCTGTACAAGAAAAAGCAGTCTCAAAGATGTTCAGCTTCTTCTGATGCGAGAGTTCGACCTGGCCATCACAGAAGAAGAGAACAACATCCTGGGTATGGGAAAACTCAAAAGCAGGATTCAGTTTGTAATCCTTTCATCTTCGAACTTCGCTCTTCAGAGCGACGGCTTTGCTTTCCCTGAGAAGGCATTCGTGGATCTGTACTATGCTGTAACAAGGATGGAATACCCGATTCCAGTTTCAGAGCTGCCCCATGTTTTGAGTCTTATAAAACCCAACCCCTACAGGTTCAGAAATGCCACAAAAGATAGGGGATTGGGAAACGAACTTAATTTTCTTCTGTCCTACAACAAGGATTTCATCAAAGCACTGTCATCATTCATTTGATGTCTCTCATGTAATAAAAAAAGCCGGAAGCATCTGCCTCCGGCTTTCATTCGTGAAACCTTAGTTTCAACCGACTATTGCAAGGACGTCCTTGATGTTGAGGATGAGATACTCATCATTGTCCATCTTGACGGATGTTCCGGCATACTTGTCATGAAGAATCTTCTGTCCGACCTTGATTGTCTTGACATCATCTCCGATTGCCTCGACTTTAGCAATCTGAGTCTTCTCCTGTGCTGTCTGAGGAATGAAGATACCACCTGCGGTCTTCTCCTCAACCTTGTCCATCTTGACCAGAACTCTCTCTCCAAGCGGCTTGATTGTCATATATCCATCTCCTTATCGATTCATTGTAGGTGCGCCCATGCGCAACGCCATTAATATACCCAAAAATTGCTCAATCGACAACACATCATTAGACACATATCATTGGACCCAGGGTCTTTTATAGTGTTTGCAAGAGCAAGCAATATTAAAGACCTAAGATCTCAGACATAGCTCTGGAAGCCAGATGCCACTTCATGGATGTAAGGCCGTCCTTGGGGTAGAAGACCCTTGTGTGGCCGTCGCGTACAGGGAGCTCGAAATGAAGGCCGACCTTAAGCGTTGCGATGAATACAGAGCGCAGGTCATCGTGTTCTTCAATCTGGCGGTCCATGTATGTGCCCTTGTAGTCCCAGCCGTCATGGGAGAAGGTGAGCTTTCCGTGACCGACCTTCTTGTAGTTGTCCACACCGGGAAGGTCTATGCCGTAGTCCATTTCATCTTCCATGCGGAAGTCCGGTTTCTCAACTTCCTTTTTGACCTGGTCGTACTGCCAGTCGTACCACTGGCTGTAGTTTTCAAAGTACTGCTTCTTTCCTTCCCATTTAAAGGTGAAATCGTCCTGGAAGGTGGCTTTGGCACCGCACTGTGTGCACACAACGTCGTTGCCGCTTGATCTGATTTTGAATTCACTTCCGCAGCAGGGGCATTTGTAGAACATGGTCTCAAAGCCCTCGGCCTTGTCGGAGCCTTTCACGATGACGTTTTCACGCTTCTGGAATTCGAATTCGTTGTAGGAGAGGGCGTCTATGAGACGCTTCATGATCTCATCCTTATCAAGTGTCTTGGCCTCTTCTTCTGTGAAAAGGAGGCTTGAGTTGATGCTGACTTTTCCTTTGTGGGTCTTTTTGGACCATTTGGCGTTGCCAAGTCCGGCGCCCTCGATCTTGCATGTGTAGACGGGAACCTTGAGGAATCGGATCATTTTCGCAATGGCAGGGGACATGTAGCCAAGGTGTCCGCTTGCGTAGACTGTTCCCTCAGGGGCAATCCAGACGGCTCCGTTTTTCTTCTGAACCACATACTGGATCTTGCGCATGGCCTCAAGGTCAGTTGCGAACTGGTATTTGGGTATGGCACCGCAGGCTTTGAGCCAGAATGCCAGCTTCTTGAATGTGAAGAAGTGGTAGGTGACCAGAAATGAGATTCTGGCAGGCTTTACGGCTGCGGCGACGAATTTATAATCATGGTTCGATGTATGGTTGCTTAGAATCAGCGCAGGTCCCTTGATTCTGCAGCCTGTCTTCTTCAGATTGAACTGGAAGCGACCGATTAAATTTGCGTATATTCTGGCGGCAAAGAAGTACAGAGGTCTGAAAGGGAGTCTCTGTACTGTTCTGCTCCGTTTAGCGACTTCTTTTTCCATACAACTACATTAACATGGTTTTTTGTGCAGGGCTAAGAAATTCGGTCGTTTTTCTTTCCGATTTTGAATTCTGTTGTTATCTTTGCCATGTACGAAGGTGACCGGATGGATAACAGCTCGGATAATACCAGAAACAAAGATTGTAATTGCCATGACAAGGAACTCTTTTTAAAGCACATGAATATGCTTAGCCGTTCTCTGGGCATTCTCTGTGACTGCTTTCTGGCCAGAGCCAATGACTGTGACGATGATCCTCTTTGGAAGAAGTTCTACAGAATCCAGATGAGCATCTACCTCATAGCCAAGAAGAATCTTGAAATCTCAGAGCCTGAAGGGGATATGGTCCACGATCTTATCCGAGACAGCTGGCTTGATGTTAAAAACTACATGCAGAACTCCAAGTTCGGTCCAATCTCAAACGTGGAGCAGTGGTTCAAGACCATCAGAATCGACTTTCCGGTGGATATTTTTGACCCATGTTGCACCTTTTTCCCTCAGCAGGTCTTTGTGATGTGTCAAAAGGACACGGAAAAAGAGAAAAAAGATGAGGCTGTGCCATTTTGACACAAAACAGAGCGGTTTTCAGCGGTGAAAATTGAGTCGTTTTCAATTTTTAAAATTATCAATTCATTACATTATAAACAATAAATTCACCTGATGCTTGTTTTGGCATGTTTCTTGCTGTCTTGTTGGCATAGGAGACGTTTATGGCAAACATCAACACAAACACCGCTAGAACTTCAGAAACCGGAGCTTTGGGAATGTATCTCAAGGATATTGAGAGAATTCCGCTTCTCGGACGTGATGAGGAATACGACCTTGCCATAAGAGCCAAAAACGGCGATGCAATTGCAAGAGAAAAGCTTGTCAACGGCAACCTCAGATTTGTCGTGAGCATCGCAAAGCAGTTCCAGAACAGAGGCCTTCCTCTCATTGACCTTATCAGCGAGGGTAACATCGGTCTTCTGACAGCAATAGATAAATTTGAGCCCGAAAAGGGTTATCACTTCATCAGCTACGCCGTTTGGTGGATCAGACAGTCCATCCTCAAGGCCATTGGCGAGAAATCCAGGATGATCAGACTTCCTATGAACAAGTCTGCCGACCTGATTCAGATTCTCAATGCAAAGAACAAGATCGAAAACGAGACTTCAGATGATGCCTCAATCGAGGATATCGCACGCGAATGCGGCATGGAGCCTTCGGATGTTCTTGATCTGATGCAGATTGCCCGTGATGTCTCAAGCCTGGATGCACCTCTTGGAACAGAGGAAGACACAAGCTTCGGTGATTTCATCGAAAGTGACGAGCCAAAACCTGAGGATTATGTCATGGACAAGGCCATGAAGAGTTCAGTCAACAAGATCCTTGCATCTCTTCCTGAGAAGGAGAGAGGCATCATCAGACTCCGCTTCGGTCTGGACAACAACGAGGCCATGAGCCTTAAGGAAGTCGGAGAGATCTATCACCTGACAAAGGAGAGAATCAGACAGATTGAGAAGAAGGTTCTTTCCAACCTCAGATCTGATGAAGAAGTCCAGAATCTCAAGGCATTCATCGCATAACAGTCCGATATTGATACTCCTGGGCCGGAACCTGTGTTCCGGTCCTTTTTTCGTTTGTTTTATAAGTAATTATGTGTTTTAATATCATAATGTAGTTGACAGGCGGATTGGTTTAACACAAAATCACCGTGTATCACGTAAACTAAATTGACAAAGGAAAGAACAATGGCAAAGAAAGTAACCAAGTATGTCTACTTTTTTGGCAACGGAAAGGCAGAAGGCACTTCCAGTATGAAAGATCTCCTCGGCGGAAAGGGTGCTAACCTCGCTGAGATGACAAACATCGGACTTCCGGTACCTCCGGGATTCACAATCAGCACAGAAGCATGTGACTATTTCTCAAAGCACAACGGAGAGTATCCTGAGGGAATGAGGGAAGAGGTTCTTCTCAACCTCAAGCAGCTGGAGACCACAATGGGTGCCAAGCTGGGAGATTCCAAGAATCCTCTGCTTGTTTCCGTAAGAAGCGGTGCCGCCCAGTCAATGCCCGGTATGATGGACACTGTCCTGAACCTCGGTCTCAATCCGGATTCGGTCGATGCTCTTTCTCAGAAGACAGGCAACGAGCGTTTCGCATGGGACAGCTACAGAAGATTCATCCAGATGTTCGGTGATGTCGTCATGGGAGTTCCACACGACAAGTTCGAAGAGGCTATCCAGGACGTCAAGGACGAGGAAGGTCTCACATTCGACTACGAGCTTACAACTGAGAACCTTCAGAACCTCGTAAAGAGATACAAGAGAATCTACAAGAGATCCACAGGCGAGGATTTCCCTGTTGATCCTTATGATCAGCTTTTCAAGGCTATCAACGCAGTTTTCCGCTCATGGAACAACGCCAGAGCCATCAAGTACAGACAGATGAACGACATCCGCGGACTTCTGGGAACAGCCGTCAACGTCCAGTGCATGGTCTTTGGTAACATGGGTGAGACATCAGGAACAGGTGTTGCATTCACACGTGACCCGGCCACAGGAGACAACCACTTCTACGGCGAGTATCTCATGAACGCCCAGGGTGAGGACGTTGTCGCCGGTATCAGAACACCGCAGTCAATCGAGACCCTGTGCAAGGTCAATCCCGATGTCTATGATCAGCTTTGCAAGATCAGAGAGACTCTTGAGAAGCACTACCACGATATGCAGGACATGGAGTTCACAATCCAGGAAGGAAAGCTCTTCATGCTGCAGACCAGAAACGGAAAGAGAACAATCTTCAGCTGGCTCAAGTCTCAGGTTGAAATGGTTGAGGAAGGTCTGATTGACAAGAAGACCGCTGTCTCACGTGTTCCTGCAGGTGAGTTCAACAAGCTCTTTGCTCCGATTTTGGACCAGAATCAGATCAAGACTGACGGAATCAAGCCGCTTACAAATGGTCTGAACGCATCTCCGGGAGGAGCCTGCGGACAGGTTGTCTTCTCAGCTGAGGATGCAGAGTCCTGGGCAGCAGAAGGAAAGGATGTTGTCCTTGTCAGAACAGAGACATCTCCTGAGGATATCGGAGGAATGGCAGTTTCCAAGGGTGTTGTGACATGCCGCGGTGGTATGACAAGCCACGCAGCTGTTGTCGCCAGAGGAATGGGATGCCCGTGTGTCTCCGGTGCAGGTGAGATTCATGTAGACTTCGCAGGCAAGTTCTTCGAGGTCAACGGACAGGTCATCAAGGAAGGTGACTTCATCTCAATCGACGGCTTCACCGGTGCTGTCTACGCAGCAAAGATCCAGGTCAAGCCTTCTGAGATTGTCCAGGTTCTCAATGGAAGCATGAAGGAGAAGGACTCCGAGCTGTTCCAGAACTACAAGAAGTTCATGAGCTATGTCGACGAGATCAAGACAATGGGCGTCAGAACAAACGCTGATACTCCTGCTGATACTCACATGGCTGTCATGCTCGGTGCCGAAGGTATCGGACTTTGCAGAACAGAGCACATGTTCTTCGGCGGTTCAAGAATCATCTCCATGAGAAAGATGATCCTTGCAAACAACCTCAGAGAAAGAGAGTCAGCACTTGCTGAGCTTCTTCCGATGCAGAGAGGCGACTTCGAGGCTATGTTCAGAGAGCTCCACGGACTTCCGGCAAACATCAGACTCCTTGACCCGCCGCTTCACGAGTTCCTGCCGAACGATTCTTCTACAAGACATGAGATGGCACTGACACTCGGAATCACTCCGGAAGAGGTTGCCAAGAAGGTTGCATCACTGCACGAGTTCAACCCGATGCTCGGTTTCCGCGGATGCCGTCTTGCTATCATCTATCCTGAGATTCTCAAGATGCAGGTCAGAGCTATCATCGAGGCTGCCATCAACGTCAAGAAGGAAGGCATCAAGGTCTATCCTGAAATCATGATTCCTCTTGTAGGCAACCACAAAGAGTTCGAGTTCTGTAAGAAGAACGCTGAGGAAGTCATCAACAGCGTCTTTGAAGAGAAGAAGGACAAGGTCGACTATGAGATCGGTACAATGATTGAGGTTCCAAGAGCTGCAATCACAGCAGATGAGATTGCTCAGGAAGCAGAGTTCTTCAGCTTCGGTACAAACGACCTCACACAGATGACCTGCGGATTCTCAAGAGATGACGCAGCATCATTCCTCGGTCACTATGTCAACGATACTGACAAGCAGTTCTATGAGTATGATCCGTTTGCAACAATCGATGTTGACGGAGTCGGAAAGCTCATGGCCAGCGCCGCAAAGCTCGGCCGTTCGGTCAGACCGAACCTCAGACTGGGTATCTGCGGAGAGCACGGCGGTGATCCTAAGACCATCGCATTCTGCCAGACTGTTGGTCTGAACTACGTTTCATGCTCACCGTACAGAGTGCCAATCGCAAGACTGGCTGCTGCACAGGCTGCAATCAACTGATTCCGGTTTTCCGGAAAGAAGGGGCTGTCGCATAATAGCGATGGTCCCTTATTTTTTTATCGCCACAATGAGGTTTGCAGATAATCTAGCCCTCTGTTCTGGGCCCTGATTACTGGTTCAACAGCAAAAACCTGCACAACCCTGAGTTTTTGCTGTCTTTTCAAAGAGCAAAAACAGAAATATTTAAAGAAAACTCACATTTTGCTGTCAAACCTTCCCGTCATGCTTCATTTTTACAGCAAAGACAGGGTATACATGTTATTTTTGCTGTCACGCTGACAGCAATAATTCATATTTTTTTTCTTATTGCTGTCGGGCCTATTCGTAATTGTGGCTAAAGCCCTAAAGTGCATCATGAGCGGATTCTCATGATAGATGCATTCGGTCACGGGGGTGCCGGAATCGGCGGCGGTAAAAACTTCTT
>ONWV01000077.1 GCA_900321635.1 uncultured Spirochaetaceae bacterium | reverse complement strand
AGAGATATTCTTCCGATTGTCGAAGGAACAAAGGTAACCACCAAGTGGGGTGTCATTGATACATCGCACATCCTCTTCATCGCAGCAGGTGCCTTCCATGTTTCAAAGCCCAGCGACCTCATTCCTGAGCTTCAGGGACGTTTCCCGCTCAGGGTCGAGCTTGATGCACTTACAGCCGATGACTTCTTCAGAATCCTCAAGGAGCCTGAGAACGCAATCACGCTGCAGTACAAGGAGCTTCTGAAGACCGAGGGCGTTGATGTGGTTTTCACCGACGAGGCTATTCACCGCGTCAGCGAGATTGCCTATGAGGTCAACTCCACGACGGAGAACATCGGAGCAAGAAGACTCTATACGATAATGGAGACTCTTCTGGACGATTTGAGCTTCAACGCAAGCGAGATGGGCGGTCAGACGGTTGAGATCACCAGAGCCTACGTGGACGAAAGACTGTCAGATGTTGTCAAGAATCAGGATCTGAGCAGATATATTCTGTGACTCTAGCCTCATCTTCAATTTGATGATATCCTCAGACTGAGAACGTCTGTTTTCGGAGATGCGAAGTGAACTACATTACAATCGTTGCGCCTACATATGAAGATGCAGTGAGATCGGCACGTGACCAGTACGGTGACATGATCCGTATCCACAGCAGAAAAGATGTGGTGGAGAAAGGTTTTCTCGGCATCGGAAAGAAAAGACACTGTGAACTCACATGCTTTCTTGCAGAGGGTGAAGCTCCCAAGAAGGCTAAGCAGCAGCCTGCCCAGCGCAGCTCTAACAACGCATCCCAGCAGATAAAGGAAAAGGAAGAGGAGAGGGATATCAGGCGCTTTGAGAAAGAAGCCTATACCCCGGATCCTGATTCCAATACTCCGGATCCGGCACTTGAGCCCGAGGAGCCTGTTGTACTGGAAGAGCCTCAGGTTGAGGAAAAAGCTCCGGAAACAGCTTCTTTACAACCAGAAGCTGAGCCTGAGAATGAAGTTGAAGCGGAAGATGACCCGCTGCAGGCCCTTATGGATCACGCCAGAGCCGTTCTTTCAATGAATGACTTTTCCGAAGATTACATCAGCTGGATTGTCTCGGATCTCAGAAAGCAGCTTGAGCCGGCTCTTCCTGCTGTTCCTTCCAAAGATGAGTTTGAGCTTCTGATTGTGGACAGAATCGTCAGCTCCGTTGACATTGACCATAACAGCCAGCTTCATCCACCCAAGATCTTTGCCCTTGTCGGACCTACAGGTGTTGGAAAGACAACCACAATTGCAAAGATTGCCGCAATCTACGGAACCCTTCCTCCACAGGAGCTTAGAAAGAAGGTCCGCATCATCACAATGGATTCGTTCAGAGTAGGGGCCTATGAGCAGATAGAAAGCTTCGGAAAGGCTTTGAACATTCCTGTCATGCGTGCGGATGACGAATCACAGTTCTTCGAGGCCCTTGAGCAGTCAGGCGATGCAGAGCTGATTTTAATTGATACAATCGGAAGAAGCCCCAGGGACAACGAGCTTAACGTAAAGCTTCAGACCATGCTCAATGTTCCGGACAGAAAAGACATCAAGTGTTATCTGGCAGTCAGCGCCTCAATGAAGAAGATAGACATAGACAATGTCTTTGAACAGTTCAAGATGTTCAAAATCACATCCGTGATAGTAACCAAGACTGATGAGACGCAGACAATAGGAAATATTCTGTCCATCTGCCACAGCAAGCACATTCCGCTTCTGTTCATCACAGACGGCCAGATGGTTCCCCGCGACATCCACAAGGCATCAAGTGCTTTTGTTCTGAGTCTGCTCCGCGGCTTCAACATGGATTTCAATTCACTTTGGAACACTCAGATAGGTTCTGACGAATGATGGATTGGGGTCTAGGGTTTATTGACTATTATATTACTTTTAGAATATAGTTTTGCTGTCAATTCGATATGGAGGATTTTCATAATGAAAGTTGGTATTAATGGATTTGGTAGAATCGGACGCTTTGTCTTCCGCGCTGCAATGAAGAGAAAGGACATCGAGATTGTTGGAATCAACGACCTTTGCCCGGTTGATTATCTGGCTTACATGCTCAAGTATGACACCATGCACGGCACATACGAGGGAACAATTGAGGCTGATGTCGACAAGAACCTTCTCATCGTCGACGGAAAGGCTGTCCGTGTTACAGCTTGCAAGGACCCCAACGAGCTTAAGTGGGATGAGGTCGGAGCAGAATATGTCGTAGAGTCAACAGGTCTCTTCCTCACAAAGGAGAAGGCACAGGCTCATATCAACGCAGGTGCTAAGTACGTTGTCATGTCAGCTCCTTCAAAGGATGACACTCCGATGTTCGTCGTCGGCGTCAACGAGAAGAGCTATGTCAAGGGCACACAGTTTGTTTCAAACGCTTCCTGCACAACAAACTGCCTTGCACCGATCGCTAAGGTTCTCAACGACAACTGGGGAATCACAGATGGTCTTATGACAACTGTTCACTCAACAACAGCTACACAGAAGACTGTTGACGGTGTTTCAATGAAGGACTGGAGAGGCGGACGTGCTGCTTCCGGTAACATCATTCCTTCCTCAACAGGTGCTGCAAAGGCTGTCGGAAAGGTCATTCCTTCCCTCAACGGCAAGCTCACAGGTATGTCAATGAGAGTTCCTACTCTTGATGTTTCTGTTGTTGACCTCACAGTCAATCTTGCCAAGCCGGCAAAGTATGACGAGATCTGTGCTGCAATGAAGAAGGCTGCAGACGGCGAGCTGAAGGGTATCCTCGGATACACAGAGGACGCAGTTGTTTCTTCAGACTTCCTCGGTGACACAAGAACTTCCATCTTCGACGCAAAGGCCGGTATCGCACTTACCGACACATTCGTCAAGGTTGTTTCATGGTATGACAACGAGATCGGATACTCCAACAAGGTTCTTGACCTCATTGCTTACATGAAGAAGGTCAACGGCTGAGTTTCAGCTGACTGATTTCAGGCCTGCCTCGCGCAGGCCTGAATCTTGTATAAGAGATAACTATTTTCAGGAGAATAAAATGGTTCTTAACACAATCAGAGAAGCCGATCTTAAGAACAAGAGAGTTCTTATCCGTGTTGATTTCAACGTTCCTCTCAAGGACGGTAAGGTCACAGATGCAACAAGAATCGTTGCTGCACTTCCTACAATCAAGTACATCCTTGATCAGCCGGGTACATCACTTGTCGTGATGAGCCACTTCGGCCGCCCGAAGGGAAAGAAGAATCCGGATTTCTCAATGATTCCGGTTGGAAAGAAGTTCGAAGAGCTTCTCGGAAGGAAAGTCAAGGTCGCATCCGATGTAATCGGACCTGAGGTGAAGAAGGAAGTCGAGGCTCTGAAGCCGGGCGAGGTTCTTCTTCTCGAGAACTGCAGATTCTATCCTGATGAAGAAGAGAATAATCCGTCATTCGCAAAGGAGCTGGCATCATTCGGTGACATCTATGTGAACGACGCATTCGGAACAGCCCACAGAGCACACGCCTCAACAGAGGGTGTCGCACACTATCTTCCTGCATATGCAGGCTTCCTCATTGAGAAGGAAGTGAAGTTCATGGCTCCGCTTTTGGAGAATCCTGAGAAGCCGTTTGTCGCCATCATCGGCGGTTCAAAGGTTTCTTCCAAGATTTCCGTCCTGGAGTCACTGGTCAAGACCTGTAACACAATCGTCATCGGCGGCGGAATGGCTTATACATTCCTCAAGGTCCAGGGTCATTCAATCGGAAAGTCCCTTGTTGAGGACGATTTCCTTGATACAGCAAAGAACTTTCTTGCTGCAGCAAAGGCAAAGAAGGTCAATGTCATACTTCCTGTAGACCACATCTGCGCAGAGGCATTCGCAGAGGATGCAAAGCCGGTTGCAGTTGATTCTGTTGACATCCCTGAGAATCTCATGGGAATGGATATCGGTCCCAAGACAACAAAGCTCATCGTCGATGCTCTTTCAGATGCAAAGTCAGTCGTATGGAACGGCCCGATGGGAGTCTTTGAGTTCGCTTCATTTGCAAAGGGAACAGAGGCAGTTGCCAAGGCTCTTGCAGCTTCCAAGGCCATCACAGTCGTTGGCGGCGGAGATTCAGTTGCAGCCATCAACAAGTTCGGTCTTGCTGACAAGATCAGCCACGTCTCAACAGGCGGCGGTGCATCACTTGAGTTCCTTGAGGGAAAGACCCTTCCCGGCATCAAGGCCCTCGAGAAATAATAGTTACGGAGAAATAAGATGAGAAAGCTTTATATCGCAGGAAACTGGAAGATGAATCTCGTGCCGACCGAGGCAGCAAAGTACGCCGCAGAGCTTGCCAAGGCCGCTAAGGGAGCCAAGGTCAAGGTCATGATCGCTCCGACATATGTCTGCCTTCCGGCAGTTGTTGAGGCAGTGAAGGGCTCTGATGTCATCGTCGCGGCCCAGAACGTCAACGACCACGAGAAGGGCGCGTACACCGGAGAGATCTCATGCGCCATGCTCAAGGACATCGGTGTGAACACCGTCATCCTCGGACACAGCGAGAGACGCCAGTACTACGGAGAGACCAACGAGTTCATCAACAAGAAGGCCCTGTTCGCCCTTGCCAACGGAATGGACATCGACCTCTGCGTGGGTGAGACACTCGAGGAGAGGGAGAGCGGCCGTCTTGAGCAGGTTCTCGCTGACCAGATCAACATCGGTCTTGACGGTGTGACAGCTGAGCAGATGGCTCATGTCACAATCGCCTACGAGCCTGTCTGGGCAATCGGAACAGGCAAGACCGCCACACCGGCAGACGCAAACTCAGCCCATGAGTACATCAGGGGCCTGATTTGCAAGAAATTCGGCAAGGATGTTGCAGAAAATCAAATTATACAGTATGGTGGGTCAGTAAAGCCCTCAAATGTCAAGGAGCTTATGGCTTGCGAGCACATTGACGGTGCTTTGGTCGGCGGTGCATCACTCACTCTTGAGCAGTTCCTCCCGATCATCAATTGCTGATTTATTATTGGTAGGTAGAATATGGCAGTTTTAAGTATCATTCTTTTGGTTCTTTTTGTTCTTGTCAGTCTTTTCCTGATCTTCCTTGTCTCAATCCAGAGCGAGGATGATTCCGGACTTGGCGGAATCTTCGGCGGAAACAGCGACTCAGCTTTCGGCGGAAGATCAAACAGGGTCATGAACAAGATCACAGGTTGGACAGTGGCGGTCTTCGTGCTGCTTGCTGTTGCAGTCGCATTCGTGAACAAGTCCTCTGACTCCTCAGTTCTCAGCTCACTCAACGAGAGAGCTGCCGCCACAGCAACCACAACTGACAGCACAACGAACTGACAGAAGATAGCTTCAGATCAAGGCCGCATGCATGT
>ONWV01000030.1 GCA_900321635.1 uncultured Spirochaetaceae bacterium | reverse complement strand
ATGGCCGGCGGCGGCAAGCGCAGCCTTTTCCGTTCTGGCCATCATGTACCAGATGCAGTCCGGCACATGGATGAGCACGCAGTCATCCTCCGCTATGACGGCCTGTGCGCGTTCTGTGCGCAGCGCCTCGATCATATCGATGTAGAAGCGGGCATCTGTTTCCCTGAGAATATCAATGGCTTTGAGTCCGAAATCTGTCATCATCAATGAGTATTGTTGTTCAACTGCGATACGTCAAGAAGATTCCGAACGGGCCATGAAAGTGCTATCATTGTCCGAGAGGAGCGTGATGGAATTCAGGGAATTCGGAGACAAAGACAGGCCGGTTGTGATGCTTCTGCACGGAGGCGGGCTCAACTGGTGGAACTACAGGGAGCAGGCAGAACTGCTTGCCCCTCGTTTCCATGTAATCCTTCCTATCCTGGACGGGCATGCCGGCAGCAGCCGGGCCTTCTCCTCAATCGCCGACAACGCAGCGGAGATCATCGATTTCATAGATGCTGAATGCGTCGGCAAGGTTCTGCTTGCAGGAGGACTTTCCCTTGGTGCTCAGATTCTTCTTGAGATGCTGGCACAGCGGGGTGATGTCTGCAGATATGCATTTGTCGAGAGCGCCGCAGTGATTCCGTCAAGGGTCACCCATGCCATGATCGGTTCTGCTTTCGGAAGCAGCTATGCACTGATCAAGAACAGGCGTTTTGCAAGGCTCCAGGCCAAGAGTCTCCATATCAGACCGGAGCTGTTTGAAGACTACTACCGTGATACCTGTGCAATCGCAAAGGAGAACATGATTTCATTTCTCAAGGCCAATACTGCCTTCAGCCTTCCGGAGGCAGTGCGCTCATGCTCTGCACATTTACACGTTTTTGCAGGAAGCAGGGAAAACGGGGAAATCCTGAAATCCGTAAAGATCCTGCAAAAGGGGATTCCCGGCTGTTCCGTGAAAATTCTTCCCGGCCTGTTCCACGGCGAGTTTTCGCTGAACCATGCCGGGGAATATACAGATGCCGTAATATCGGTCATAGAGGGTGGAAAATGGGACTGAAGTTGATCAAGCTGACAAAACAATATGAAAAACAACTCGGCGAAATGATAGAGGAGTGGAGGGCGGACCAGATCCGCAATCATACCGACACCTCCCCCTGGGCGATATTCAAAAACGACTACCACGATTTCGACTACTATCTGGAGCACCTCGAGCATAAGGTGGCTACTGCGGACCGTGTTCCCGATTCCGTCTTCTTCCTTCTGGACGAAGACCGTAACAGGCTGATCGGAGCCGTGAACATCCGCCATTATCTGAACGATGCTCTCCTGAAGGAGAGCGGTCACATAGGAGACGGGATAAGGCCGTCCGAACGCAGGAAAGGCTATGCAACCAGGATGATAGGCCTTGCTTTGGACGAGTGCAGAAAACTCGGCCTTAACCGGGTTCTTATAGTATGCAGCAAGGATAATATCGGTTCGGCCAAATCAATCATCAGAAACGGCGGCATTCTTGAAAACGAAATCACCGGTTCAGACGGTGCTGTCATGCAGCGCTATTGGATTCAGCTTTAAGCATGGTTTTGCTTACTCTTTGCCAAATTGCAGAGTTTTGCAAGATTTGCAAGGTGTGCAAGATTTGCAAGGTGTGCAAAGTGTGCAAGATTTGCTGGGAATAAAAAACTGGTAATTCTCTTGCCCAGCAGGTTTATCAGGCCTAAGAGCTTTACGAGCTTTATCATGCCCAGCAAACCTACGAGCTTTATGAGCTTTATCAGGCCTATCAAAACTCTCCATTTTGAGGAAAAGACTTGAGAAGGGCTGTGATATACTGATTCCATGAGCGGTACGAAGAAGTTTTTTCTGTTTCTGGTTTTAGTATGTATTCCCTTCTGCCTCGGCGCAGCAGGACTCGGGGAGGCGTATAACTGCGGTCAGGCTGCAGAGTATCTGTGCATCAATGCGGATGTTTATTCGGATCCTGCCCCTGATGCTGATTATATTCTGGAGGGGACTGACCCATATACTCCGCTGACCCGCCTGAAAGGGTGTCAGATGATTCTACGCGCCTTCGGACCTCTGCCGGATGTTGAGACAGGCGTCAGGTATTATGCAAAATATCGAGACTGCGCATTTACGGATGTTCCTGAAGAAGGAAAAACTGCGGTTGAGAATCTAACAAACGCAGGTTTGTACGTTCCCAAGGACAACACAGTGTTCGGTCCGTACCAGCTTATGACTGAAGGTGAGCTTGCAGTCCTTGTGGACCGCATTCATGCCTACCTGCAGTCCAGTCCAAAGGACGACTACTACTCATGGGCAACGGCTGACATCCTCAATGACCCCGGTTTTTTTAACAAGCCCATCGATTATTCCACATACAACATCTATGCAGAGAATGAGGATGCCCGTTATGTCTGGCTGGTCAACATGCTGAACGATTGCCTAGAGAATCCGGACTCGCCTGAAAAGGCAAACATTGCAGCCTTTATGTCCACATTCATGGATATTGAAGGCAGGGAAAACAGCATGCAGTTCATACAGCCTCTGATTGATGCCATATGGAATGCTCCTACTATATCAGCGTTGCTTGATGTCTGTGCCGATATCAGCTGTGAAACAGGCATCGAATTGTTGCTTACAAAACCTTACTGGTGTGACTGGGGCAATTTTTATTTTTACATAGAAAAAAGCGGACATATGACACAAGGCTTCGGATATGAATTGTTCTCAATCGGGAAATCTCCTGATGACTTCCTGCCCGGACATTATTCATATGACGCTACAATGGAACAGAAGCTGCGTCTGTTCACCTATCTGGGCTTTGACAAAGATGAAATGGAAAACGCATGGCACATATATCTGAACGGCATCAGACGGGAGGGGCAGCTTATGTATGACTCCTCTTCGGACCACGAATCCTTCTTCTTGATTCCTGAAGATGATGATCCCGAATTTGCATATTTCCCTTTGCGAACATACATTGAAAAAGCTCAATTCGATTACGATGAAGAAGTCGTTATTAATGATTATGCCGAAGTATACACCTTTCTCAGTCTAATCTCCAAACCGGAGAATCTTCCGGGAGTCAAAGTATATCTGATGAACCGGCTTCTCACTGAGCTGAGTGAAGTGATTCCACCTCGCTTAAGGGATTTGGTCAACGGATATTGGGATCCGTACTACGCTGCCGATCCGTCAGTTTATTTCGCTGCCAACGTACTGCTTCAGGAAGCGGCATCTTTGTTCCAGACAGATACTTACATCTATTTTTCCAAAACCGCGGAGTATGAAGTAATGCATGATTATCTGGAAAAACTGTGTCTAAACATCAAATCCTGCTACAGAATAATGCTGGAGAACATAACATGGCTCAACGAAAATACCAAATCTGTTGTTCTTGAAAAACTTGAGGCCATGGGCATGGAACTTCTGATTCCTAAGGATATGTCGGGATTATTCAGAGTGGAATTCACCTCCGCCGAGGACGGCGGCACGCTGTTCGGAAACATAACAAAGTACATCAAAGAGCGTCGCCAGTGGCTGTCTGAACATTTTTCAGGTGAAGACTTGAAATACTCGTGGTCAATAGAAAGCAACTGGAGTTTGACGTATTATTACAGCCATCATACAAACACTTTTTTCATGAACATGAATGGTATAATCGGTTCTCATGCAAAATATGATTCGCCAGATGAAGAACTCTTGGGGTATTTAGGCTTTATCATTGCTCATGAAATCTCACATGCCTTTGACAATAACGGAACCCTGTTCAACAAATACGGCAATCGGGAAGATCTATGGACAGCAGAAGACAGGAAGGAATTCAACATGCGCTGTATGCGTATGGCAGAATATATGAGTAACTACGAAGTTTATCCCGGAATTGCCTATTCCGACGGAACACAGGTTGTTAATGAAAGTGTAGCCGATCTGACTGCCATGAAGTGCATAATGAGCATCGCTTCACAAATACCTGATTTCGACTACAATACCTTCTTCTCCTCCTATGCAAAGTTCTGCATAATTTCATTTACAAGAAAAAGCTGGGAATATATTGTGAGGTACGACGCACACCCGCAGGGCCGCAGCAGGGTTAACCGGATTCTGTCACTGACTGATGAATTCTACAGAACCTACGACATACAACCAGGCGATGCCATGTATGTGGCTCCTCAAGACAGGCCTGTTGTCTGGTAAACCGGTCCATCGTGTTGTCTATCAACGCAAAACGGGAACCCTTTCGGATTCCCGTTTCGTGTTGCGGCCAACTGGACTTGAACCAGCACAAGATTTCTCCCACTAGCACCTCAAGCTAGCGTGTCTACCAAATTCCACCATAGCCGCGTAATTGGACAAGAAGAAACTTACACTTTCTTTTCCAAATAGTCAATACAGTTCTTTGCTCATGGTGAATGGAAAACAAAAAGCAGTCTAGAAAGGTACAAGTATGGTTTGCAGACTGCCAAAAGCAGTATAGAAAGGCACAAGTATTGTCTACAGACTGCTTTCGCTCTGACTTGAAGTTGGTTTATACTTTAAAACATGTTGGAAACAGGCACAAAAGCACCGGATTTTGAACTTCCGGATCAGAACGGAAACAATGTAAGACTATCGGATTTCAGAGGACAGAAGGTTGTCCTGTATTTCTATCCCAAGGACATGACATCAGGGTGCACCAAGCAGGCATGCGGGTTCTCCGAGCTGTATCCTCATTTCAGGGAGAAGGGTGCAGTTGTCTTAGGCGTAAGCAAGGACAGCGTGGCCTCGCACAAGAAATTCGAAGAAAAGTATGGCCTTCCGTTTATTCTTCTGTCGGATACCACTCTTGAGGTCATCAAGGCCTATGATGTGTGGAAGGAAAAGAACAACTACGGGAAGATCTCCATGGGCGTTGTCAGAACCACATATCTTATTGACGAAAACGGCCTGATTGTCCGCGCACTGGGCAAGGTCAACGCCGCAGATAATCCTGCCCAGATGCTGTCTCTGGTATGAAAATGAAAAGCTGCTGAGCCCAAAACCGGTACCAATTTAGGTAAAATTATCACTTGCCGATTCTTGTAATCAAACTGATAATGATATTAGTTAGAACTGAGGGATCTTTATTTTGGGTTTAAGCGCAATTTATGTATGTAACGTTGTTGGAGTGATTCTCCTTGCCATGCTGTGGTATACGTCCCGGGCAAAGCTGGTCAGACGGCATGCCGAGGATCGTATCTACGCATTTCTCGTCTTTGGTGTGATGATAGCCTGCACTATGGAGGCCTTCTCATACACCATAGACGGAAAGCTGTTTTACGGGGCAAGACTTCTGAACTACATTGCCAATATATATCTGTACTCGGTCAATCTCCTTCTTCCGTTCTGTGTTCTGGTTTATGTGGATCTTGGCCTTTACGGTGATACATCCAGAATCTGGAAGGAGTTCAAACCTCAGATCATTATCGGTATCTTCATGTTCCTGATGAACATAGTTAATTTCTTTGTTCCGATTTCCTATGTCATCACAGATCAGAATGTCTATGAGAGAAGGCCCTTCAGCTATGTATATTACTTTGTGATTCTCTACTACTGCATCTCGGCGATTGTGTTGAAGCACCGCTATGAGAAGGAAAACGGTGCCAAGTCGTTCTTCAACATCGGCATGTTCCTTGCGCCGATACTTTTGGGTGCGGGACTTCAGTTTATGTTCTACGGCCTCTCATTGGCATGGCTTTCCGCAGCCGTCGGTCTTGTGGGACTGTTTATGATGCAGCAGAACGAGATGGCCTATGTGGATACCCTTACCGATACCTACAACCGTCAGTACATGAACGTCATTCTTGAGTCATGGATCAGAAAGGGCAAGCGCTTTATCGGCGCCATGCTGGACATGGATGGCTTCAAGCAGATAAACGACAACTACGGGCACTCGGAAGGGGATAACGCCCTGAAGACCATGGCGGAGATTCTGAAGAAAGCAAGAAAGAATCATGAAATAGTCTTCCGTTTTGCAGGCGATGAGTTCATCGTACTGAAGCTTGTCTCATACTCGGATGACCTTGATGCCTACATCAAGGAAGTCAACAATCAGCTTGAAATCTTCAACAATACCGCACACCTGTACAAGCTGGGCATTTCATACGGCATCAGCCGTTTTGATCACGGGAACATAGACTCGTTCATGAGAGATCTGGATACCAGAATGTATGAAATGAAGGCCGTCCATCACGGAAAGTCTGTCTAAGTCACTGATTGAAATGCTTTGCCAAAGTATTTGATACCTTCTCGGCCACGTTATCTTTAACTCTGCCGAATACATCTGATGCGGCGCTCAGGACCTCGCTGCTGCTTGCCTTGATGAGCTTGACCAAAAACGAGCGGAACATCTTTTTGCTTTTGGCGTCCATGCTGTTAATCTTGGAAAAAAGTGCCTTCAGATCTGATTTTGAAAAGTCATCGAAATACTTTACCCCTGACTCCTCAATTACCGAGAACACTGTCTCCACAAAAGCCTTGCGCTCTTCAAAAGACAGGTCTGCCATCCACTGCTTGAATGCGGCGTCCATGGATCTGCTTGAAAGATTTCTTTTCTCCTGTCTGACAAAGGCTCGTCCTTCAATCTTCCAGTAGAACGCATAGTGCTGCATGATTCCCGCATTCAGGCTTGAGACAACGGCATAGTCGTCCATGTGCTGAAGCAGCATGCCCACAATCGAAGATCCAGGTATGTAGGAATGAATGCGGTCCTTGATTTCGTTGAAGTTCTCGGTAGTCTTTATGTCAAAGCAGAATCCCGGCCCGTCGAAGTTGTAGACATCCGTGATTCTGGGGACTATGCTCTTGTGGCATTTCGAGGCGGCGTAGATTGCAAGGTTTCCGCCCTTTGAATGGCCTGTCACGATAAGGGGCCTGTTGCCTCTGCGCATGTTCAGATATTTCAGAGCAAGCTTCTGTGAGGGAATTCTGAGACTGTAGCTTGTCATGCAGTCTTCCTTCCAGCCTGCAACCGAGGTGTCTGTGCCCCTGAATGAGATGACCTCGACACCTGTGTCCAGAATATATGAGGTCACTGAGAACTGAATGCCGTTAATGTGGTCATTGACGGTCTTAAAGCCTCCGATTCTGACGCCTTTGAAGCGCTTTTTATCTGAAACCTGCTTGAGCATCCACGCGCCTGTTGCCGTGGAGACAAGCTTTCCGAGCTTTTCGGGCTTTTTGATTTCTCCAAGGTTCTCTTCAGTTTTTTTAACAAGATTCTTCAGAGTAAGCCTGCAGTCTATGCCGCGCTCTGCCAGATTCTCGATCTCAAAGTATGAGAGCCAGGTGAACACAAGGGCATCGACCTCGCAGAAGGGCTGGTCTTTGAACAGAGAGTCTGAATATCTGTCTATATAACCGAAAACGTTGTTCATAACTGTTGCATATGCATTTTCGCACTTAGTCAGAGAAAATGGAATAGGCGGTTCGGACTTCAGAAACTCTCTCACTTACCAAAAAAATTCCATTTTTATTCTGTTTTATGGTAAATTGCCAAAAAAAACTTCAAAATTGGAATTTTTATGGTAAATTCGCGCTGCGACCATGGGTGTTTTTGGATCTATGAAAAATATGATAAGATGACTCATGCGCTTTTTGGGAAATATTCTATGGTTTCTGCTCGGAGGTCTTCTCAGTGCAATGGGCTGGTGCATAGCAGGCCTTATCTGGTGTGTCACTATAGTAGGAATTCCGATAGGGCTTCAGTGCTTTAAGCTTGCGACTCTTTCACTGTTTCCTTTCGGATGTGAAGTCTACTACGAGGGCGGAGCGGTTTCCTTTATCGTGAACATCCTTTGGTTCTTCATAAGCGGCATTGAGCTGGCCATCTGCAACTTCGTCTGGGGATGTATTCTCTGCGCAACCGTAATCGGAATCCCATTCGGCCTTCAGTTCTTCAAAATCGCCAAGCTTGCACTGGCACCGTTCGGTGCCCAGATCCGCTCAGTCTGAGATTGTTTTCTCAAACTGAGAGAGCAGGGCCTCGAACTTCTTCATGGCAGCTTCTACAGGAGCTTGGGTGGACATGTCCACACCTGCGCTCTTGAGACTCTGAATCGGGAACTTGGATCCGCCTGATTTGAGGAATCCGAGATAATCGTCAAGCTCTCTCCAGCCGCCGTTTAAGACGCGCTGAGACAGGGCAATAGCCGCGGAGATTCCTGTGGCGTACTTATAGACATAGTAGGCATTGTAGAAGTGGGGGATTCTGAGTCCTTCCAGATCAGAATTTTCCTCAAAAACCATCTCAGGTCCGAAATAGGCTTCAAGCAGGTCTCGGTAGGTTTTTCTCAAGGTTGTGACCGTAAGAATCTGACCCTGTTCCTGCTGTGTGTGGCACAGAAGCTCAAACTCGGCGAACATTGTCTGGCGGAAAAGGGTGGCAATCATGTCATCGATCTGCTTTGCGATGATGTATGTTCTCATCTCTTCGCTTTCAGCGTTGTCCGTCAGGTATTTAGCAACCAGCTGCTCGTTGAATGTGGAAGCGACCTCGGCCTCGAAAATGGTGTAGTCATAGCACAAAAAAGGATTGTTGCGTTTGGAGTAGTAGCTGTGCATGCTGTGACCGCCTTCGTGAGCCAGCGTGAAGACATCGCCCAAGACATCTTCCTTGTAGTTCAGAAGAATGTACGGGGCTCCGATGAAGCCGCCGCTTGAGAAAGCTCCGCTTCGTTTGCCCTTGTTCTCGTAGCGGTCCACCCAGCGGTCTGTCGTGATTCCCTTGTAGAGGGTCTTCACGTAGTCCTCGCCAAGAGGCTTCAAGGCCTGCCTGACGATATCGGCGGCCTGCTCATAGGTCTTGTGGGTCTTGATGGAGCTTACAAGAGGAACATAGACATCGTAGTGTCTGAGCTCCGACAGCCCCAGAATGCGCTTTCTCAGACCGTAGTAGCGGTGAAGTAGCGGCAGGGCCTTGTGAACGGCATCAATCAGACCTGTGTAGACGCTTTTGGGAACATCGTCGCTGTAAAGGGCCGCATCCAGGGCTGTGTCAAAACCACGGACCCTTGCGTTGAAGATGTCCTGCTTGACGCTTGATGCGTACAATGTGGCTATTGTCTGCTCGTGGGATCTGTAGGTTTCGTAGAACTGTTCGTAGGCACGGCGCCTTAGTTCTCTGTCAGGACTGAGCATGAACGATGCCCATGTGCTCTGTGAAAGCGGCATGCCGTCGATGCTTCCGAAATTCATGTCCACGTTTGTGAGCATCTCAAAGGCTTTGTTCGGTGTGCTCTGAAGCTCTGACTGCTTGGCAAGAATCTCTTCTTCTGCAGGGGACAGGGTGTGGCTCTTCTGGCGCAGGATTTTCTTCAGATAGACTCTGCAGTCGTCAAAGTCCTTGTCCTCGATGATCTTCTCAAGATTTTTGATTTCAAGAATCTCGGGGTCCATGTAGCTTACGGATGCAACGAGGTCTGTATATACCTGGGAAATCGTTCCGATCATCCTCTGGTTTTCGGGGTCATCGGACTGGGCCGAGTACTTAAGCGATGCATAGACATAGACCTGCTCGGCCAGCATCATGGTATCTGACAGCCATTTCATGGCAGACAGAAGGGCAACAGGGCTCTTGGACAAAGTGCCCTTGAACTTGGAAGCCTCATCTATCTTTTTCTTAAGACGGCCAAGGTCGGTCTCCCATGCTTCATCGCAGGGATAGAGGCTGCTTAAATCCCATTTGTCGCTTTCCGCCACCTGACTTCTCAATGGTATATCTTGCTTCACTTTACACGTCCTTATTAAGAGAGAGAGGGTCGGTCAGATTTCTCGGGGTTAACCGGGGCCCCGAGAAATTTGAGCAGACTCCTCGATGCTTTACCTCTATGACTGTAGAGGTTCTTCCCGCCATCAGGCAATGTGGCCATGGAGCACCCTGCTGCATTGCAGAAGAAGACGGGGTCGTAGCCGAAGCCGCCGTTTCCCTGAACCTCTTCATGAAGTATATGACCGTCTGCATGTTCCACCGCACAGTAGACTGTGTACTTGTCTTTCATAAGGACCATGGCGCAGACAAAGAAAGCCGTTCTCTTTTCCTCAGGAAAGTCCTTCATCATCTTCAGAAGAAGCTGGTTCTTCTCATGGGAACTTAATAGAGGTCCTCCGTCCTCGGCTCCGAATCGGGCTGTTCTGACACCCAGAAGGCCGGGCAGGGCAGGGACTACAAGGCCGGAGTCATCGGCCAGGACGGGAAGGCCCATGTCCTTTGCCACATCATAGAGGGCGTTGGCCTTGATCATGGCGTTGTCAAGGAAGGTCTGTCCGTTTTCCTCGCAATCAAATGTGAGGCCCAGATCCTTTGGAAGAATGATTTCATGGGCCGAAAAAAGCTGTGATATCTCGTGTCGTTTATGCTCGTTCGAGCTTGCCAGAAGTATTTTCATGATTTGAGAATAATCGATTTGCCAATGCTGTTCAACAACGGTTTCCCATGCCTATGCCAAAAACCCGAAACGGCTCGAATCTGGTAAGTTTGTTATCCTTGAACCGGGGATGCTTTGTCTCCTCAATAACCTTTGCATCGCTGATGACCCTTGTAAGAATCTGCTTGGCATACATGACATATGAAGCCACGGTGGCCGGGTCAAGGTTAAGAAGCGATGCAACGGCGGAATAAGATGTGTTCATCTTGGCGTTGAAAAAGCTTTTAAGAGATTCTTTGAGCCGCTTTCTGTTCAAATCCGCCTTCTTCTTATAGATTTCCGGCTCCAGGGCAATTTTCGCATGGCCTTCGTACTCAAGAATCTTGGCCCAATGGAAATCGACCATCTTGGAAAGATAGTACTTGCTGTAGCGGTTATTGTTCTCCAGTTCCTGAATCATATTCAGACGCTGTGCGATTATCAGAGTCTGCTCTCTGTCGCAGTTGATCGATTCGCAGAATCTGTCGATCACATCGCGTGACAGGAACGGAATGATTGTGCAGAAGAACGTGAACAGCTTCTTTCTTCTGCTTTTGACGCGTGAGCACAAATATCTTAAGGCATTGAACATCAGAGCCTTGTTTCTTCTTTCCTCCCTGGCATTCTCCTTGAGAAGGTACAATTCTTCCGGATTGTTTTCGGCGACATTCATAGGGTAGGTGTTGTAGAACTCGGTGTATGATTTGTACATGGTTATCGCCTTGAGCTTGCGGCTCAGATATGCCATGGCCAAGTTTTCCAAAGATTCCTTCAGATAGGGAAAGAAATGACCTTTGTTGCTTCTGAAACAGCTTATGATGTCATCCAGGGCATCGTTGGCAAAAAGAACGAAGCCGGACATCTCCTCTTCGTCCAAAAGCGTGCGAAGGTCCTCCATGAAATATATTTCTACTATGATCATGTCTTTGAGCTTTCCGTAAAGCTTCATGACATCCGGGTTATCCTTGCCGTATTGTTTTTTCATGGATAAGTAGGTCTTGAGGTTAAGAGAGATCAACTGTTCGCCTGTCATGTAAAAAAGCGTAACAGATGAAAAACGGAGCCGAAACTTCCGAAGGCCCGAACCACATAAAATACTTATGTTTTTTGTGTGTCTTGAAAAAGGGGATAAAAAAAGACCATTGCACTAAGCAACGGTCTTTGTCTTGTTCAGTACAGACTTACTGATCGATTTCCAAATCCGTGAACTCCGGAATATCCACGGCATCTCCTCCGATAGAAGAGAACGCCTCGGCGATTTCCAGATCGGGAACATTAAGGTCAATGTTGTCCAGTCCGATTTCATTCAGACTCTCAAGCGATGTCTCGATACTCTGAGCGATGCGCTTTTCATCCTCTTTGTAATTGTCGACATACGCCTGGAGTTCCTCATTATGACTTGTTATGAGCTTGATGTCTCGCTTAAGGCTTTCATTTTCGGCTCTGAGCCTAGTCATATAGGCAGAAGCCTTCTTAACTCTTTCCTCAAGAAGCAGCATGTTTTCATAAACTGTCATGGCGAACCCCCTGACCTTATGTTAAATCCTTTTTGTTCAGGACTCAAGCCTCAAGTGTCTTCTTGGCTGATGCGACCAGGGCGCTGAATGCGGCCTTGTCCTCAATAGCCATGTTTGAGAGAGCCTTTCTGTTGAGCTCGATGTTGGAGATCTTGAGTGCATGCATGAACTGCGAATAGCTCAGTCCCTCAGCTCTCACAGCAGCGGAGATTCTTGCGATCCAGAGTGTTCTGAAATCTCTCTTCTTCTCCTTTCTTCCGCGATAAGCATAGGCACCGGCCTTTGCGATAGCGTCCTTGGCGATGCGGTTATTGGTGCTTCTGCGACCATAGTAACCCTTGGCAAGATTCAAGATCTTCTTGCGTCTGTCCTTGTGTTTGGTTCCGTCAACTGCTCTTGGCATAATTCACACCCTCCCTTGTTCAAGCATAAGGAAGCATAACTTTGACTTTCTTTGCTTCCACATCGGAGAGAATACTAGAGGCGCGGAGAGCTCTCTTGCGCTTGGTAGTCTTTTTGGTGAGAATATGGCGAAGGCCCTGCTTTTTGTATCTGACCTTGCCAGTCCCGGTGACCCTGTACCGCTTTGCAGCGGACTTTCTTGTTTTCATCTTAGGCATGTTGTACCTCTTTATAAGCGCCCTGAGGAACAAGAACCCCCTCAGCAGCAGCTGTTTTAATCTCCGTACGGAGACTATTTCACCTGTTTTTTCACCGCTCCCTTTGCCGGGCTGAGGAGCATTGACATGTTCCTTCCTTCCATAATCGGCTGGGAATCGACGTTGAATAGTATCTCTTTTTCTGTAAGGAGTTCAAGTATCTTTCCAAGAACCTCGCGGCCAAGCTCTGTGTGGGCCAGCTCTCTTCCGCGGAAACGGATTGTGACCTTGCACTTGTCTCCGCCGGCCAGGAACTCTCCTATGGCCTTGGATTTGACCTCAAGATCATGTGTGTCGATCTTGGGCTGCATCCTGATTTCCCTCATCTTTACGATGGTCTGGTTCTTTTTTGCTTCCTTGAGCTTCTTCTCCTGCTCATAGCGGAACTTGCCGTAGTCGATGATCTTACAAACCGGAGGATTGGCGTTGGGTGAGATCTCTACAAGATCAAGTCCTGCGTCCTCTGCCAGTGCCAATGCGTCGAAATAATTCATGACGCCTCTCTTGTCACCGTTTTCATCAATAAGGAAAACCTCTTTTGCACGGATCTGTCTGTTGACCCTAAGTTCCTTTGTAGCCAAGCTCACCTCTACACAGATATAAAGTTTAGCTGGACAAACAATTGGCCCAGCGTTGAAAAATATAGCACTGAACGGCTCAGACTGTCAAATATTTAATGTGACAATATTTAAGAAGCAATACGTTTTCAGCCTTCGATGGTCTTCCAGGAAAAGAGTTTTCCCATAATGAAGGAGCTGATTTTTGTATAAGTTCTGGGGATGATTTTGTAGGAGTTTGCCATGGCATAACTCAGCTCGCCAAAGACCATGCCCCCGAAGACATCCAGAATGACATGCTGGCGGGTCGTGATGGTGGACACAAAGACGGCAACGGCAAGGATAAACGAAAGAGCCTGCCACCATAAGGGAAACTGCTTCTTACCGCGCACTCCGATAAAGCAAAGCCAGCTTGCAAGACAATGCATGGACGGAAAGTAGTTCGTCGGGTCTACAGGAAAGTCAACGGAGTAGAGTGTTTTTGCCACTTTCTCAAAGAAAGATGTGCCTGTAATCACAGGTCTGATGTCCGATGTTGTGGGGACAAGAAGAAAAACAGCAAGACAGAACAGCTTTGAAAGAAGCACGGCAGAGAAGAAAAGCTCGCTCTGGGACCTGTCATCCTGAAGCGCAATTACAATGTAGCTTACCGACCAGATGACATAGCTTCCGAGGTAGATGACAAGTGTCCATGGAACAAACGGGAAGGTGTAATCAATAGGCAACGTGATGTCCCACGGCCTCATCAGGGCAAGCGAGATATAATGGGCCCCCTGATAGACAACCTGATTGGAGATTATCGTCAAAATCAGAGTAATGAATGCATATTGGAGGTTCTTTTTGTTTATTTCCCGCATATCCCGAAGATAGGTTAATAATAAAGGCCGCCTGTTTCAAGCGGCCTTTGGTATAAAGACATAAACAAGAATTCGCCGCAGGTCCGCTTTGAATGGAGGTGACATACCTTTCTGGTAGGCACCGATATGAAAAACGGATCCTGTGGATGAATTATTGTTTATCAAGCCTTGCCGGCTGAGCCAAGAACGTCAATGTTCTTGTGCATGTACATCTGCTTCAGAGCTTCTCTTGCAGGAGCAAGATACTTTCTGGGATCGAATACATCCGGATGCTCGGTGAGGTACTTTCTGATCATTGCTGTCATTGCAAGTCTTCCGTCGGAGTCGATGTTGATCTTGCAGACTGCGCTCTTTGAAGCCTCTCTGAGCTGCTCCTCAGGAATACCTACGCTGTCCTTGAGCTTTCCGCCGTACTGGTTGATGATCTTGACATACTCCTGTGGAACTGATGAGGAACCGTGGAGGACGATCGGGAAACCAGGAAGCTTCTTCTCAATCTCTTTGAGGATGTCAAAGCGAAGCGGTGGCGGAACCAGGATTCCGTCAGCGTTTCTTGTGCACTGCTCAGCAGTGAACTTGAAAGCACCGTGGCTTGTTCCGATTGAAATTGCAAGTGAATCAACGCCGGTCTTGGAAACGAAGTCGATGACCTCGGACGGCTGTGTATAGTGTGAAGTCTCAGCCTGGACATCATCCTCGATGCCTGCAAGAACTCCGAGCTCGCCTTCGACTGTGACATCGAACTTGTGGGCGTACTCGACGACCTTCTTTGTGACTGCGACGTTCTGGTCATATGGAAGAGCTGAACCGTCAATCATGACAGATGAGAAACCGTTGTCGATGCACTCTTTGCAGGTCTCGAACGAATCACCGTGATCAAGATGAAGAACGATAGGAATGTCATATCCAAGCTCGTGTGCATACTCTGTAGCACCCTTGGCCATGTTCCTGAGAAGGTTCATGTTTGCATAGTCTCTTGCACCCTTGGAAACCTGAAGGATGACAGGTGACTTTGTCTCGACACATGCCATGATGATAGCCTGCATCTGCTCCATGTTGTTGAAGTTGTAAGCAGGAATAGCATATCCGCCCTTGACTGCCTTGGCGAACATGTCTCTTGTGTTAACCAAACCCAAATCTTTGTATGATGTCATTAAGGTTATCTCCTATGCCTCCAATAATAAAAAAAATACGGACGGAGCGTCAAGGACGGCCCTCGCTTGACGGCCAAATACAACATTGCTAATCTTCAAGCATGATGAAGAAGCCTTTGATCATTGCAATCTCAGCCGTCGCGGCACTGGCAATTGTGTGCACTCTCATCTACATGTTCGCATTCCGCACCCTGAGTGTTGTCTCAGACAGCGCATTTTCTCTTGTTCTTCCGAAAAAAACCATCAGGGAGCTCAGATTCTCAATGGTTTTCAAGGGCATCAGGGTACGTACGGTTTACCTGGAGGACTCTGCCTTTGACAGTCCCGAGGCCTTCAGAACACGCCTTATGAAAGAGAAGGGCAGTTATGTTCTTCTTGGCCCCGTCAGCTCTGCCTATGCGGTGTCAAAAAAAATAAATGTTTCAGACCTTCTGAAAGAAAGCACCGTCATTGCGATGTATGGCAAAAAGTCTTCTTTGTTTGACTGCACCTTGGTGTCAGACGAGAAGTCCGGCTGGATTAAAGCTTCAAACGCTCTTTCTTCTGAGTTTGAAAAAACGGCTCAGAATGTGGCTTTGATTTATGAAAATAGCGCAGTACCATATGTTCAGGACATCAAAGACTGTTTTTCTGACTCAAAGCTTTCTGTGTTTTCCGATGACGGCCAAAGCAGGCTCTTTGCATCTGAGACCTTGAAAAAGACAGACGAGCTTTCCATAGTCGTGGCCATGTGCCCCTATTACAGCCGCCTTGGTGATTTCTTCAAAACCACGGGAACGCTTTCCTGGGTGGTGGACTACCGCTTTGCCAACGCTGTACCCAAAAAGCAGCTTTACGGCATTGTGGTTCCGTCCTTATCTCGATCACTTAAGGATGTGCTGAAAACTGAAAAAGGTTCTTCTTCCGAATCAAAGCTGGAGTATGACTATGAAAAGCTTTGACCATATTATGGACGAAGAGTACTTTGACAGAATCTTTACGTCCTTCAGACAGGTTTTAAGCACTATGGGAAAGATTCTTCCTGCTGTCTCCCTAGTTGCGGTAGAGCTTCAAGACCCGTTTTCGGTTCTGATTTCCACTGTAATATCCCTAAGGACAAAGGACGATGTGACTCTCAATGCATCACGGCGTCTTTTGAGCAAGGCTCCTGATGCAGCCTCCATGCTCAAGCTTTCTGAAGACGAGATTGCAAAACTGATTTTTCCCGCAGGCTTTTACAGAAGAAAGGCCGTTCAGATTAAAAACATTGCAGAAACACTTGTTACGGAGTATCAGGGCAAAGTCCCCTGTGATGCTTCTCTTCTGATGAAGCTTCCGGGTGTTGGAATAAAGACGGCAAACCTTACTTTGAATCTTGGTTTCGGAATAGATGCAATCTGCGTTGACTGCCATGTCCATCAGATTTCAAACCGCCTGGGCTGGATAGAAACAAAGACACCTGAAGAAAGCGAGAAGGTTCTTCAGACCATAATGCCAAGGCGCTTCTGGATACCTCTGAATGAGCTTTTGGTGTCATACGGACAGGAAGTATGCACAAGTGTAAGCCCAAAGTGCTCGCTCTGTCCGGAAAACGCAAGATGTCCAAAAATCAATGTGACAAAAAGCCGCTAGTTATCTTGAGCAGAGATTTCTGAAGTTCTCAAGAACCCTTTCCTTGAGGCTTTCAAAAGAAATTTCAAGAACCTCTGCGGCACAGCTACAGGTATAAATGACATTCTCGGGACTGTTAGGCTTTCCGCGCATAGGAACAGGCGTAAGGTAGGGGGAGTCTGTTTCAAATAAAAGCCTGTCAAGCGGAACACGCCTTAGAATCTGTCTGAGATTATCGCTGCTCTTATAGGTGAGGTTTCCTGCAAAGCTTATAAAGTAGTTATGCTCAAGGGCTGCCGATAAAACAGCCTCAGATCCGTCAAAGCAGTGTATCACTCCGCCCTTGTCAGGACCAAGGCGCCTGATGACCTGAGCCACTTCTTCATCAGCATCGCGGTCGTGAATAAGTACGCAAAGGCCCATCTGGGAAGCCCATTTCATCTGCGTTTCAAACAACAGGTGCTGCTTGTCCGGGTTTCCGTACTTCCAATAGTAGTCAAGGCCTATCTCGCCGATGAAAGACGCCTTATATTCCTTTATATTATTCTTAAGAATCTCAAGCTCAGATAAAAGTTCATCCTCGGTTTTGGACGCAGAGAACTCGGCCTCCTGGGGTGCGCTCTGGGTATCGCTTTTACCGGCCTCCCAGGGACCCATGGCACCGGCAAGGAGAAAGGAAGGGTAGCCCTTAAGCAGATCAGAACGCTTAGGAAGGTCGTCGTGCGTGCACCCTATGTCTATTCCGCCTTTGAAGCCTGATGAAAGAAGCCTGTCATAGACAGAAAAAACATCCATGCCCCGTTGGAGCATGGACTGTGTATGAAAATGTGAGTCTACAAGGTTCTTATAAGAGTCAGGAGAGAAGCTTGATGTCAATTGGCTCTCCGTTCTTGCCTATAAGAGCAGGCCTTGTCTTCTTTGTGACCGTGGACTCTTCAATGCGGACCTTTGCCACATCGCTGAAAGACGGAACATCGTACATGATGTCTGTCATGATTGCCTCGACGATGCTTCTAAGGCCTCTGGCACCTGTTTTCTGGTCATAAGCAGTCTGGGCTATGCTGTGTATGGCGTCTTCTGTGAACTCAAGCTCAACGTTATCCAGCTTCATGGTTGCCTGATACTGTCTTATGATCGAGTTCTTTGGCTCTGTGAGAATCCTCTCAAGATCCTTGACCTCGAGGTTGTTAAGCGATACGTGGATCGGAAGTCTTCCGATGAACTCAGGAATCAGACCGAACTTGATAAGATCATCGGGAAGGACGTTTGCATAAAGCGTTGCAAGATCCTTGTCCTGTGAGTCGACGATGTGCTTGCCGAATCCCATGGAAGAGGAGTCCATCCTCTTTTCGATTGCAAATGTCACGATACAGTCCTCCGTGAACTCCTT
>ONWV01000016.1 GCA_900321635.1 uncultured Spirochaetaceae bacterium | reverse complement strand
TATCAGTCTTCAGACGGAACAGATCAAAAGCACCGCCTACGTTGACGGAGAAACCTGATGCGGCAAAGAGTGTTGCAGCAACACACAGAATCAAAAGAATGGTCATTGTTTTCTTCATGTAATTACCTCTTATTGTTTGTAATTACGGATATTATACACCAGATTAGAGGATTGTACATTTAATAAAATTTAGGTGCTAATCAGATTTCCTTGAATCCTTCATTATCAAGGAAAACATATCCGTCTGCAGGGAAGTAAGTCAGATAAATAATTGAGGCTGTTATAATTGCAGCCAGGATTACCCACAGAGGAAAAGCCGTTTTAGCCCAAGTCTTCTGTGAATAGTCAAAAGCAATGAGGATGCAGAAGACCATGCTGGCCATATAGATGATGATGTCAAGAAACAGAACGCTTGTGCCTGTGAACGACTGATAGACGGAAAAAGCACCAAGCTGCATCAACATTGACATGATGGCTGAGACTATGAAGGAAGCAAAGTATCCTCTGTCTTTTGTCTTACAGCTATGGATGATTCCGGCGGTTAAAAACGGATACCAGATCATTTTCATGTGCTCCCAGCTGGTCTCGTTTACAGGGAAAATATGTCCCAGAAGAGAAGCCAAGGGGCCTGATGGAACATGTTCCATAACAAAATGCATGCATGTTCCGATTATTACCATAAGAAGAACAGTAATGACCTTACTCTTTCTGCTAACCATTACTCTATTGTCCGCCTTCAGTTGTTTTTTAGGAAATTATACACCCTTTTATGGAAATCAGGGGCCAGATCATAGACAGCATGTCCATATCCATCATACATGAAAAACTCACAGTCAGTGCTGTTTTTCAGATTATCCCTGATTACCTCTGCCGCTTTTGACCCAAGAACTGCATCATCAGAAGAGCCGATAATCAGTACAGGACATTTGATTTTACAAAGCTTGTCCGTGATGTCAAAGCCTCTGATAGCCTGTGCCATAACGACAAAGCGCTTTAAATCCTGCTCGGTGACTGTTTCTGCCGCCTGAGACAGAAGATCTTTTGACTGTTCATAGACCGCTTGCGGGTATATAGCCTTTCCGAAAGCCTGATAGAGAGCCTGGGCATCGCCTGTCTTGGCAAGGTCCACCCAGTTCTCAACGGTTCTGAAGCCCTTCTCGGTCACACCTGATGAGGTTGAGGCCAGAACAAGCTTTTCAACCAAATCAGGATACATGATGGCCATACTCATTGCAATCATGCCGCCCTGGGAGGCTCCGAAGACATTTGCCTTTTCAAGACCCAGGCTCCTCATGGCCTTTGCAGTATCACGGGCCATATCGGCTATGCAATAGCTTTCCGGATTGTCTTTTCTGCGGTCAAACACGTAAAGGGTATAGTCATCCGTCAGAATCTTATATGCCTGGGCAATGGCCTGGGCCGATGGCATTACGCTCTGAACACTCAGACCGGGAATGATTACAATGTTCCCCTTCCCGCATCCGAACCTGCAGTAGTCCATGACAAACTCATCGGTCTTTACCGTATCAAGCAAAACGTTCATATCCTACTCCTCGACATAGCCCATCTTAACGTATTCCGGATAATAATCGTCATATAATCCGCAGCAGGCATCCATTCCCATATTTGCGCTGAAGGCTTTCTGAAGCACGATGCTCCACGACCCGTATTTTGCAAACATCTCGTCTGCTGTAGGGCCGTCTTCATGACCGTAAGTCTCTAAGTTGCTCTTTTTGACATCGGCAAGGCCCTGAGGGTCATTTTCATAGGTGGCAAGGCGCAGACGGTTTCTTTCAGCAGAGATTGTTCTTGCAATCTTTTCCTCAGGCTCTCCTTCAGCTGTCATTTTGTTGAGCATGTCATACATCGTCTGAAGGGACTGATGGTACTGTATGCGCTGCTTTTTGGCATCTGCTACAACGTCAGGATCACTCCAGTCATACTTGGCATAGGTGCCAAGGCGCTTGGACTGAGGGTTCGGGGAAAAGCCGTAAACAGCATCAGGGTTCTCGACAATATCCTTCATAGCCTCCGCATTCAGACGCGGATCGTGAATATAGGAGAAAGAACCCGAAGTGGACACACATGCGCAAAGGCACAGTGCGATGAAAAGTGTAATAGCAACAATTATTAATTTATTATTCATACCTTCAAACCTCAACTGTCAGCATAAAGTCTCTTAAGTAAAATCGGGGTTATAACCGAGCTCACAAGAATCAGGATAATCACAGGTGTGAAGAAGTCGGAGGAAATAAGGCCGATTGCAAGACCCTTCTGGGCGGTAATCAGCGCAACTTCTCCGCGGTTCATCATACCCACTCCTATTCTGAGAGAATCCTTGTTGTCAAAACCCAGAGCTTTGGCACAGCCGCCGCAGCCGACGACCTTTCCGATAAGTGCAACGGCCACAAAGCTGATCGAAAAAAGAACAAGCCTCATGTCCATGGCTCCGAATGTCGTCTTAAGTCCTATTCCTGCAAAGAAAACAGGGGCGAAAATCATGTAGGAGCTTATGTCGATTCGGCTTTCTATATAGTCACGGTCAGCCAGGTTACAAAGCACCACTCCTGCCACATAGGCACCTGTGATATCGGCTATGTTGAAGAAAGTCTCCGAAACATAGGCCAGGGCGAAACAATAACACAGACTGATGATCGGAATCCTTCTCTGGTGGGTGAACTTCTGATCAAGCCATTTCATGCCGCGGAACACAAAGAATCCCGTTCCTATGGCAATGGTAAAGAAAATTACAACCTTCAAAAGAATGCTTGTGACACTGATGCCATCACTTTCTCCGCTCAGGCCTATTACCAATGTCAGGACTATGATACCTATTACATCATCTATGATGGCGGCACTGACAATGGTTGTTCCTACAGTGTCATTGAGCTTTCCCAGTTCCTTCAGTGCAGCAACTGTGATGCTTACCGATGTGGCTGACATGATGGTTCCGATGAACAGGCCTTTGTTGAAACGATCTGAGCCGAACGCATCAAATCCGTAGAAGCTCATGAAAATCACCACGCCCAGAATTATCGGAACAAGGACACCGGCACATGCAATCAGAGTCGCCTTAAGACCTGACTTCTTCAGTTCCTTGAGGTTGGTGCCAAGACCTGCCTCGAACATCAGCATTATTACGCCGATTTCAGCCATCTTTGAAAGAAAATCGGATTCTTTTACAAAGCCCAGAACAGTACTTCCGACCACCAATCCTGCAAGAATCTCCCCCACTACTTCCGGAATTCCCACTTTTTTGCCGGCTATGCCGAAAAGCTTTGCGGCAAAAAGGATTATGGCAAGATCCAGAAGATATCGGATACCGTCATCCATGAAACAACCTCCAATCAGGTCTCAAGAGTCAACCAATTCTACTGCATTACTTGAATTCTATGAAGAGGATGAATTACCTACAATGCATGTTTGGGACAGCTATTTACACATTCCATGCAAAGAATGCACTCTGTTCCGTTTTTCCGGTTTCTGGAGTTGTCTGTGACATCAACTTCCATGGGGCACACGCGTTTGCATTTTCCGCAGGCGATACACTTTTCCTTATCGCAATTGACACGTACGAACGAGAAGTAACTCATTGGCTTCAGAAACACGGTTATAGGGCAGATGTATTTGCAGAATGCACGGTTATCCTTAAAGGCAAAAGCCAAAATGATTCCCACGGCATAATAAAGGACATTTCCGATGATGAAGGCCCAGAACATGATGCGCTCGATGTTCCCTACTTTAGCAAGAAACAATGATGCAACAAAAACAAGAGAAAGAGCGAATGTGAAATAGCGGATCCAGCCGATTTTCTTCCTTTCCCCTTTTGGAGTCTTGTACGGAAGAAAGTCCAATACCATTGCAGTCCAGCAGGCATAGCCGCACCATCCGCGACCGAAAATCAGAGGTCCGAAGATCTTTGCCACAGCATAATGGATGGTGGCAGCCTCGAAGACACCTGTGAAAAGGTAGTACCAAAAGCCCTCGATCTGCATGTTCTCGCCGCAGATGAGGCCAAGATATACCAGCATGTACAGGCCGACAAGAAGCTGCACCAAACGCCTTGCGTGTTTGTACTTACGGATAAAGAGAAAGCATCCTAAAGAGATGGACAGGCCTATATAGCTGAAATTAAAGAGATAGAACAGATTATCCTTGGTCAGCCAAAGCGAGACGGCAACCGTCTCAAAGATTGCCAGAATCAGAATAGGAAAACTGTACTTTCTCATATGTCAGAACTCACAGGTCAAATCCGAACTTAACACCCAGACCGAAATACGGGAAAAGACGAGTCGTAAATCCCCAGTCAGTGGGATAATAGGAACCTTCCCAGATTTTGTCGAAATACCTATAGAACCATATTTCAGCGGGTTCTCCGCCGATAACCATATTCATGCCACCGAAAAAATCCAGCTGAAGGCTTGTATCACCGAATATTACTGCGTTGTCCGGAAGAACTGTGACACCGGCTTCCAGATTGACCAGACCGAAGTAGTTTTTTAAGTCCCACATACGCGAAGGATACACCCATCCCATGGACTCCATAACATCATCATCGACCTGATTGCGCAGTTCATATAGCTTGAAAATCTGTATTCCTGCAGTGAGCTCTATATAAGGAGCTATATTTCCGTTTGCAACACTTGGGAAGTTATACCTCAGGCCAAAGGCCGTGAAAGAATAGTCTCTTTTGTTTCTTTCATGCTTGTTTAGGTCCGCGGTTTGCTCCTCTTTTGGACTTATCGGGTCACCTCCGGCGTTGGAGTTCTTTGCGATGACATCGAAATGTCCAAAGGCAGGAATTCCGACTGAAATGTAATGCATCGTCCTGTCATAGAGGCTGACTGAAGCAATTCTGGTATACATGTCGGTGCACTCCCAAACCTTGGGTCTGAAGAATCCCATGACATCTATACCTACATAGCCGTAGCCGTAACCGCTACTTAGGGTTGAGGTGTATTTGAGAGAAACAATTCCTGTATCGATGGTGAAACCGAATCTCATTCCGTTCACATATCTGACATAAAGGTCGCGGGTATAGCTTGGAACATCACCTGTGGACGCTGCATACATGTAGCCGAAATGTACACCCAGAATATCGTGTGTCTTTGTGGAAACAGACAGCCTTGCCAGAACCTGGTTTTCCGTAATATAGCCCAGAGTATTCTTTGTAGAGGCCTCCACTTCAGCAATAAGGTTTGTTATCGGATATTTGAATAACTTGTATCCGACGTTTGCCCTGCCGTTGAGCATGGCAAAAACATGCTTTGCTCCGTCATTGTCGTATGGAAGATCCACCTCGTGGATGTTGGCCATTCTGTGTATTATGTTCTGACCCCATTCCCAGCCGTAATCTCCGACAAGCGCAAAACCTACTTCCGGATAGATATGTACATAAAAGTCATCTTCCACTGGTCTCAGTTTAAGGCCTATGACAGACTCCAAAGAGTCATATCTTCCCCTTATTACCGATGCACCGGGTGTATATCTGACATTGGGATTTCTCACATCCCATCCTTCTCTCCAGCCTCTGTTCGTAAAGCCGTTTGCATCAAATTTGAAATGCCACAGAGGGGCCTCGACCTGAAGGTCGAATGAATAGGAAAGCTGATCGTCATCGTTTCTTGAAATGCCGTAACTGTACATGTCATTTCCGTTGGAAAGAACGACATGATCCGGAATAAATGATTCCTTCTTTGTGAACGACTCAAGAAATTCAGATGCGAAAAGAGATGCTGAAACAATAAAAACCAAAGATATTAAAAGAAACTTCCTCATATATAGTCTTCTTCTCATAGTTCATTCTCGGAAAGAAATCTGTCTATCTCTTCAAACAGCTTTTCTCCATCGTAATTCGAAAAGAGCCTGATGAAACAGCCTCTGATCATCGGATTCAATTCAAGATCAAGTTCGGCGGATCTGGTGTCGGTCTTTGCACCATAGCATCTTTTGTTGTTGGCATAACCGATTCCAAGTTCAACGCAGGCTCCTTCATCGGGAACGCGACCGTCTAAGACAAAGAAAACCACATCTGACTTGAGAATCTCGCTGACATCCTTTTCAAACAGCAGCTTATTTTTCTCTTCAGGGGTTTTGTCCTGGAGGGTGGCAAACTCAATTCCATCGCGCTGAGGAAGAAAAACCTCGTAGCCGTGGTCTTCAAGAAGCTTGGTGAGCTTGAGATTGTAATCCCGCTCCGCCTGAGAGAACAACGGTCCTGCAAAGTATACTCTTGTCACAGATTTTCCGCTTTCCTCAGTTGCGGCACTTCCGAAAGCGAAGGAAAGAACAATGAATACACAGATCAGAATGCAAAGAACCTTTTTCATAAACCAAACTCCTTTTGCTTATTATAAAACGCTGATGAATCTCTGCTTGATTGACTCAAAGCTTTTGTCGACAAGGCCGAAATCCTTTTCCTTGTAATTCCAAAGAGCCCTTCCGATGTTGTTCTTCTTAAAGGCCTTGTGGATATCCTCAAGCCAAAGGATCTTGGAATCGTTGTCAGCCTTGTCTATCACACCGTATTCTCCGCAATAGAGGGCAACATTATCGCGCTTGGCTTTCTCTATGGCCGGCTCGAAGATTCTTTCAAAGAAACCCTCACCCATTTCACTGACTCCGTCCATGAAGACAGCTCCGTCGGTATCCTTGTAGATTTCTATGTGCTTCTTTCTGTACTCCTCCGCTGTCTTAGGATAACTGATTCTGAAATCCAAAGGCATACTTTCCTGCCAGTAAGCACCTTGATGGGTGAAAATTATCGGCTCATAGCAGTGGAAGTTGTAGACAATCTTTGAATCAACAGGCACGTTCAGATCCTTGACTGTCATGACGCTGTTGTAAAAGACACCTCCCACAACTATGTAGCTTTGCGGAGCAATTGATCTTATGAGCTTTATAAACTTCGTAAGGATCTCATTCCAGGCATCCTTTACTTCAAAGAGCACAACTTCGTTCAGAGGTTCAAAGGCAACCTGATTCGGATACATACAGAACCTTTCAGCTATCTTTTTCCAGAGAGAAAAGAATCTGTCCTGAAGGGCCTTATCATAGAAGAACTTTCTTCTGTCCATGTCCTTCTTCAGAGGGTCAAATGAGTATCCGTAGCACTCGTGAAGGTCTATGAGCATGTTCAGACCATATTTCTCACACCACTGCCTGCAATGCTCCAGATACATAAAGCCACTTTCTTTTATGTTGCCATCTTCGTCTTCCAGGACATTGTAATCCACAGGAACTCTTACATGGTCAAAGCCGATGCTTGAAATATAGGCAATATCCTTCTCTGTGATGAAGTTCTTGAAATGATTTTCATCATACTCTTTGAACTGAGAGATCCAGCCGCCAAGATTGACTCCCTTCTGAAATCCTTCGAAACGTTTCATTATTCTTCTCCTTGTGCAAGATCTTTTTTGTAAAGACATTGAGAATTTTGAACAACATATTCGTTTTTCATCCGTCTATCCTCTCTGTTTATAAAGGCAACTACGTATTATAATACAGAAGTAAAGTACGTTAAAGGAAGAGCCAAGTGACATCAATTAATACCGATGGGAAAATAATCAACCGCAAGTTCTATCTTTTTCTGATTCCGACAATCATGAGCACAATCGCTTCTTCTCTCAGTGAATTCGTAGACAGCATCGTAGTCTCAAGGGTTCTTGGAACACATGCCATGACACTTATTAACATAGGCTATCCTGTGATGCTTGTTTTCTCAATGATCTACACGATGCTCGGTGTAGGAGGTTCTGTGCTTTTCGGAAAAAATGCAGGAGAACAGAACATGGAAAAGGCCGGACGGATAATGAGCATTACTTTACTGTCATCGGTTGCTCTTGGCCTTTTCTTCAGCCTTTTGGGTCTCGCATTTCTTAATCCCCTCTGCCGTTTTCTTTGTCCTCATGACGAACTGATAATAGATTTCATTCCCTACATGAGATATGTTCTGATTTCAGGTATTCTGATAATACCGCTTCAGGTAATCATCTACTTCCTGTCCGCAATGGGAAAGCCGGGTTTCGGAATGACGCTGAACGTGGTGACCAACGTTTTGAACCTTGTTATCGACTACATCTTCATCCGCTATGTCGGAACAGGTCTCAAAGGGGCTTCACTTGCCACAATCATAGGTTATCTGGTCGGAATTCTGATGGTTCTTTTCGCTGTGGTGTTCGGCAAGGTCCGTTTCCCTTTCAAGCCGGTTTCATTGAAAGATTTCAAAGGCATCGGCTCTGTGTCCACACGCGGCATGGCTCCGGCCATGAGCCAGTTCGGATACTGTGTGAAAATCTCTTTCTGCAACAGCATATCCCTGTCTTTGGCCGGGATAATCGGAGCCTCTGTCTTCTCTCTGTGTATGCAGGCAGTCTCAATTGCCTCAATCTTCATTGCAGGAATTGTGGGAGCAATGATGCCTATAGCCTCTTCGCTTCAGGGACAGCGTGACTTTGGCTCTGTCAGAGAGCTTCTCAAAACGGTTATGAAAGTCCAGTTCATTGCAAATATCGTAATTGTTGCCTTTCTGGAGCTTTGTCCGGACCTTGTCATGGCGCTTTATAATGTGCATGTCTCATACAGAGATGCCATGGCATCGGGACTCAGAATCTTCTCCATGATGTTCCTGTTCAGAGGCTTTATCCTTGTGTTCATGTACTACTTCCAGGTCAGCAACAGAAAGATGTATGCCACGATAATCAGCATCATAGATGGCTTTGCCGGAATCATTCCCATAGCATTGATTCTGACTTCCTTCATGGGCATCACAGGCCTTTGGCTGACATTCCCCGTTCTTGCCATCCTTATGCTGGCATCTATTGTCGTCATAAATCTCTCCATAGTCCGCAAGAACCCTGGCAGGTTCCAGGGAATAATGCTGATCGAGAAAGAAGCCGACAACATTCCGGTTTATGAGGCATCCGTTGAACTGGAAAATCAGGCAATAGCTGAAAACAGCCAGAGTCTTCAGGCTTTCTGTGAAAAACACCTGTCTGATGAGACTCTCAGCGTCCTTGTGGCTGTCGCAGCCGAAGAAATGAGTGTCTATTCCATGAACATGAAGAAAGAAACCTCGCTCGACGAGCTTGATATTCTTGTGAAGATATATCCTGAGGAAGTTCTCATGGACTTCAGAAGCATGGGAAAGCCGTTTGACATATCGACAGCTTCAACGCGCAACTGTTCAAATGCCTTCATGCTCAAAAAGATTGCCAGCTCTGTTGAATACGTTTACATTGTCGGTATGAACCAGACCCGAATCAGAATCAGAAGAAACCAGGAGAATCTTTCATGAAGAGAAACATCATTATCTGCGAATATATCTCAACAGGTGTCAACTACATAGATGACGTTAAGGCAAGAGGTTATGAGCCCATTCTTCTTGACGGCTACTACCCTGCTTCTTCAGAAGAGCTGAAGCTTTGGAGAGCCATAAGAGATCAGGTCAAGGCCCACCTGGGAAACAAATACACAATCATCCCCGAGACCCCTGATTACAACGAACTCCTTCAGATTGTCAAATCCTATGACCCGGTTCTGGTCCTTGCGGGAAGTGAGTTCGGAGTCGAGCTTGCCACTCGGCTAGGAAGTGATCTCGGACTTACCGGGAACAGCGCCGACAGGATCAAGGCAATGACTGAAAAAGACTCGATGCATCAGGCTCTGAAGGAACACGGTCTTCGTTACATCCGTGGAAAAGTAGTCAGAACCGAAGAGGAAGCCTTAAAATACTACGATGAACTCGGACAGGAGGATGTCGTTGTAAAACGAGTGCGCGGGGCCGGAACCCAGGGAGTGTTCCTTTGCAGCGGCAAGGACGAGATGCTCAAAGCCGTTCGCAAGAGCCTCTCAAACAGAGTCAAAAGAGATGGTGAAGACATAGCCATCCTGATTCAGGAACGAATCAACGGAACCGAATACATCGTCAACACAGCCTCATGCAACGGGAAGCACCGCATCACATCCATCTGGAGATACAGCAAAATGCGTCTTTCAAACGGAACCAATGCATACAACTACAGCATGTGCGTCCCGCGTCTTGAGGTCGGCCACTCCTCACTCGTCCGCTATGCCCTTCAGGTTGCGGATGCAATCGGTATCAAATACGGTCCCATCCATGGCGAGTACATGGTGGATGACAAAGGCCCCGTTCTGATCGAGGTCAACTGCCGCCCCATGGGAGGAGCGTTGCAGAGAAAGTACGTCGAGCAGATTTTCGGCCATCATGAGACCGATGTCGCCCTGGATTCCTATCTTGATCCTAAGAAATTCGAAGAGGATGCGCAAAAGCCCTACCGTGTCAGAAAAACCGGTGCAATGAAGTTCTTCATCATCATGCAGAACACACCAGTTCTGTCTGCTCCGGTTCTTCAGATTGTCACACATCTTAAAAGCTACTATTCAAGCTCCTTCGACAGAATCGGACGTTCCGATTACCTTGCAAGGACAGAGAACCTTGAGACCGCAGGCGGAACCGTATATCTTCTCAGCGATGATGAAAGGCAGGTAATCTCCGACTGCGAGCTACTACACCTTCTTGAGACAAAATACCCACGCATCCTGTTTCAGGACCTTCCGAAGGAAGTGCAGAAGCCGGAGAAAACAGATATTGAAGGAATAATCAGGCACGCAGGATGCAAAGGCGCCACCCTTGTATTCAGCGATACCGCAAATAAAGCAGATGGAGCTATAACTGTGGACTCAGATACCATCTCCAAAGCCTATGACAGCTTTGAACAGGGTATTCTTGATCTCTCCAAAAGCGAGTCCTTCAGTGACCTTGAAAGCATCATCCAGCAGATTTATGTCTTTGCCAGTAAAATCCGCAAAGGCGGTCGTATTCTCATTCCGCAGAGCACATACCGCAACCTCCCCTACGGAATCGAAGGTATGGAGATTCTTCTTCAGATAGCGGGACTCCGCATAGAGCTTCCGATTAAGGGCGAGACAGATCTCTTAGTTGCCTCAGTGTAAGACATCATATTGCCATGTTGGTGTTCATGACCTTGCGGACCTGATCGCTGGCATTTACAAAGGCTTTTACAATCGCCGGATCAAAGTGCGTGCCCGAACCTTCCTTGATTATGTCCATAGCCTGTTCGAAGGTGAAACTCTTCTTGTAGCTTCTCACGGACACAAGGGCGTCAAAGACATCAGCCACGGCCATGATTCTTGCTGAAAGCGGAATCTGTTCCCCTTTAAGGCCCATGGGATATCCTGTTCCGTTCCACTTCTCATGGTGGTACAGGGCAAGGTTATTTGCTTCCTTGAGGTATGCTGAATCCTTTTCAGAGACCAGACGCATGGCGTGTTCAATGACCTCGGAACCTGCTGTGGTATGGGTCTTCATAATCTCGAATTCCTCATCTGTGAGTTTCCCTGGCTTGTTCAAAATGACATCGGAGACCTTGATCTTTCCGATATCATGAAGAGGTGCAGAGTTAAACACATCAGAAACAAATGCGTCTGTCAGCTTATCTGTGTAAACGCCTTCCTTCTTGAGCTCGCGCATGATGACATCGGTATAGGCGGCTGTCTTTCTGACATGCTGGCCGGTGCATTCGTCACGGCTTTCGACCATGTCTGCAAGAACCAGAATCAGACCGTTCTGCATTTTGGTGACAACCTGCTTCTGATGTTCCTCGTTCTCAATGGCGGCAACCATATCCTCGGTCGTCTTGGTGACGGAGTGATAGAGGTTCTCTATCTCATCTCCGGTCTTGATGTCCAGCTCGCGCAGGCTTTCAACGGCCTCCTCACGGGCAGATCCGCTGTCGTATGCAAAATGTCCGGTTGAGAGGGACATGGCGTTGATTGGGAGGATGACATTGTACTCGGCAAGCCAGATTGTGATGGCAAGAATCAGCAGGAAGAAGCCCACAAGCAGAGATACTACTCTGGCAAGGAACTGGTAGCCGTCAATTGTAATCTGATTCATGTTGATATCAACACCGATGTAGCATTTGCATTTTCCTGCGCTGTCAAAGACAGGTTCATAGACGGAAAGAAGCCAGCCGTATTTCTCGTTTGAGATGATCGGGTCAATATGTTCGCCTGCAAGAAGCGAGGGTAGAACATTCAAGAATGCTTCATCAAATTCTACAAGCTCTCCTGGTGCGGAGCCCTCCAGTTCAGGAGTGTCTGCATCAAAAACAACGTGACACCCGTCCTCACGGATTTGATAGGCATAGACAAACTGGACATTCTCGGAGCTATTGGCAAGATCAAAAAAGCGCTGGTAGATGGCATCATATCCTTCAGCATCAAAGCCTTTCTCGATGTAGTAGTCAACCTTGTCTCCGTCAACAGCCTTTGCAGCCACGCTGACAACACCTTCTGCCAGATTGATCTGCTCCTGGATGGCAGCCCTTCTGTAGTGGATGAAGCTTATTCCTGTGACGACACCTGCGACAATCAGCATTGCGCTTGCCACAAGGAGAATGATCTTGAACTGCAACGAGAATCTGTTGGACTGCTTTTTCTCCGATTCGGCGATTTTTTCATCCGAAAGCGGAGTCTGTCTCCATCCAGCGAAAAACAGCTGCTTTCTGAGTTTTTCCGGAAGAAGGCTCAGAATTGCTGTCACAATAAGAACGGTTATGGCCTTGTCTGCCAGATCGATGATGACATCGGCGACGAACTGAGACCAGAACATGGAAAACTTTCCTGCTTCGTAGAATTTATGGGCAAGAGGTGCGGAGATTCCGCTTCCGAAGCTCAGGCCGTAAAGAGCCCAGGTCAGAACAGAGCCTAAAGCTCCGCCTATTAGAGCGAACACCACTATCACCACAAGAAGCTTCAGCGGCTTTCTGAATGAGAAAAAACCCTTGCGCTCAAAAATAATCGAAGCTATGGCAATCATTACGGAAAGACAACCGTAATAAGCGGTCTCTCCATCGCCTATGGCGTTGATGAGGTTGGTGAAAAAACCTACAGCAATTCCCGGGATGGTACCGCCCAGGACTGCTGACAAGATTGTTCCGATGTTATCAAGATAAAGCGGAATGCCTGTAAGACGGACAATCCTAACACCTATGACATTGATAGCAAGTCCCACCAGACACAGAATCAGAGCATATTTCTTTCTTGACAGCCTCTCTGGGTCTCTTTCAATGATACCTACGTCCATCCCGTTCCCTCCGGATAGAATATGTTTTCCCGATGGTATTATATATCTATTTCGACAATTTATTAAACGTGTTTTTTCGGCATGGGAATCTGAACGATTATTATGGCGATGAACATGATGATGCAGCCAAGAAGCTCACGCACTGTCATGCGCTCTTTGAGAATCACGGCACCGGCAATGGCGGCGAACACAGACTCAAGACTCATAAGAAGAGATGCAACTGTTGGATCTGTGAATTTCTGTCCCACAACCTGAAGAGTATACCCCACTCCGCCTGACATGATGCCGCAGTACAGGATGGGAATAATTGCATCAACGATGCTCTGAAGGCTTGGCTTTTCTGTCAGAAATGCAAGTATCCATGAAATCAAGGCTGTTATCACAAGCTGGATTGCTGAAATCTGAATGGAATCTCCCTTGCTTCCGAAATAACCGCAGCAGAGTATGTGGCCGCTGAATAAAAGAGCGCAGAAGAAGATAAGAGTATCGCCGTAATTCAGACGGAAGCTTTCCGTCATGCACAGAAGATACATTCCCGCTACACCCATGGCAACGGCGATCCAGACAATGAAGCTGTATCTCTTTCTGAAAAAGATGATGCTGATTACGGGCACAATCAGAACATAGAGGGCCGTAATGAATCCAGCCTTGCCCGCGCTTGTGTAGACTATTCCCATCTGTTGAAGGATGCTTGCAGATGCCAGAAAGAAACCGCAGCTCACACCGCCTGCGATTGTGTTGGACCGTGCCTCCTTGCGCTTTGAAACGTCAACTGAGACGGTTTTTCTCTGAAGCAGAGCCACAAGACCTACGGCAATTGCTGAAAGAGTCATCCTGGATGCCGTAAAAGTTATGGGCTCTATTCTGTCAACACCAGAGCGCTGAAAAGCAAACGCAGTTCCCCAGATTACTGCTGTCAGAGTCAGTATCAGACTCCCGATGAGTTGTCTCTTCTTTACAGGATCCACGTTTATCTCACCCTGGCGAGGTTTTTCTTGAGTCTTGAGATCTCGTCGTCTGTCAATCCTGCGGATTTGAGGAACTTCACCGTCTCATCATGCAGCCTTTCGGTTGAGAGATCCTTGAAATCACAGTCCAGATTGTACAGATCCCTCATTGCAACACAGATATTCGCTTCTGAAATTACATTATACTTTGTGCTGTCCTTCTCCATGTCATAGAAGTTGAGGAAGGTCTGCATGTAATCCTCGATGACCTGAGTAGCGCTTGCTCCCATCAGAGACTCTAAAATGGCACAGAATATTCCGGTGCGGTCTTTTCCGAGCTGACAGTGAACATAGTAGACTCCCTGGTTGTCCGCAATGTACCTGAAAGCATCTGCAAAAGCTTTCTTGAAAGAGGGCTGCAAGTAGTCCACACCCACTTCGTTGAAGAAAATGTCCATGTGGGAATAATATGTTTCAAAGTATCCTTCAAAAGCCTCGGCCTTATTCTTCGAATCTGAAAGATTAATGGCGATATCCACACCGATATCATCCAAAAGGGCATCTGCGTATTTGTTTCTGTTGAACTTATCATCTATCGGGCTGCACCCTCTGTAGAAACAGTTTCCGAAGCCGGGCGTGGTGACCATGCGGATATTCGTAAAGCCGTAATCGTCAAGATCTTCATAAGCTGAGCGGGAGGTATAGACTACCATCGGAGGTCCTGAGAACTCCGGAAAGGCCCCCTTCTCTTCCATAGTCAGAGTGACATCTATTGGGAATTCAATTCCTTCACACGGAAACCATTCCCACGAACCGTCATCATACACAGTCTTTGTCGCAATTCCGTAGTTTGTCGCAAAATCATCCAGATTTATAAATAGAAGAATCTGTTCGGAAAGGCCTTCCGGGTTAAGATCCTCCGCATCCAGACCCGTCTGTCCGATATCCAGAAGGGAGAAAGCCGAAACAATTGGCACCACCATATCATAATCCAAAAAGCGGACTCTTACGGCATCACCGTATTCAAAATCCGTCTCTCTGAAGAAGTCGCGGGTTCTCATATTCAGCTTTACATTGCCGAAATGAGTAAGACCTTCCTTTTCTATCTGGAGAACTATCTCCTCTTTGGTATTGACTGAAGTGCTTTTACATCCTGCAAGAAGCACAGCTATGGCAAGACAGATTAATAAAACAAGTAGTAATGACTTTCTGATTGTTTTAGACATGCTGAGATTATACCTTATTTTGAAGCGTCAAACTTATGAATCGGGATATATTTGTAAACCTGATTGATGTAGTCCTTGTATCTCGGATACTTCTTTGATGAGATGGCCTCTCCGAGCGTTGAGCTTCCCATGAACAGGAAGATCAGAAGAAGAGGTCCAACCATGGACCAATGGAAGATTCCGTAACGGGCAACACCTGCCCCTATGGCAAAGAAATAAAGGCTCATCCAGATACCCTGCTCTCCAAGATAATTCGGATGCCTCATATATCCCCATGGGCCCAGAGTGTTGAAGCCGAGGTTGAACGGCTCAGGAAGTTTATCCAGCGAGCCGACCTTCTCAAGCTGCTTCTTCTTTGTCTGATGATACAGCCACTGATACTCATCGGCGACAGTCTCCAGAATAAGGAAGGACACTGCAAAGATAAGGGCAATTGCATCAGGATAGCTGAATGCCACAGAAGACTCCATCACTGCCAGCGCCGGAAGACATATGGCAAGTACCAGTGCGTTCTGATAAAAGGCGATGAAAAACAGGTCAAACAAAGCCCAGACAATTCTATTGCTGAAAACAGGATTCTTTCTGAGAATAGACCATCTGTAATCCTCTTCACCTGTCCAGAACTTAATGCTGTAGGCTCCCTTTCTTGCAAAGTTCACCGTAAGACGTATTCCCCAGACTGTAACTACCATCGCAAAGACTGTGACCCTTGTCTTGAAACCGCTGTTGGCGGCAATTACCCATGTATAGGCAATAGGAAGTATGCTCCAGAGCTTATCCATCTGGGAGTTGTTCCGTGTGATCTCGCCTACTATAAAGCAATAAGCCATGCTGCAAACGCAGATGATTATCAGTGTCTTAAGTGTCTTTATCTGAAGCTGTGACAAAGACATATCACTTAAAACCAAAGATGCGGCTATCATTGCGATGATAATGATTGCAGAAATAACTGTTCCGATTGTTCTTTTCATGTGTTACCCATCCCTACATGGCATTTTTCGATAAGGATACAACTTTGGTTGAAAAAAGGATATCCTTAGACACATGGATATGAATTTTCTTTTATTACAGCAGGCCTTCAGAAACGGCCACGGATTCTTCTTCATCGACTTCATGAAGAAGATGACATTCTTCGGCGAGATAAACACAACTCTTGTGATTCTGGCCATCATCTACTGGTGTATCAGCAAAGACCTTGGTACCTATCTCATGATGGGATGGAGCGGAAACCGCATTGCAAACGGCTTTATGAAAATAACCGTGTGTGCATACAGACCTTGGATAAGAGACCCCAGAATCATTCCGCACGGAGATGCCCTTACCACAGCAACAGGTTATTCCTTCCCCAGCGGACACACCATGAACGCAGGAACCTTGTTCGGTGGAACGGCCATGTATGAAAAAAGCTTTTCAAAAGCTTTAAGGATAATGCTTTATGTGATTGTAGCCCTAGTTGCTCTAAGCAGGACCTTCCTAGGCGTCCACACTCCTCAGGATGTTCTTATCGGAATGGCTGCTAGTCTTCTTGTCATGTGGCTGACTTTAAAGCTCACTATCTGGCTTGGCAAAAATCCTGAAAAAGATAGGCTCGTACTTTGTATCGGCCTTGTCCTTGTTTTAGCTCTTGGTCTCTATGCAGCGCTCAAGTCCTACCCTGTGGACTACGACGCAAACGGCAAGATAATCGTCGACGGAGCCAAGATGGCCAATGACACTTTCAAGGCTGTCGGCTGGGTGTCGGCCTTTTTGATCGGATGGATTCTTGAAAAGAGGTTTGTCGGTTTTTCCACTGATATCAAGATGGAAAGAAGGTTCTCACGAGGAGTCTTCGGCATCATGGGATTTTATGCTGTGAGCTTTATTCTGAACACTCTTTTGAAGAAGTGGATTTCAGGACCTGTCGGAACAGTTCTGACATGCTTTCTTCAGATGTTCTACATCACATTCCTGTTTCCGTGGATTATGAAGAAGGCTGAGGGTAAGGACTGAGGTTTATCAGGCTTATCAGGCCCAGCAAGCCCAGGAGCTTTATCAGGCCTACCAAGCCTACCAGGCCTACCACGCCTATCAGGCCTATCAAACCTAGCAAAACCTTCCAATTTGAAAAAAAGGGGCTGTTGCATCATTGCAGCAGCCCATTTTGTTGTTATTTGTTATTTGCGATAAATCAGATGTCACCCACAACGAACTCGTCAGTGACCACCACCTCCTCGGCATTGGAAGGCTCAACGGGTGTTTCAATGAACTGGGACATGTAGGCGCTCTTGGGCTCGCCGTGAAGCAGAGCCGGAAGATTGATTATGATTCCGTCCCAACCGTACGGAACCTTGATCCTGAAGGTCTCTGTCTGCTTCTGGCTGTTCTTGGTCTCCATGTAGGTGACAGTAATCTTGACGCTCTGGCCCATGAAGGTTGCAGAACCGCGCTCTCTTGCAGAAAGCTTCTGGACCTCGTTGTTTTTGACCTCGATGTCGGTCCTGTAGTATGCAGGATATGAGCCCGACTGAGCATCATAGGCCTTGTTGTCAAGGTAGATGGTATGGCCGCGGCCGATGATCATCATGACAGCTGCCAGAATCAGAATGGCTACGACGGTAAGAATCTTGTAAAGCATGCTTTTGCTGATCTTCATTTGTCGGCCTCCTTCTGTGCAAGTGCAAGCTCACGGCCTGCGAGGCTGCTTGTCCTGCGCTTTTTGGTCTCGTACATGATAAGTGCGAACGTGATGACGGCGTATGAGACAAAGACTCTGAAGTACTCACCTATCATCGAGTCTCCCATCAGGACTGTTCCGGCGCTGGGGGCGACGATGAACATCAGATGGAACAGAGTGACGCCCAAGAATACGTTTCCGATGCTTGCGCGGTCAACTGATGCACCTCCGACAAGAAGGGCTGCGATACAGAACATACCGATCTGTGAGTGTGCGGTATAGGTTGAGAGGTTACCCATGTTCTGCAGGTAGATGATCATTCCGAATCCTGCAAGGACAGTGGACATGACAATGGAGATGATTCTTGTTCTCTCAACATCGATTCCTGCGGCTCTGGCAACTTCCATGTCCTGGCCTACTGCTCTCATGTCCTGACCGAGCTTTGTCTTTCTGAACCAGACGATGAACAGACACAGCAGTGCGACAACGGCGAATGTCATGACGGGAATCTTGATTCCGCCGAACCTGATGGCCAAAAGGTTATCAAGAGACTGTCTCATTGAAAGGAGGCTGACGGTGTTTCTGATACCGTATCCTCTGGGGAGGATGATGCTTGAGTGCACAATCGGAATGATGGCGCCCATGGCGTACAGAACAATCAGCTGGTAGATACCGTTGATGAAGTAGTTCATGATGTATCCGGTAATCATCTCTCTTCCGCGGGCGAGGTTCATGATCTTTCCGCAGATGACTCCCAAAAGCACTGAAATGGGGATTGAGATGATCATTGCAAGAACCATGCCCGGAATTCCCCAGATCTGCCAGTCGGAGACAAGAATCAGACCAATCTCACCTGCCATGGCACCCAGAGTCATACCGAAGTTCAGACCCATACCTGCCATGATCGGAATCAGAAGGCTCAGAATCAGGAAGCTGTTTCTGGCGATTCTTGTAATGATCTCGGCAAGAAGGTAGTTCAATGAGAAGCCTGAGATAGGAATACAGACTGCACAGATGATTATGAACATGAACGGAACGGAGTTGTTCCTGAACAGGTTCCAGATTTTTGAAGCAAAGCTCTTTTCTTTCATCTGGACACCTCCGACTTTCTTGTGAGGGCGTAGATAATCATTCCGTTGGAGGCGATGACTCTGATGACCTCACTCATATCCATGTGAATCATTGAATTCATGACTGTCGGTGTCATTGTGACAATACCCTGGAACAGGAACGTTCCGATGATCACGTTGGTGATTGTGGCCTTGTTGACCGTAGCACCTCCGATCAGAATGGCTGAAACCGCAGGCAGAGCCATGTTGAACGGAGCCATATAAAGCTGGATGAATCCGAAGCCCTGCTCATAAACCAGAATTCCTACTGCTCCGAGCCATGTGGAAAGGATTACGCTTAAAAGTCTTGTTCTGTCGATGTTGATACCGGCAGCCCTTGCGAAGTTGGGGTTGGATCCTACCGCAGTCATCGCAGTTCCGGTCTTGGTGTGCAGAAATGCCCAGATACCGAAGGCCAGAAGAGCAAAGAACAGAAGCGTTCCGACCGGAATCGAGAGGTGTCCGATGTTGATCTGAAGGAAGTTGGCAAGAGCGCCGTTGTAATAACCTTCAAGGGAGATTGTTGTTCTCAGACCCTTTCCGGCATAACCCCAGACCATGTTCGGGCTGTGATACGGAAGAAGAAGCCACATCATACACATAAGGGAAACTGACGAGAATCCGACATATGTGGCGATCATCATCTCTCCGCCTTTGATCTTGTTCAGGAGAAAGCCGTAAAGACCTCCCAGAACCAGTGCAAAGGGTGTTGCGAACAAAACCGCAACCCAGAAGCTTGCAAAGCCTGTGGCTCCGACCTCAATGGCCATGGTTCCACCAAGAAGGCCGGCGATGATTCCGAGAGGAAGACCGAAGTTCAGTCCGCATCCTGAGTGGATCATCGGAACCATTGAAAGAACTAGAACAGCGTTCCAGCTGAAACGGTTCAGAGTGTTGCTAAGCTGTGTGAAGAAATTGGCGCCTACAAACGGAGCCATTATGAATAACAGAAGAAGGAATCCTGCAATGATCAGTCTGGGAAGGCCGAAGGACCTTGCAAAGGCTCTGATCTTATCAACAATAGGATTTCCGCTTGATTTTGTAAGTTCAGACATATCCCCCTCCTTTACCTGACGTTGCTAATCATGAGTTTTCCGAACTCTTCAGAAGGTCGGTCAGCAGGAAGAATTCCGGAAATCTTTCCACCGGAAACAATTGCGATTCTGTCGCATATGAAACGGAGCTCCTCGAGCTCGGAAGAGATCATGACGACCGTAACCCCGCTTTCCCTGTTGAATTTCTTCAGGGCATCAAGAACAAGGGCCTTGGCTCCAACATCTATTCCTCTGGTGGGCTCGCTGACGAACAGGAACCTTGGCTCAAGGGCAAATGCCTTTGCAAGGCAGACTTTCTGCTGGTTTCCGCCGGAAAGCTCTCTTGCCAGCTGCTTGGAACCCAGGCTGCACTTGATCTGAAGAGAATCAATGTACTTGTTGGTGATTTCCTGAATTGCCTTATCGTCTCTCCATTTGATAAGGCCGCCGAGGTAGTTCTTGAGGAACTTGTTATGAATCTGCATTGCAGGGAATGCGATGTTCCACTCAAGGGTTTCGTCAAGAAGAAGACCTACTCCGCGTCTGTCCTCGGACACGAATGCAATCTGGCTGTCCAGGCACTTTCTCGGATGGTTCAGAGGAATATCCTTTCCGTCGAATTTAACGCTTCCGCCGGACTCATAAAGGCCCATGATTCCGTTCGGAATTCCGAGCTTGCCCTGTCCTGCAAGGCCGCCGATTCCAAGAATCTCACCGTTGAAGACGTCAAGAGAAACATCTCTGACAGTCTCACCTGGCATATCGACCCAGAGTCTCTTTATTGACATGATGACTTCTGATTCCTGCTCTGAAAGGCGGGCTCTGCCGGCTCCGACCTTGGCAGATGCGGTGTTGTCTCTTCCGACCATCCATTTTGTGATCTGATCGACGTTGGTCTCCGATGCCGCGGTTTCCTTGACAATGACACCGTCTCTCATGACCAGAACTTTGTTGCAGACATCCAGAATCTCATGAAGTCTGTGAGTGATGAAGATGACGGCGATTCCGCGCTTTGACATTCCGCGGATGGACTCAAGAAGTGCGTCGGCTTCTTTTTCTGTAAGAACGGCTGTAGGCTCGTCAAGAATCAGAATCTTAAGCTGCTTCTTGCTGAGCTCTCTGGCAATCTCCGTGAACTGCTTGTGACCGACAGGCATCTGGTTCACAACCATGTTCTTGTCAATCATGACGCCTAGCTTATCGATTGACTCAGAAGCTTCCTCATCCATCTTCTTGCGGTCCAGAGTGTTCAGTCTGGAACCAAAGACCTTGGATACCACGCTCACCTTCTCCGGTTCCCTGTTCAGAAGAATGTTTTCCGTTGCTGTGAAACCGGGAATAAGAGAGAATTCCTGATGAACCATTCCTATTCCGGCCTTCAGGGCGTCGAACGGAGAATCGAACTGAACCTTCTCTCCGTTGATGAGGACGCTTCCGCCGTAGCCTCCGGTTTCCTTGATCACGGTCATACCGAAGAGGATCTTCATCAATGTGCTTTTCCCGGCTCCGTTCTCACCGACCAGACCCAGGACTTCACCTTCCTCAAGCTTGAAATTGATGTCCTGAAGGACGTTGTTGGCAAAAAAGCTTTTGCTGACATTCTTCATTTCAAGCAGAGGCGCCTTTTTATCGCTCATAGTTTTCCCCTATTGCATTTATGAATCTATGTGATGTAGAGGGCAGAGAAAACCTCTGCCCTCCGCAACACAGCAGGAAGGGTCGCCCCTTCCTGCGTAAGTAATCATCAGAGATAAATTACTTTGTTGTGTATGCCCACTCAGGAACCTCAGTCTCTGTTGCGTGCATATACTTGTCACCCTCTCTGCCCATGATGTAGGTATCCTGGTAAACAAGGAAGATGTTGCCCTGCTTGACACCTGTTGTAGCATCGGTGTAGTTAGCTCCGTTCCAGTTGGCTCCCGGTGAGAACTGTGCGAATGCGCTTGAAAGATCATCGATGTCCTTGAGCTGGCTCTTACCCTCGATGACGTTCTTTGCATGCTGTGCGAGACCTGCGGAAACAGTGTAACCATAGGAGTATGCCCATGTTCCGAACTTGCCTGCGCCGCCAGCCTTGACGACTGCATCCTCAACCTTCTTCAGGATAGCTGCGAAGTCACCTGCCTCAGCTGAGAGATCGATTCCCAGAGCTCCAGGATATCCCATGAGCGGGGAAGGAAGGTCAGCTTCGACGAAGTATCCGCCGTAAGCAAGAAGCTGCTTGAGCAGAGGCTCTGTATGAGCGTCGTTTGTGCAGAAGTAAGCTGCGTTCTTTCCGTACTTCTCGACCCACTCAGGAACCTTCTCGAGAATGTAAGCCTGAGCACCGGCGATTCCAACGTCAGTTGTCGGATCTGGAGCAGTCTCAAGGACGAACTTCATTCCCAGAAGCTCACAGGTCTTTCTCATGATGGCGACACGGCGGCTCATTGTCTCATAAGCCATGTGTCTCGGGAATGAGATATGTACGAACGTGTCACATCCGAGATCGTGAGCGGTCTTGATGATGAGGTAACCTCTTGAAACGAAGTCGTTGTTTGAAACGAGGTCTGCTGCACCACCGATGACAGGAAGATCTTCGTGGGACTCACCTGCGAGGCAGATGATGTCAGGTCTTCTTTCCTTGATCTGGCGGAAAGCTTCTGCGGTTCCCGGAACAGCCTGGTTGACAACAATGGCCTTCATCTGAGGATCATCAGAAAGGTTGACGATTGTCTGGATTGTTGTCTCGAGCTCTTCTGTGAAGTTGTCGGGGTAGATAGCGAGCTTAACCATGTCCTCTCCGTAAAGAGCCTGGAAAGCCTCTGCACCACGGCGGTCATCCTCTGACTGGGAGACAGAACCTGTGACGATTCCGATGTGGAAATTACCGGACTTGGTTGCCTTAGCCTCACTTGCTCCGTTTGCGAAAACTGCGGAGACGGCAAGGAGAGCGACCATAAGAACGATCAAAGTCTTTTTCATTCTATTTTCCTCCATTTACGTTTCTACGCATAGAAATGTTTGACCCATTGTATCAAAGAGAAGGGTTTTTGAGGAATACCTATGATATAAAAAATGTTGCTGTCAGACGCTTTTTTCAGCTGTGAATGGTATCTTTTCCGCCCTTACCTATTCTTCCAAGCGCAACAAGCCCGTAGCAGAGTCCGATAGTCGGGATGATGGCAGGAACAAGATAAAGAGGATACACAGGCAAAATATGGTAGAGTTTTTCTACAACAGGATTGCCCGGAAGGCCGAATGAATACAGGTAGTTCACAGGGACACCTGTCAGGGTACGAAGAAGAAGATTTATCAGGAACATCACAAAATAAATGGACACAAGAATCAGCGCGCTTTTTGGAACTTCCTTATAGCTCGGACGGTAGAATCCGGAGGAAACCAGAAGGACGCTCTGAATGACGATAATATGATGATAAAACCAGTAACCATAACCTTTTATACCAGAAAAAAGTGGTATGTTCACAAACTCAGGATCCGGTGCGGCCATTGCCATGAAGGCCCCAAGTATTCCGCAGCAGTAGCAGAAGTTCAGAAGAGCAGGTTTTCTAGTGTTCAGGGCGAAAAGAATCAGTATTGAATTGATGTTGCAAAGGTGGAAAGGAAGCTCCATGATAGGCCTGAAAATAAAGGTCGGTTCCTTTGCCAGCATGAACTTGTAGAACACCCAGTACAGCAGATTGAACACAGCCAAAGCCGTCATGAAGCGTGCCTTTTCGTCAATGGTCTTGTTTTTCAGAAGAAGCGTGATAATCACGGTCAACACGGCATCCACTCCGAAAAGAATAATCCAAAGCGGTGAAAAAACAGACAACAGCATCAGAAACCTCCATATTCCCTGTCAGTCCGAGTTAACTGACAAAGAAATATCCACCTTCATATCAGGAAAAGAGTTACTTATTTCGTTTTCGAATTTCTTCAAGTCCTCTTCCATGTCGGGAACATCGAACTCGGGAACAACAGAAAAAGACAGGCTCTTCAGTTCCAGATCCACGTTAAGTGACTCGATTCGATCTATGCTCTTATGTCTTGTTGCAAGCAGAAGGACCTTGTCCCGGATGTTCTCAGCCCTATGGGAACTGAGGTTTACCGCATTGACTCCGACGGATGTCAGATTAAGGCCCATCTCTATAGCCTTTGCCTTAATTTCAGCAGAGATCCTGCTAATCTGCAATGCCGTAAGATTCTCGTCCACCTGTATGTCCACAGATCCTATGTAAGTCCCCTCTCCATAGTCGTGAATCACAAGGTTCGCGATATTCAGAACGCCCTCCTGCATTATGATCATCGTGCGGATTTTCTTTCCGAATTCAGGATCCACGCGCATTCCAAGAATCTTGTTGAAGCACTCATGCATCATTTCATATCCCGTACGGATTATCATGATGGCGATGAGTATGCAAAGGTAATTCTCGATACCGATGGAGAAAATCTTCTGCATCAGCATTCCGACAAGTATGGAAACCGATGCAAGTGAATCGCCGATACTGTCAACTCCGGACATGATGAGGCTGGGAGAGCGGATTTCCTTTCCCTTTTTTCGGGCAACAAGGCCATAGCATATCTTTGAAGCCAATGACACAATCATGAGGATGATGGTATCGATTCCGTAATTCGGCAGAGTAGATTCTTCGATTATATCCTTGATTGCCTCAACAATGGACCTTACGCCGAAGTACATGATGAGAATGGCGAACATAAGGGAGAAAACATACTCCAAACGCCCGTATCCGAACGGATGGACTTTATCGGCATGCTTTTTTGCAAGAAGAGCTGAGACTATGATAAAAGCGCATGAGACGGAATCCGTAAGGCTGTTTATACCGTCAAGTGTGATTGCACGCGACCCTATCACAAAACCGGAAGTAATCTTTAAAACTGAAAGAATCAGATTGACAGAAAGCCCTATTGCTGCGAACTTGACAATCAGAGAATTTCGGTCCAGTGCTTTCTTTTCCATAAAAATTGCCTCGGGGACAATTTTACCTATTAACAGTACAATGCACAATCTGTTTTTTCTTCATCGGTTTTGATGTATATTTGAGTCATGGATTACGACAGGGAAAGGGAAGAAGCCATAACGGCGGGCGAAAGAGCACTAATATCTCTCAAAGAAGCCAGAAGTCACATCTCAGGAGCAAAGGGATTTGGAATCTGGGACCTTCTGGGAGGCGGATCATTTGTTTCTCTGGCAAAGCATTACAAGATAAGCCGCGCCAAAGATGCTGTCTACCATGCCAAGTTGGACCTTCAGAACTTCTGCAGGGAACTGAGGGATATTCAGATGAATCTGGACATAAACATCGGGGACTTTCTGACCATCTTTGACCTGATGGATAATTTCTTTGCAGACATCCTGGTACAGTCAAGGCTCTCCGATGCTGGCCGCAGGCTTGATGATGCCATTTTCAGAGTCGAAGAGTGTCTTAGAAGTCTCCGCTGGATTCAGCAGTAAAATAACTCAAAAAGAACTATATTAAAACCTAAATTTATTATACTCTCTACATTATGGGTGAAACACTAGCCAAGGACCGTCTGGGAACAGACCCCATCGGGAAATTATTATTCAGGATGGCAGCTCCGTCTGTAGTCGCAATGGTGATGCAGGCAATGTACAACACCATCGACTCAGTATATGTGGCAAAGATAAGCTCTGCCAGCCTTGCGGCGATTACTTTAGCCTACCCTATCCAGATGATTACAGGCGCCATGTCAACCGGAATCGGAGTCGGTATCAACTCCAGCATTTCCAGAAGCCTGGGAGAGGGTCATCCGGAAAAGTCCTCCAAAGCTGCGGCAAACGGCATGCTTCTTGGTCTGATTTCCCTGGTAATAATGGTTCTTTTCGGACTTTTCGGAGTCAGATGGTATCTGGGCCTTTATACTGACGATGCTGCTGTAATAGAAGCAGGATTGATTTATATCCGCACCATCTGTCTTCTTTCCATAGGAACAATCTTTACCCAGATTTCGTTTTCCATCCTTCAGGGTTCGGGAAACATGCTCATTCCAATGGTCTGCCAGATTGCAGGTTGTCTGACTGTTTTGGGTCTTGACCCGCTTTTCATCCTGGTTTTCAAGATGGGAGTCGGAGGTGCGGCTCTTGCCTCAAGCACCGCCCAGATTATTTCAATGTTTATCGGACTTTTCGGAGTCTTCTATGTCAACAGAAAGAACCTGCCGATCAGGCGCGGGGATTTCAAACCTCAGGGTGCAGTTCTCAAGGACATTCTTTCCGTAGGAGTTCCTTCTGCCCTCACCCAGGCCACCACATCCATTGTGTCAGGTATTGTGAACAAAATTGTGGCCCAGTACGGAACAGCAACAATCTCCGTCTATGGAGGGTTCTCCAGAATCAGCACATTCGGAATTCTTCCGATATTCGGAGTAACTCGCGGAATGAATCCGATTCTTGGCTACAGCTACGGAGCAAAGAACAAAAAGCGATTTACACAGACACAGAGACTTGCGTGCATCACTGCGTCGATAATATCGTCTGTCACGGGACTGTTCCTCCTTCTTTTCCCGAACGTTGCACTTGGTATGATAAGTGCAAACCAGGAGATGCTTACTTTTGGAGTCAACGCGTACAGGATTCTCTCAATCTCTCTTTTCATAAACGGAATCTCAATTTCTCTTTCACAGTGCTTCCCGCCTGCAAAGAGATCCTATCTGACGATGATTTACTCTGCTTTAAGACAACTTGCATTTCTGATTCCTCTTACGCTCCTTCTTTCCAGAATCTGGGGAAGAACCGGAGTGTGGATCGGTCTTGTGATTACCGACTATCTTGCATTCTTCGTCATCCTTTTCATGAGCATCTGGTTCAGACGTACCGTGCTTGATAAATGGGATGATACACATATAAACGAAAACAACACCGCGAATACGCAGGAGGCTAATTAATGACAACACACAAAATTCTGATCACCTCCCTCTACGGAGGAGTTTCAGGTGGAAAGCTTCGCTACTATTACAGCGAAAAAGATGACAAAGTCTCATACTGTGACGCCCTTCTCTCCGCTGAAGCCAGCTGTAAGTATGTACTTGCACATCATGTCATCGATGAGATTGTCACATTCGGTTCCAAGTCCACATTTGACGAGGGCGACGGACTGAAGTCTCTTCTTCTTAAGGAAGGAAGCTCCTTCTATGCCTCCGGCGTCAAGGACATGTCCACATACAGCCTGTTAAGATACAGACTTGCCGAGTACCTTGATGAGGTCAACGTCGAGGAGCAGGATATCCAGGAGCTCTTAAACGATGATGAGAAGGCCAAAGTGAATGCCTTTGTGGAGAAATTCTTCTACAGCGATGACAACTCGGACAAGACAACACGTTACAACCGCTTCTTCGATCATCTGATGCAGGATGCGAACCTGCGTGATTCCTTCATAAACGGTCTGAAGGAAGCCGTCCCTGAGGCCAAGGCAGATCCATCCAGATTCATCACATGGACATTCGAGAAGCTTTACGGCGAAATGAAAAGCTCGGCTAAGCTTGAGCTCCTTGAGGCAAACGAAGGAGTCAAAATCAGATTCATCCCTGTTGCCAAGGATGATGAGGAAGGAACCTTCATCGAGAATTTCACAAAAATCATGAACGAAATAATCGCGGAAGGAAAGAACAAGATTGAACTGTACATCTGTGTCCAGAGCGATGATGCTTCGGATACATTTGTTCTGATCAACCTGATGAACCTGATCAAGGCAATGCCTGATGCAAACATAAGCGTTGCAAAAGTCATCACAACAACAAAGAACCCCGAAGACGCAGTTGCCGTCATCTCAGATGATACTTTCAAGTTCGGAATTTCTGACCTTGTTTCCGGAACAAGAGCCTTCCTGCAGTACGGCAAGACCGACATGCTTCTGGATTTCTGGCACAAGTCAGGCCTGGAAAACCCCGAAATCGAGAAACTACTCTATGCAATGAGAAACATCGACTACGGAATCTCATTGTGCGATGTCACTGACATCATGAGAGGAATCAAGAGTCTCAGGGATGTTTTGAAGGCTGTTGAGGAATTCAAGGGCGAGACTTTTGTTGAACGTTTCTTTGAAATGATTGTAAGCGGAATCAAACAAGACTACGGCTCACTTGTCGAAAGTGATGAGATAGTATTCATCGACCTTGTCAAATGGGCATACAAGAAAGGTTTCTGGCAGCAGACTCTGACTCTGATTGAATCCCGCGCACCTGAAGACATTGTCGACAAAGGTTTCTTCTACTACAGCAACTCCATTACGATTTCAAACCGTTTGAGAAGTATAAGCTGGATGATATTTCCCACTACTACGTAAAGTTCTTCGGAAGAGGCAGAGTACCTCACATGGATGATTCAAAGGCTTACCAGATGGCATATGCCAACTCCAGAATCGAGGAGCTTACCACAGATGATCCTAACACGGTCAAGGCACACACTCTCTGTCCGGACCAAGAGGCTCTGAGAGACATGCTGTTCTCCTACTACTACATCGGCGATGTCAGAAACGCCACAAACCATGCTTCCGAGGAATTCTCAGGATTCTCCTCCGTCATGCATGACTCTGATGTCAGCGAAAGAATGAGCACCATCGTAAAGTCAATCGAGTACTTCATCCACTGCTATGAAAACGTCATTGACCTTGTTGAGAAGGCAGGAAACAAGCCGGATGTGGATAAGATTGATCACAATGAGCTGGTTTCCTATTCCAAGAAGCTCAAGCCTCGCTTCTACAACGACCACAGAAACAATGACCGCAGAAATGATGACCGCAGAAACGACAACAATCAGAACAACAACGGTCAGAATGACAATGGTCAGGGCAATGGCCAGAACAATAATGGTCAGAACCAGAACAATGGTCAAAACAATAATGGCCAGGGTAACAACCAGAATAACAACGGCAACGGCCAGAACCAAAACAACGGTCAGAACAACCAGCACCACGGCCGTAACAACTACTGGCGTCACCACGGAAACAGAAACCACAATGACAACAGGAACCAGGACCAGAACCAGAACAATGTTCAAAACAATAATGGTCAGGGTAACAACCAGAATAACAATGGTCAGAACAACAGTGACCAGATTGTATGGAGGAGTAACGATTAATGTATTTCAGTTCGACAATAGAGACCTGGTTTGATCTTCTGCTATATCTGTTTACAGGGTATACGGGTCTTTACAGTATCTTCGGAATTCTTGAGATAATAGGTCTGTTCTTAATGTTCAAGAAATCCGGCGTTAAATCCTTTTGGGCTTTCATCCCGTTTGCACGTGCCTACCAACTCGCAAAATGTGCGGACAGAGAGGAAGAAGGACGCATTCTGACAGTTTCCACTTTCCTGCTGTTTCTCATAAACTTCTTGGGTGACTACATCGAATCGCCGATTATGGCTCTTATCGTATACTTTGCCGTACTGGCCCTGGTTACGATAGTACTCATCTATGAAATCAGAATCTATGCAGGACTTGTGGAGGTCTACAAAACAACGAAGCTCTGGATTGTGGCATGGCTCGCTCTGGGTGGTCCCGTAGCCATTTACTGGGGTCTCAGCAAGAAGCTAGTTCCGTCCATGAAGGTTGAGGATCTGAAGAAGGACGCCATAGATATGGCATCCGGAAGGCACATCATCAACAAGATGGACAACGGCCTTGCAGTAGGAATCCAGGAAAGGACCGTCATGGAGTTCTTCCACAAGAAGTATCTTCTCAGAGACATCAACTTCTACATCAAACCGGGTAGGATGGTTCTTCTTCTCGGAGGTTCAGGTGCCGGAAAGACGACACTGCTCAATGCCATTATCGGTTACGAGAAAGCAAAGGCGGATGTGATTCTTAACGGAACCAATGTCTACGAGAAATACCGCAAGATGATCTATGAGGTAGGCTTTGTTCCACAGCAGAACCTCATCCGCGGAAAGGACACAATCGAGCATACCCTTCTGGATACGGCGAAGCTTCGCCTTCCTTCCAACGTCAATGCAAAGGAAAGAAGGGACCGCGTCAATGAGGTAATGGAGATCTTCGGCCTTACTCCCAGCAAGACACACTTTGTGGACAAGCTGTCAGGCGGCCAGAAGAGAAGACTCTCCATTGCCATGGAACTTCTTTCCAACCCTTCCCTCTTCATCCTTGACGAGCCTGATTCAGGCCTTGACGGTGTCATGGCCCGAGAGCTTATGACTCAGCTCAGGTCCGTTGCAGACCAGGGTAAGATCGTCATTGTCATCACCCATACTCCTGACAGAGTCATTGACCTGTTTGACGATGTCATAGTCCTTGCAAAGGACAGCCACAGAACCGGACGCCTTGCATTCTTCGGTGAAATTGATGAAGCAAGATCTTTCTTCGGAAAAGACAGCATGGAGAAGATCGTACAGTCAATCAACTCCACTTCCGTAGGTGGCGAAGGACGGGCCGATGAGTTTGTCCTGAAGTACGCTACAGAGCAGAACAAGGAGGTGGCAAATGGCTGAGAACAGCGCAACAAGAAAAATCAGACACAGAGGAAGATTCGAGCAGATCGGAATCTACCTTGTGAAATTCATGAGACTCTTTGTCTATCAGAACGACTGGAAGGTTCTTCCCATGGCAATTGTCATCGCAGGTCTTGTGTCCCTTGTCGTCAGACGTGACTTCTTCGTCACAATGGAGGGAACTCTCAAAGGTGCACTTGCCCTCTCCTGCATTGCAATCTGGAACGGATTCTTCAACTCGATTCAGGTCATCTGCCGTGAACGTGAAATCATCAAAAGAGAACACCGCTCAGGACTTCACATCTCCTCCTACATTGTGTCTCACATGATTTATCAGGCTCTTTTATGTCTGGTTCAGACTGTTCTGACTATCTACACATGCAAGATGATGGGAATCAAGTTCCCCAAGGAAGGACTTTTTTCGAACTGGATGATGGTGGATGTTGGAGTCACGGTATTTCTGATTTCCTATTCAGCAGACATGATATCGCTTTGGATATCTACACTTGTCCATAACACCACAACGGCCATGTCCATCATGCCGTTCATCCTCATTGCACAGCTTGTCTTCTCAGGCGGAATCTTCCAGCTCCCTGCATGGAGCAACAGCATTTCAAAGCTCATGATCTCCCACTATGGAGTCCGCTGCATCGCAGCCCAGGCTGACTACAACAACAGGCCCATGGTCACTGCGTGGAACACACTTGTGAAGATGGAGAACAACGATCTTGAGGTGGCCTTCACCCTTGACGAGCTTATGGTGATGCTCAATGACGATGAGAATGACAATGTGGTCAAGCTTCTGAGCACAAACGACATAGGAAAGAAGATCAAAGACACACTGAAAGACTATAACGTTGATAAGAAGGTTATCGTCAACGCCATAATCCAAGTCATCAAAAGCGATCCTCAGTACGAGGCGATGAAAGATCAGAAGATCACAATCTTCAAGGTCAAGGTCAAGGACGTCATCAACGCCATAGGAAGGGATAGGGTCAGAGACTATCTTCAGTACACAACAGCTCAGGCCACACAGAATCCAAACTATGCATTTACTGAGGACAACATAGCTCGGATGTGGCTGGCCTTTTTGATGGTCATCGCCCTGTTCGCAACTCTGTCAGTAGTCTGTCTTGAGTTCATTGACAAGGACAAGCGCTAGCAAGTGCTTCAGCATAGCGCTTTGTAATCAGCTGAGGCCTTGTGATTGCAGAGCCTACCACAACGGCAAAGGCTCCGCATTCAATGGCTTTTTTAGCTTCGGAAGGTTCCCAGATTCCGCCCTCGGCGATGAAGGGAACCTTCAGTTTTTTCTTAAGCTGCACAAAGAGATCAAAATCCGGAATCTTCACACCCTTGGTAGCAGGGGTATAGCTTCTCATCGTTGTTCCTACAATGTCAAAGCCTATTTCCTGAGCATGAAGGCATTCCTCAAGCGTTGAGCAGTCTGCCATGAAAAGCTGCGTAGGATATGCTTTTCTTGCCTTAGCAAACACCTCATCCAGGCTCATGTTGTTCGGATGCATCCTGTCTGTGGCATCCATGGCAACTATCTCACAGCCGCAGGCAACCATCTGGTCAATCTCAACCATGGTGGGCGTGATGTAGACATCGCTGTCAATGTAGTCCTTCTTGCAAAGACCTATCACTGGAAGGTCAACGACACTTTTAATCTCATTCACATCATCAGCTGTGTTTGCCCTGATTCCCCCTGCTCCGCCTTCAAACGCGGCCTTGGCCATGCGTCCCATGATGAAGGAGCTGTGAAGAGGCTCATGATCCAGAGCCTGACAGGAAACAATAAGACGGCCTTTCAATGCTTCAAGAATCTTTTCTCTTTTCATGCTGAACCTGCTTTCAGAAGATGTACTTCAGTCCGAGCTTTGCACTAAGGCTGACTCCGAAACCAAAGCCGCTGCGGGTTTCAATCTTCTTATATTCGTTTTCCTCAACAGCAGACTGCATGTTGGTAATCAGTGTAATGTCCGGAATCACGGTCAGGTCCACCGAAAGATGGTTGACGATCTTATAGCTGGCCTCTGCGTACAGAGCAACACCCCAGACAGTGACTGATTTTGTCTCCTCCTTCGGTCCCTCAACCAGACTGCCTGTCATCCAGCCGAATGACAGACCGCCACCGAAATAGAAGTTGAACTTTGTATCGAAGGTATGGTGATGCATCAGAATCATATGAGCTTTCATTCCCACGCTGCCCTTCACAGTCTCAGTCTCGGTCGGATGCTTTACACCCTTGAACGTCAGTCCGTTTGAGAAATAGAAGTCCAGACCCACGTAGGAATACCAGCCCTCGGCAAGGAAACCGGGTATGGCAGAAAGGTCAAACGCCATTCCGGCGTTAAGACCGAAACCGAACTTGCTGTTGTTGAAAGCAGTCTTGCCTTCATCAAATTTACCACTTGCATACATCAGGTCGTATCCGGCACCCAAGCGGATGGACTCAACGAATTTCTTTGAATCGGAATCCTGTGCAAAAGCAAAAGAAAGTGCCAGTACAAGCACCAGTAAAACTGCGATAGCTGTTTTTTTCATTTCAAACTCCTCAGATTGTGAACATGAATACATGATTGTCGATAATTACGTAGGCCAGCTCTCCGTCATCAGAAAGCTCTATAACATGGCCACTGAATTTATAAGTTCCGCTTGATTTGGATCTTTCATCGGAGCCATCGTAATAGTACTCTCTGGTATACCTTCCGCCCTCGCTGAAGTTGTAGATGTAGTGGTTAAGACCCTCACCCGTATCAATAAGATGCCACGGATTGTTGTTTGTCAGAATCTGTCTGGATGTCTGATCCTCTCCGTTTGATGTTTCTCTCTTAAACACATGAACACCAAATTCATCTCTTAGATAGTATGTGCTATTGATAATCAGATAATCACACTCATCATCATCGAAGTAGATATGCTCTGAGTCTGCAGTGAATGTGCTCAGCCATGGATATGAGCCTGATTCCACGAATGTTCCGTTTTTGGCAAATGCTTCAAGTCCGTAGTCGCTTTTCCACACGCCATAAAGCTTTGACTGGGAAGTGTTGTTTTTGGCACTCTTGGAAGAACGAGACAGGACAAGTTCATTTCCGTAGTAATCAAGAATCAGATTATTTCCGTCCCAAGAGATTGCATGGTCATAAGAATCTGTATAGATGTGGCTTTCATCGGATTCGAAGGTTCCGAACTCAGCATAATCCAATTCATCCTCGTAATAGCACTCGTAGGCGTAGTGTCCATCCGAGGTGAAGGTGAATTTATAACTCATATCTTCGTCAGTCGCCTTCCAGACTCCGCGAAGACCTGTAGGGTCTTCTCCCTCTGTGGCACAAGAGACGAAAACTAGCGCAATAATCAGAGTCAAAAGAGCGTAAGCAACCTTTTTCATATCTTCCCCCGTTTTTTTAGAGTCTAACATCCTTTTCAGTCGGACGGAAGAGCATACTGATTCTTAAAAGCCTCAAAGACCTTGTTGAACTTCTGGCTGTTGTGCTTGTAATCCTTGAGTGTCTGGTGAAGGTTCAGATTGTTCATATCTGCATCAATGACACATCCTGCGATATTCGAGCAGTGGTCACTGACTCTCTGCATGCTTGAAAGAAGATCGTTCAGGACAAAACCTGCCTCGATGCTGCAGTTGCCCTTCTGGAGCCTTCTGATATGACGGGTGCGGATTTCTTCTTTCAGATAGTCCACAACCTGCTCAAGAGGCTCGACCTTGAATGCGGAATTCAGATCTCTTTTGACGAATGCAGTATAAGCCAGATGAGTGATTTCCTTTATGGCCGACACCATGACAGCAAGTTCTGAGTCTGCCTCGTCTGTGAAATCGATGCCCTTATCCTTCATCTCACGCGAAGATTTCATCACATCCACGCTGTGATCGGATATTCTTTCAAAGTCACTGATGAGCTTGAGGTACTCGGCAGCCATGATGCTTTCATCGTTTCCGATCTTGGTTGCGCTGAGTTTCACAAGATATGTTCCCATCACGTCCTCATAGTGGTCGGTAAGGTCCTCTTTTTCCTGAATCTCGCGGGCAAGGTCATCGGTATAGCCGCCCAAGGATGACAGGCTCATGGAAATAGATTCCATTGAGACCTTGGCCATGTCGTCCATCAGGACGCGGCAGCGCTCCAGAGCCAGAGCCGGGGCCTTGAGAAGTCTCTCATCAAGCTCGACCTTCTGCTCGGGCGATGATGAGTCAGGAACAAGACGGCACACAAGGCGCTCGAGATACTTGTTCACCGGGGCCAGAAGAAGGACGCACATGATTTTGAATGAGCTGTGGACAACAGCGATTCTGAACGGATTGACCGCTTTAAGTAGAATGGTTCTGTCAATAATGTTCTGTCCTGCAATGAATACAAGAAGCCAGAACAAGGCACCAAGGACGTTGAATACCAGATGGTACATGGCGGCGCGCTTTGCGTTCTTGTTGGTTCCGATGGACGAAATCAAAGTCGGAACACAGGCTCCGATGTTCATTCCCATTATCATAGGAATAGCTGCAGCATATGTGACCATGCCGGAAAGAGAGAATGACTGAAGAATACCGACAGTGGCCGAGCTTGACTGAATCAATGCGGTAAGGACAGCACCCACAAGAAGGCCTAAAAACGGGTTTTGAAACTTTACGATAAGGTTGCTGAACGCAGGAACATCCTTTATTGAAGAAACAGCTGCAGACATTGTCTCAAGGCCGAACATCAAGGTGGCAAAGCCCAGAAGAATAGTTCCGCTGTCCTTTGTCTTACTGTTCTTTCCCCGAAGCAGCATCACCACTCCGATAAGCGCCAGAATCGGGGTGAAGGAAGAAGGTTTGAGCATCTGCAAAAAGAAGTTTCCTCCGCTGATACCCGAAAGGCTCAGGATCCATGCCGTGATTGTGGTTCCCACGTTGGCACCCATGATCAGACTCATGGACTGCCTGAGGGTCATGATACCCGAGTTTACAAAGCCCACGACCATGACGGTCGCAGCTGATGAACTTTGAATTGCGGCTGTGACAAAAAAACCTGTAAGAAAACCTATGAACTTGTTGTCAGTAAGCTTTCCCAGAATGAGTTTTAGGCTGTTTCCCGCCCTTCTCTCCAGAGCCTGCCCCATCACGTTCATTCCGAACAGAAAAAGGCTCAGGCCTCCGACAAGCGTCAGTGCATCAAATATGTCCAACTTCTTCCCCTTATTACAAAGTCATCTTATCCTAACGGGCGCCATTGTGACAATTGAGTAAACACATCGATTGTGATAGCTTTTCTGTCATGGAGAATTTCCACACTCATACTTACAGATGCAATCATGCCAAAGGTCAGGACAGAGACTATGTGATAAAGGCCATAGAGGAAGGTTTTTCCCTGATAGGCTTTTCAGACCATACCCCCTGGCCATATGAGTACACAGCCGTTCACAGAAACCGCATGTACCCTGACCAGCTTGAAGACTATGTCACATCCGTAAAGAACCTCAAGGAAGAGTTCAAGGGCAAAATCGATGTCCGCCTGGGCCTGGAGGTCGAGGCCTTCACTGACTACTACCCCTGGCTTGAGGAAAAGGTTCATCAGTATGGTATCGAGTATCTGATTCTGGGAAACCACTACATGACAATCGCAGAGTCCGGCTTTTTCGGCCACCATTGCAGCGCATCGGATATGGTCAAGGTCGTTGAACTTATGAAGAAGGCTGTTGAAAAAAGCCACTTCATGTATATCGCACACCCTGATCTGATGTTCTGTAACTACCCCACCTTTGATTCAAGCTGTATCGCCGCCTCCAAGGACATACTGTCCATAGCACAGGAGCATAGAATCCCTATCGAATACAACACATCGGGTTTTCTCAAGCGCGAGCGCGGTCTTGTAAAAGGACTTGGCTACCCCACCCCTGGTTTCTGGGACCTTGCCCCAGATTATGATGTGGATGTGTACATAGGCCTTGATGCCCACTCTCCTTCCTATTTTTCAAAGGAACGTTACAAAGCAGCCTCTGAATATCTTCTTTCAAAAGGCCTTCATGTCTTAAATCCATAAAAAAAAGCTGCCTTTTCAGGCAGCTCCTTGATTGAAAACCTCTTTTTACAGTCCGAGATAGACTGAGAACCTTGGAAGCACTCTGTAGCCAAAGTAATTGTCGTACTTGGTGTATTTCTCACCATAACGACCCCTGTCGATCATTGTTCCATAGAACATGATAGATCCTCTGAATCCGATTCCGATATAGACATCGTTCGCAACCTTGTAGGTTCCTTCAAGATCAAGTCCTGCACCCAAAACAAGGAAGTCTCTCTCGTAATTGCTCGGGAATCCCTTGTACTCCTTGGAATAGATCATTAACTCAGGACCAACACCGACAAGAACGCTTGTTCTCTTGTCAACATCTGCTTTGAATGCAAATCCTAAAACAAGATCCGAGAAGAACGGGGAAATCTTATCATCTCCAGTCGGAACTCCACCCTCGGTACATTCAGTTTTTACATTGAAACTCATTCCCATCTCCATGTAGAAACCGACGTTCACATCTCTGCTGAAGAACATGAAATCGTTCACGGAAAGACCAAGCTGATAGCCCTTATCCACTCTTTCAACGTCAGCGAAAGGATTGTACTTCTCGTTGGTGACTCCGTAACCGATATTCAGTCCAAGGTAGTCATACATATCGGATGCCGAACTTGAAGAGTTCACAATCTGAACTGCAAACAGACTTGTTGCTCCTAAAACCAGAAACATCAGTATGGCGATAGTTACTTTTTTCATTTAACCCTCATTAATAGACGTAATAAATTCCGAGCTTAGGAACGACCCTGATTTCTGCAAATGAATCATAGGTAATTTCATAAGAAGGGAAATAGCGGTCAATGTGTCTTCCGTAATTGGAGAAGAAGTAAGATGCCGTCATACCTCCATTCAGTGCAAAACTCTTGCTGAATCTATAGGAAGCATAAAGCTCAGCACCAGCTCCATAGTAGGTCCTCACTTCCTTCCAATAATCATAGTTTGTTGAGTAGCTTGTGCTGTAGAAATGGAATCCCGCACCGAGCATAACGGAAACCTTATCCCCGGTATAAATTCTGAAAGCAGGACCTATGGCAGCAAATACAGCAGGGTGCCAGTCATCACTTGCAACATCATTGATCTTGTACTTAAGTGGGATTACTAAAGAAATATCACCATAGATTCCAACAGGGCTTCCCTGGAAGAATGCATACTCGGAAGCAGTGATGGTAAGCGGATTACACGTCTCTTTCCACTCCAAGCCGCCGTCCTTAATACTTGCACCGGAATAACCGATACCGAATGTGATACCGGTATAATCCTCGTATCCCTCAGCAGCAAAAACACTTGCACAGAAAACTGTCATGATGACAAGAACTGCGATAAGAACTTTCTTCATACTGTTTTAACTCCTTATTAACGCCCCAACCGGACATGTTAATACGTAAATTTTACACTAAACTTAGTAGCGACTCAATAAAAATCACCTGATTATGTAGCTTCTGGTCATGTATTTGTCGTTTTTTGCCATCCTTCCTACAAGGATATAGGACACGACAAACAGAATCAGAACAAAGGCAACAAACAGCCAGCTCAGATCGTCCGTGCTGATTGTGGCAATGTAGTCATATGTTCCGTGAAGCAGAACAGGAACAAGAACCGACAGTACATTGTACATCTTGGCCTTGTTGTCCAGACCGATATAGTCATTGCTCTTTGCAAGACCATAGAAGATTCCCATGAAGATTCCGAAGCAGGCATGACCCGGAACTGCAGTTATGGCTCTGACTACAGCTGTTGAGAACCCGTACATTGTCACGTAGGAGATGTTCTCCCAAAGTGCAAAGCCAAGTGAAACGGCTGTGGCATAGACAATGCCGTCGAACTGACAGTTGAACTCAAAATCGTTCCAGGTTCTCTTTCTGAGAAGAACGTACTTTGCAACCTCCTCCGAAACAGCCACAACTCCGAAGTACAGAAGAATTCCGTAAATCTTGGAGTCAAGAGGAACTGCCATGGAAAGAAGAGTTCCGAAGAGCTTTTCGCTGACCAGTGCGAAGAACGTTGAGATTATTCCGCTGATTACAAGCCTTCCGATAAGATAGGGAGACTCGCGCTCAAGACGGTCTGATCTGTAGACCTTCACAAGAAGAGCAATAGCCGGAATGACAGCGGCAAGAATCAAAAGCCACCTGTAGGTAAGATAAGGTGCAAGCATCCAGAAAAACATCTGTCAGCCTCCTGATCATGATAATGACGGGCATTCTGCCCAGCATGAAATATAGCCTCCGACAATAATAAAGGCAACTACATGTAATAGACGGTATGTTATAATCAAGGAGATGGCCTTTTGCCGGGGAGATTTTAAATGAAACTGCTAGATCACGAAAGAAAACACATAGGCGCACTCAGACCTTTTCTGAGCGAATGTACCGTCCTTCTTAGAAAGAACGACGAGTTTCCGTTGAAGGAGCCGTGCCAGCTGGCGCTGTTCGGAAACGGTGCAAGACGCACTATAAAAGGCGGAACAGGCTCTGGCGAGGTTAACTCCCACTACTTTGTGAACATCGAGGATGCTCTTAAGGATGCAGGCTTTTCCATCACCACCCAGAAGTGGCTTGATGATTATGACAAAATCCGTTTTGATGCAAAGAAGGCCTTTGTGAAACGCGTCAAGGCCGAGGCCAAAGCCCATCATCAGTGGGCAATATCCTATGCCATGGGCATGAGCATGACCGAGCCCGAATATGAACTTGATCTTTATCTTTCAGCAGATGCCGCAATTTATGTCCTTTCCCGCGACAGCGGCGAAGGAAACGACAGAAGGCCTGAAAAAGGCGATGTTCTTCTTACGGATACTGAAAAGCGCGATATTCTTCTTCTGAACAAGAGCTACAAAAAGTTCATGCTGGTTCTGAACGTAGGAGGCCCTGTGGACCTTAGCGGCCTTGAGGAAGTTCAGAACATACTTCTTCTTTCCCAGCTGGGAGTCGAAACAGGCTATGCCCTGACAGACATACTTTTAGGCAAGGAAAACCCGTCCGGAAAGCTTGCAACAACATGGGCAGTCTGGAAAGACTACCAGAAAATCGGTTCTTTCGGAGACAGGAACAATACCGATTACACCGAGGGAATATATGTGGGATACAGATACTTCAACTCAATCGGAGTCCAGCCTCTGTTTCCTTTCGGCTATGGTCTTTCCTACACTACATTCAAGACGGAAGCAGGACCTGTTGTACTTGAAGACGAAACTGTAAGCGTGCCCGTCCAGGTCACGAACACCGGAAAGAAAGCCGGAAAAGAAGTTGTTCAGGTCTATGTCAGCTGCCCAAGCGGAAAACTCGACAAGGTCTATCAGGATCTTGCTGGTTTTGAAAAGACAAAGGAGCTTGGACCAAAAAAGAGCCAGACAGTCACAATCTCTTTCAAGATGCACCATCTTGCTTCCTATGATGCCGTAACATCATCCTACATCCTTGAGAAAGGCGACTATGTAGTCAGGATGGGAACTTCCAGCGCCGCAACTCTTCCTGTTGCCGTAATCAGACTGGATAAGGATGTAACAGTGCTTAAGGCAAAGCCCTGCTGCGGAAGTCCTGCTTTCCAGGATTGGGTTCCGAATGAGCCTGTGAAGGACAAGGTTCCATCCTTTGTCCCCGTTCTGAAACTCAAAGCCTCAGTTTTTGAGGAAAAGACCGTGGACTACGGTTCACACTACGCTATCGATGATGCTGTCAAAAAGCTTACGGATGAACAGCTTGCTCTTGCCAACATCGGAACATTCGAAGAAAAAGGCGGACCTTTCAGCGTAATAGGAAGCGCAAGTGCAGCTGTAGCAGGTGCTGCAGGTCAGGTAAGTACAAGACTCAAAGATGCAGGCTTTAAGACAATGGTTCTTGCAGACGGTCCTGCAGGACTCAGGCTTGTGCCCCACTACTACGTAGACAAAAAAGGTCAGCATGGATTCTCCTCAAGCCACAGCGAAAGCTTCATGGAATACCTTCCTGGATTCGTAAAATTTTTAATGAAGCTTTCAGGGAAAAAGAAGGCTCCGGAGGGAGCAAAGGAAGGCAACCACTTTTGTACGGCCATTCCAATCGGAACAGCCATAGCGCAGAGCTGGAACACCGACTTTGCAAGACTTTGCGGAGACATTGTCGGAACTGAGATGGAGATGTACAAGGTTCATCTCTGGCTGGCTCCTGCTCTGAATATCCACAGGTCCATCCTCTGCGGAAGAAACTTCGAATACTACTCGGAAGACCCGCTTGTAAGCGGTCTAATGGCAGCTTTCATAACAATAGGAGTTCAGAGTCACAAAGGCTGCGGAACCACTATAAAGCATTATGCTGCAAACAATCAGGAGACTAACCGCTACGGAAACAGCAGCAATGTCTCAGAGCGTGCGCTTAGAGAAATATATCTCAAAGGCTTTGGTCTGTGCGTGCGTCTTTCCCAGCCAAAGGCCGTCATGACTTCCTATAACCTCTTAAACGGAAAACACACCGCAGAAAGCCACGATCTGATAGAGAGCATCCTCAGATGTGAATTCGGATTCAAGGGCATTGTCATGACAGACTGGGTCATTGCAGACGGTTTTCTCAACTCTCCTGATGACATCCACCCGAGAGTCAGACCTGAGCTTACAGCAGATGCAGGAAGCGACCTGTTCATGCCCGGATGCAAAAAAGACTATGAGGCCATGCTCAGAGGTCTTGCAGACGGCTCTGTTTCAAGAGAACAGCTTCAGATCAATGCCACAAGAGTCTACAGGATGGGAAACGAACTTAATGGTGGAAAAGCCTGAAGTTCGTAAACACCAGAACCATACCATGCTCATCTGCAGCTGAGATAATATCCTCATCACGTGTCGAGCCTCCGGGCTCGGCAACGAAGCTGACAGCTGACTTTGCAGCTCTGTCTATGTTGTCTCTGAACGGGAAGAATCCGTCCGAAGCAAGAGATGCTCCTTTAAGGGAAGAAAGATATGCTTTCTTCTCCTCTTTGGTAAAAGGCTCTGGCTTTTCAGAAAAGTAATCCTTCCAATTGGCAACAACGTCTATCTCAGGATCATCTGCAAGATATTGCTCAATAATGTTATCTTTTTCGTTTCTAGTTTTCCCTTTTAGGAAGTTTAGATTAAGAACTTTGTCACTGTGTCTCAGATGCCAGAGGTCAGCCTTGTTGCCAGCTAGACGGGTGCAGGCGATTCTGGATTGCTGACCTGACCCTACTCCTATTGTCTGTCCGTCCTGGGCATAGCACACGGAGTTGGACTGAGTGTACTTAAGAGCAATAAGGGCCACAATCAGATCAAGGCGGGCTTTTTCTGGAATGGAAGTAAGCTTTGATCTTACATCCTTGAAAGAATTCTCATCTGGAACCCAGCTGTTGTGATCTTGCACTAGATCAAGGCCGAATATTGTGTGCCTTTCCTCTGTCTTGGGTTTGTAAGAAGGATCAATCTGAAGAACAAGATAGCTTCCGCCCTTCTTGTTCTTGAGAATCTCAAGAGCTTCTGAGCTGTAGGAAGGAGCAATTACTCCGTCGCTTACCTCTTTGGCGATAATTGATGCGGTACATTCATCACATTCATCGGAAAGTGACACAAAATCCCCGAAGCTTGCCATTCTGTCGGCCCCGCGGGCCCTGAGGTATGCCGTAGCCAGTGGAGTCAGAACCTTGTCCTGAGGGATGAAATACATCTTTCTCTCAACATCACTGAGAGGAACTGCTACTGCTGCTCCTGCAGGAGACACATGCTTAAATGATGCGGCACTGCTCATTCCAGTAGCAGCTTTGAGCTCAGAGACAAGCTGATAGCCGTTTAAGGCATCCATCATATTGATGTAACCTGGTCTGCCATTGAGAACATTCACAGGCATAACAGCGTCAGACTCAACATATGCATTCTTCTGGTTAGGATTACATCCGTATTTCAGCTCTATTTTCATCAGTCCCCCTCCCTTGCATTAAACAGTGTCTCAACTCCGCCTTCATTGACATAAAGCGATATCCTGTTTTCCCTATCAAGGCTTTCCCACAATGTCTTTGCAAAGTTATCTTCAGAGACTATCCTCTTGGGGTCTCCGGAAAAAGACGGAAGCGGATTTCCATCACCGTCATAGGTGTGAATCACATGTAAAACACCTTCTGCCTTCTGGTAGAACCAGACCTTGCGTTCACACTCTCCGTCAGAAGAACGCCTGTTTATGGCAAACTCAAATCTATCATCACGGATCACAAGCGAGATTCTTGGAGTAAAGTTGGGCTCATCAGGCTCGAATGTGCGCTCCCAAATAGCACTTTCAAGCTTCCTTCCCTCTTCAAGAGCCGCCTTGATGTTCAGACTCTGGTCCCCGTTTGCAACGATGATGCAGTCCTTTGTCTTCAGAATTGCAGGATAGATAATCAAAGAAGGATCTTTGACCAAAGAAGCATCATAAGGCTCAGTTCTAAGCTCGCCTTTCTCAAGCTTAAAGACCCTGTTTCTGCTGTTGGTGCTGCGACCCATGATCGCATAGGCATAAATCAGCTTTCCCGAAGGAGTGACACCTGCTGCAATCAGCCTTCCCGGATATGAATTTCCGCATAAATACTCAGAGATAGTCATACGTCATCTTAGCACATTAAGAGGTCCAATGAACATCTGAGCAACCATTGAAAACAAGGTAAAAATCGTTTAAAGTCAGAGGAGCATAGGAAGTGTATATGAAGTACGATGTGATAATTGTGGGAGCAGGACCTGGGGGCATTTATTCTGCCTATGAGCTGGTCAATGGAAACAAGAATCTCAAAGTCTGTGTCATTGATATGGGAAATTCTCTTGCCAAGAGAAAATGCCCCATTGACGGCAAGAAGATTAAGACCTGCATCGGATGCAAGCCATGCTCCATCATGTCAGGCTTCGGCGGAGCTGGAGCATTCTCTGACGGAAAGTACAACATCACAAACGACTTCGGCGGAACACTTTGCGAATACATCGGAAAGCAGCAGGCCACAGATCTTATGCAGTATGTCGACCATATCAACATGACCCACGGCGGAGAAGGCACAAAGCTTTACACCACAGCAGGATCTGATATTGCAAGACTGTGCATGATCAACAAGCTCAAGCTTCTGAACGCCTCCGTAAGACATCTGGGAACCGACATCAACTTCGTTGTCCTAGAGAATCTCTATAACGAGATGAAGGACAAGGTCGAGTTCCGCTTCCTGGAGCCTGTACAGAAGATTCAGGTCATTGACGACGGCTTTAAAGTAATCACTTCTAAAGAAAGCCTCGAGTGCAGAAAGTGCATCGTCTCTGTGGGCCGCAGCGGAAGCAAGTGGGTCGAGGAAGTCTGTAAGGATCTTGATATAGACACCCTTTCCAACAGAGTTGATATCGGAGTCCGTGTAGAGCTTCCTGCCAAAATATTCTCACATCTTACCGACAGCCTGTATGAAAGCAAGATAGTCTACAGGACGGAGAAGTTCGAAGACAACGTCAGAACCTTCTGCATGAACCCGTACGGCATTGTCGTAAATGAGAACACAAACGGAATTGTCACCGTAAACGGCCACAGCTTCGAAGACCCCTCACAGAGAACGGAGAACACAAACTTCGCCCTTCTGGTCTCAAAGCACTTCACCCAGCCTTTCAAGGACAGTAACGGCTACGGCGAAGGCATTGCAAGGCTTTCCAACATGCTCGGAGGCGGAGTCATTGTCCAGCGCTTCGGAGACCTTATCAGAGGAAGACGCAGCAACCACAAGAGAATCGAGGAAGGCTTTGTGCGCCCGACCCTTCAGGCCGAGCCCGGAGACCTTTCCCTTGTACTTCCCAAGAGAATCCTTGACGGCATTATTGAGATGATCTACGCACTTGACCGCATCGCACCTGGTACGGCAAACGACGATACTCTGTTGTACGGAGTCGAGGTCAAGTTCTACAACATGGAAGTCAAGGTCAACGAGTGCCTTGAGACAAAGTACAAGGGTCTTTACATGATAGGCGACGGAAGCGGAGTCACACACTCGCTTTCACATGCATCGGCAAGCGGAGTATTCGTAGCCAGGGAAATTCTTAAAGAATCCTGCTAATTGTTCCAAAAGCCCTTGTGAACCTCTACAACCGCAGCAGCAATTTCCTCAAACGGGCCCAGAACCTCTATGTTCTTCTGTCCTGCAGCCAAAATGGTGCGGCTTGAGATATTAAAGGTAGGATTCTTCTCATCGGCTCCCGTCAGCTCCAAAAGCCTTTTCTCTGTTAAAGCATAGACTATCTTTCCGATATTGGACCAATAGATAGCGCCTGTGCACATGCAGCACGGCTCAAATGTGGTGTATAAAGTGCACTTCCAAAGAAAATCCTTACTGTAAGCCTGACTTGCACGGGAAGCAAGCATGCGCTCAGCGTGGGCTGTTGCATCATGAAGGTCGCCTTCGGCATTCCCCTGCTCCATTATTATGTTTCCCTTATCATCCACTAATACAGCGCCGAAAGGAGTGTTTCCGCTTTCTCTGGCCTTTTTGGCCACCTCATTTGCAGCAAGAAGATATTTAAGATGATCCATATTTCCTCCGGTCAGTTGGAAGCCCTATCCAGGAGCCTTCTTATAGCTAGAGCTATTGTAAGCCTTGATGTGGTCACTGGATTGCTCACAGAGTGACCCAGAGCATCGCAGACCATGTTGATTCTGTACTTAATCGTATTCTTGTGAACTCCCAAAATCTCAGAAGCCGTCTGCATGTTCATATCAGCATCCAAATAATAAACCTCAAGGGTCTTAAGAAATTCATCAGAGCCGTGACGCTCATCAAGACCGTCCAGGCACCCTGTGGCTGCGGCGATGCTGGCTTCTCCGAGCTTTATCACCTCGTTGCACTGTCTTACAAGCTCTATTTCAGACTCATGGAAGATCTCAAGATTCGGGAACACGGCACGTGCTGTGGCCTCGGTCTCATTCCATATGGCAAATGCCTTTCTGACATGGGCTGTTGTGGCCTTGTAATCAAGCATGGTCAGATAGACATGCTCACATCCAAGGCTATGCAGGTTGTAGATTATTGACTTTGAGCAGTCATCAAGAAGCTTGGCATCAAGCGGGTTTCTGAAAAACAGAATCAGATCATCTGATGTTCCAAGCGGTGTTCTGTATGGCTCAAGAATTATCTCTGAATCAAGCGAGTTCATTGTTCCCCTGACGGATTTGATCATCTCGTCGGAGAAAGAACTTCGCCCGTCCGTACATCTGATTATCCATGTGGTATGGATGGATTTGATGTCTATGTTCAGAACCTCGCTCAGACGCCTCATTCTGATAGGCTCATCGTTAATAATGGCTTTGACAAGCTCAGATGTAAGAACCGCGCTGTGACGGTTGCTCCAAAGCTCAACGGCAAGCTGCACCGTCTGCTTTGCCATCTCTACAAGAATGTCATCAAGAACCGTCCCTTCCTCTATAAGAAAGAGCCTCATGGGGTCAACACCCCTGTCATGAATGGGAACAAACCAGATGTAGCTTCCCTCAATCGGGGCAAAAACCTTTCTGCGCTTAATGTGGTGGGAGACGTTCTCCTCAGTCATAAGATCTATGAGATTCAGGTCATTGGAAGGCCACTGTGCACAGCCAAGCTCATTAAGACTGCTGTCTGTAAGAACCACGCTTACACGGAGCTTCCCGCTTAAAAGAGTCAGAACAGAATCAATTGTCTGCTTTTCGGACGGAAGACGCGAAACCTGACCGATTATGTCAGTCACAAGGCTTCCATTATAGTGGATTCTGTCGGAAAGAACCGATGCGCTTACCTCAGAAATCAGATCCCCGTATCTTAAATCTATGCGGCCAATAGGCATGACTATCAAGGGAAAACCTATCTCATCGGCTGTTGCAACCAGACGGTCTGAGAGAGTCTTTACGATAACTCCCACGTAGTAAAGAACCAGAGCCGACTCTCCGATTTCACAGAGCTTTCTGAGATACTTACACTGAAGAGCCTCATCGTCCTGCATGAAGGAAAAACTGGTTATCACTATCTGGTTGCTCAGATGACGGTCATCCTTGGCAAAGAACCTGTCCTGAAGGTTTTCCGAAAGCTTGAAGTCAAACACATTGATGCCAAAGACATTGTTCTTAAGACCCGCCTTTCCTCCGGCTAGCTTTGCGTTTCTGAGAGAAGGAAGCCTCATCGCATCTTCAACTGTGAATCCCATAGTTCATCCTCAGTGAGATTTTACATCACTTTTTCGGACATTTCGCATCTTTTTCAGAACAACAATCACAGCACGAGCACGAAGCGTGACACCCGCCCTTGTGTTTTCTTGATCTGATCAGGCCGAAAACCGCACCTCCCAGAACAATGACCAAGATTACGATATCCCAGATATTCATTCAGGCTCCCAAGAATGCAAGAAAGACAAGTCTGACCAAAAGGGCTAAAACCCAGGCCAGAGCACACTGCCAGATTACTACACCCACAGCCCAGAGCCGACCCAGCTCACGCTTGATTGCGGCAATGGCAGCAACACACGGAGTGTAGATCAGGCTGAAGACCAGCATCGAAGCTGCAACAGTAGATCCGATTGATCTGACACCGCTTGCAAACAGAGTGTGCATAACGGAAACAACGCTTTCCTTGGCCAAAAAGCCGCTGATAAGGGATGTGACAATCCTCCAATCACCAAGTCCTATAGGTCTCATAATCGGAACCATCAAGCCGGAAATCGTTGCCAGCATGCTGTCTCTGGAATCGGATACAAGGTTGAAACCGAAGTTGAAGCTCTTTAAGAACCACACGACAATAGTTGCAATCAGAATGATTGAGAACGCTCTGTGCAAGAAGTCCTTTGATTTCTCCCAAAGAAGCTGGGCAACGTTCTTAGGACTGGGGAGCCTGTAGTTCGGAAGCTCCATGACAAACGGAACGGCCTCGCCCTTGAAGAATGTTCCCTTGAACACAAAGGCCATCAGAATACCCATGAGGATTCCGAAAAGATAAAGACATGTGATTATCAGCCAGCTCAGGCGCGGGAAAAACGCATTCACAAAAAAGCCGTAGATAGGAAGCTTGGCCGTACAGGACATGAACGGAGTAAGAAGAATCGTCATGCGTCT
>ONWV01000041.1 GCA_900321635.1 uncultured Spirochaetaceae bacterium | reverse complement strand
TATTATTTCGGCCAAAAGTCCTGGATTTATTATATTTTGAAGGACTCTTGAATGTTCGCCAGTTATAAAAACAGACTTCGGATTCAATTTTATAACTTTTAACCTTTGAAATAGTTATAAATCCGAAGGGAATCTCAGTTTTTATTATAGACACTGAAATGCCCGGCCCGACCGGGGCTTGTCAAAAAACATGCCAGCAACAAAATGAGAAAAAATATGAATTCCTGTGGTCAACCTCTTAAATGACTGCTCCAACTTTCGGAGGTAACAAGAAAAAACAGAAAGGGTCAGGATTTTTACCTGACCCTTTCGTTTTTTCGGGCAGACTGGATTTGCCCTCCGGCTACCGGTTGTCCGCCTTCCGGGCCGGCCTGGCTTCGAACAGTCCACTGGACTGTCCTCCTACCGCCAGGCTTCAAATCCAGATATTCTGACCAAATGCAAAGAGGGCCAGGTTGATACCTGACCCTCTTGCATTTCGGGCAGACTGGATTTGAACCAGCGACTCCAAGTCCCCCAGACTTGTACGCTAAACCCCTGCGCCACTGCCCGTCGTCCTTTCGGACATCTTGGAAAATAGCACACCAGTTTATTCGTGTCAATCGAGGTTTTAGGAAACATGCGTTTATGACACGTATATTTTATATTTTATACAAGAAGGGTTTTACTTTTATGACACTTTTGGATAAACTGAAAAAAACATTTTATGCGCAAAGGTGTTTTAAATGTCTAGGAAAAAGCTGCTTTTTGTTGTTTTCCTTCTGGTGAGTGTCGGGTTTGCATATGCATTCCAGTTCTCGCCGTTGGAGCAGGAATTCGAGCCCACGGGTGCGAATTCTCAGAAGACCTATACTGTCATCAATGACTCAGAGGACCAGATTGCAATCGAGTTTTCTGTTCTGCAGAGGAACCAGGATGCTTCCGGTGAGGAAGTGAGAAGTGCCTCTTCAGCAGAATTTGTAATCAGCCCGGCAAAAGTCATTGTCGCTCCATCCTCAACTTATGTTGTCAGAGTGAAGTATATCGGTCCGTCAACTGTAACAGTTGAAAAGGCCTACAGACTTGTGGCAAAGCAGATGGCATACTCGCTTGGAAAGAGTCAGACAACCCAGAGTATGTTCAACTTTCTGTACATCTATTACTCCAGTCTCTATGTGACTCCATCAGAGAAGGTTGTCAAAATTGAAATCTCATCCGCCAAAGCCCGTCTTGATGAAGAGGGTAATCAGGTGATGGATGTGACCATCAGAAACAGAGGAAATGTGCACCAGATCCTGCTGGATTCAAAGCTTACGCTGAAGGATTCAAGCGGAAAGGCCGTAACGGTCTCCGGTTCTGAGGCAATTCCCGGAATTGATTCACTGAACATTCTTGCAAGAAAATCCGTAACAAAGACCATTCCATGGCCTGAGGGATTGGCATTTACTGCAGGAGCATCGTACACGGGTTCAATCGAATACTCCGAGTAATTTGTAGGGATTTCCCCTCATGGCTGCGCGGAAAAAAGCTTGGATAGTAATAACTCTTCTCATTATCGTCGTTGCGCTTGCGGCTTTGTTTTTCATAAAGCAAGGTGCATCAAAGCCGGAAAAAGAGGAGCCTGTCACAGAGCAAACCGTCCAGCCTAAAGTAGAAGCAGAGCCTGAGATTGAAAAGACACCTGAGCCCCAACCGGAACCTGAACCGGAACCTGAACCAGAACCTACACCTGAGCCCCAACCGGAACCTGAGCCAGAGCCTGAGCCGCAGCCACAGCCAGAACCTGAACCTGAGATTCAGATAAGAGTCCCTGAGGCTCCGGATCTTGACTGGATGGTGATTACTGAAGAGTATGAGGAGCCCTCGCTTAACCTATATCAGGAAGATGAGAATGTGGACTGGTCCGAGTTTGTTTTCAGTGACCAGGAAATTGTTCTTCCTGACGGAACTTATTATGCGACGTTGTATGTTAACGACTCGGTTTTCGGAACAATTGAGTTCCAGCAGCTTGCCTCAGAGCCGCATTTTCTCAAGAGGGACCTTCAGGCACAGCTGAACGGGACCTTGTCGGAGACAGCCTATGAACAGCTGTTCTCAAATCCGGATATTTATTACTCGCTGCCGTATCTGGAAACCTTTGCACAGAGTTTGACCTATAATTCCACGGATCTTGTCCTGAAGCTGTACTTCAACTCCTCTCAGGTACCTGTTCAGACCATATCAATGAGTTCATCGGGCTACTCCAGTCTGAGGCAGAACTACGATGTCGTCGGAAACGTCACAGTAGAGCCGGCTCATTTTTCGTTCGTGTCCAACATGAGCCTGTTCATGAGCATGATGTATGATCTGGACTCCGAGTTCTCTTGGAACAACCTCAGCGCAACCCTGAGTCTTGCAAATACATTCTCGTTCTGGAACACCACATTCAGCATGCCTGCATCGCTGACATATGTGAATTCACGCGGTGTGATTCCTTCGGTCGGTTCATGGAACGCATACATCGATTTCCCGAACCAGAACATCAGGTTTTCATTCGGAAATGTGGGAAATGCAGGTTTTTCGAACGGATCTCCTGTAGGATTCACTGTTGAGAAGAACTACGGATTCGGAACCGGCTCTGCTATGAGCAACCAGTTTGCCCAGACCATCACGCTCACAGAGGACTCGACCGTGGATATCACGGTCAACGGAAACTCCGTCTTCAACAGGACGCTGAGTCTGGGAATCTACAGGCTGACGGATTTTGCATTCGTGCAGGGCTCGAACGATGTTGTGGTGACAATCCATCCGCTTTCAAGAGGCGAGGATACCAGTGAAGACAAGATCATCAGATTCGGTCAGAACTACGATACATCGCTCATGGCAAAAGGGGAGACCACGTGGCGCACCGGAATCAGCATTCCCAAGATCAATCAGAAACTGGGTACTGGTGGCAACTATCCGTACGGCTTCATCATTCCGGCATTGCCGACATATTCAAGCTCGGACGGATGGACAGGTATGGAGAATGTCTACAACCTGTCTGCAATAAGTATCTTCTGGGAGCAGTCCATAGGTCTTACCCATACATACACGCAGTCACATACTTTCTCGTTCGTCTATGAGAAGGATGACAATGCTGATCATGTGCAGTCGCTGTTGTTCGGAGGAACGGTTTCCGGAATCATCGCCACATCGCTTGGAACATCAAGGGTGACTCTCAACGGATCGTTCTCCAACACCAATGCTTCCAGAACAAGCCTGTCGCTGGTTTTCTCTCAGGCTTTCATCTCAGAAATCCTCAAGCCGCTCAGCTTCTCATGCTCATACTCGTTTACTCCTGATGTTCAGATGACATCGTTGAATCTGGGTTACAGCTTCAACATCAAGGGCGTGAGAATCGGTCTTTCGGCAAGCTCGTCATATAAGTTCCCGTCGGTGTCATCGTCAACATCGCTTACAGATCCGCTGACAATCAATGCGGCAATGTCTGTCGGAACAAACCTCGGAAAGAACGGCTCGTTCTCGCTGAATGCATCGATAAACCAGAGCATGAACGTCTATGCCACGGCAAGCCTGTCGTTCTCGTATTCAGGACAGAGCCTAAGCAGCTCCGTTTCCACAAGCCAGCTCAAGACTCTTGTCGGTAACATCAGCTGGTCATTCAGACCAAGCAGCACAAGCAGAAGCAGCTTCCAGCTCAATGCTTCCAACATTGATCTTATGAATCTCAACTTCCAGGAGATTCCAAGCCATACACTTTCCGGCGCATGGGCAAGATCCGGAGACATAGTGAGCATGTCGTTCAGAGCACAGGCCAGCAACAAGTACAGAAGATTCACTTCGTCGCTTTCGCTTAACTCTTCGCTTGTATTTGCAGACGGTTATTTCTCAATGGCCAACAGCGTCTACGGGCCATTTTTGATTGTTGCCCCAAGCAAGGGCCTTAAGAATGCAACCATAGCGGTGTCCAACGCAACCGAATCATCAACAGGCTCATCTAAGAAGGTATTCGGCAACGTGCTTTACACAAGGCTTTCAATGTATAAGCCGAACAATATCATAGTCTATGCATCTAACGGAAGTCTTTTCACATCATCAGGCTCGTTCCTGTTCAAGATCACACCAGTTGCAAGACAGGGCTTCTTGGCAAAGATTTCTCTCGAGTCAACAGTCGCTATCTCGGGCATCCTGCGCCAGGATCCTGTGACTGTCTACGATTCTTATTCATCACCGATTTATAGCGTGCAGCTTGATGACAACGGCGTTGATGTGAAGAGTATGGAAATCGAATCCTCGTCATACTTCTTCACAGATTTGGACGGACGATTCATCATCAGCGACCTTAAGTCCGGAATTTACATGATTGACCTTAACATCAACGGCCAGTGGTACGCTGCATTCTTTGAGGTTCCTGTTGTGGAAAGCCCGGGCTATGTGGCAATTCTCAAGGACTTTGACGCCTCTACAGTAGATCTTCAGGCTCAGACCATGCAGAAGTACAACGTCAAATCATTCGACCAGTCCTACGCAGGATCTCTTTACATTGATTTTGACAGGTACATCACAGAGGACGAATACTGGTCCATGCTCTTTACTTTATCGGACGAGGCTGAGGATTCCTGGTACGACTTTGATGAGTTTGACGAGTACGACGAGTCTCTTTACAAGGACATATCAGCTGAAGGACGCTGATTATGAAGTACCTTGTGATAACGGAAAAAAATGATGTTGTCTCGGGCTTTCAGGCCATGGAAGTAGAGTCGGTGTTGGTTCACTCAGACAAGGAAGCCCTGGATGCAGTCTGTGACGCCATCAAAAGCCGCACTGTGGGCACACTTGTCCTTTCAAAGCATGTCAAAGAGATTTCAGAGAGCGTTCTTAAAAAACACATAGAAAGCGGAAGGCTTCCGTTTATCATGACCCTTTTGTCATGACTCTGACTGATTGATTCTGATAAGGATTTTCTCGACCCTCAGTCCGTCCATGGACAGAACCTCAAGCTCGATATCCTTGTAGGAAAGCTTTTCTCCTGCAGAAGGGAAGTGACCAAGCATCTCAACGACCCAGCCTCCGACTGTCTCGCTTTCTGCTTCAAAGTCCTCTTCGTTGATGTGGACCAGCTCCAGGAATTCTCCAATGGGAAGGTCTCCGTCAACCTCGAACTCGTTGTCGTTCTTCTTTACTACATCGGGATCAATTTCGTCGGTCTCGTCATAGATTTCACCGACAATCTGCTCAAGGACATCTTCCATGGAGATGACGCCCAGTGTTCCGCTGTATTCGTCAGTGACTATGGCAAGGTGTTGCTTTGCAGCCTTGAGGGTGCTAAGAACCTGAGGCATCTTCATTGTCTTATAGACGTAGCACGGCGGCATGAGAAGTGATGTCAGATCTATGGGCGTTCCTGTTTCCTCCTGATCTGTCAGAGCCTTGAAGACTGTGTTCAGATGGAGGATTCCGATGATGTTGTCTATGCTTTCGCGGTAGACGGGGATTCTTGAGTAGGGGGACTCTTCAATCGACTTTATAATTTCGCTCCAAGGGTCGTCTATGTCTATGGCATGGACATCAACTCTGGCAGTCATGACTTCAGAAGCTGATATGTCTGCAAAATCAATTGCAGCCTGCATGAGAGACGAATCATCCTTATCGATTATTCCTTCGTCCTCGGCTGTCTCGATGATTGACTGAAGCTCCTCGACAGACTCTTCCTGTCCGTCTTCCTTCTCCTTCTTGATCCAGAATGTAAGAAGGCGCACAAGGCCCACCACAATCGCAATGACAGGTGTGAACAGAATCATCAGGAATCTGATAAACGGTGCGAACCTCATTGAGAGGGTGGTGGAGTATTTCTTTGCATAGATCTTGGGGATCGTCTCTCCGAAGATGACAACAAGGATTGTCAGGATGATTGTGGAAAGCCATGTGTAGGTGTCAGATCCCATGAGGACTATCACAAAGACAGATGAAAGAGAAGAGGCGGCGATGTTGACCAGATTGTTTCCGATAAGAATTGCGCTGAGGGCATTGTCGAAATTGCCTGTGATCTTCAGTGCTATTCCTGCAAGCTTCCAGCCCTTGGTTTTTTCCTCGTGGATATTCTCAAGACGGACGGTGTTGCAAGACGAGTATGCCATCTCGGAAGCTGAAAAGCATGCTGAAAGGATTATACAGTCAATGATGGCGATAACAAGGATGGCTATGATCATTTTTCTGCCTCCTCGTGCTTTTCAGGCTCTTCGGTCTTCTGTACTTTGATGCGTACCTTGAGGATTCTGTTGTGCTCAATGGAGTCTACTGAGACCTTGAGGTTGTAGTATGTGAAGCTGTCGTCCTTCTTGGGGATGGAGGAGAACTGCTCGTAGACCCATTCTCCAATCTGAAGGTTCGCTTCATCCTTGTCATCAGGCTGCGGGTCGTCAAAGTCGATGAAATCAAAGACGGCGCTGAGAGTCTGTGTGGCATCGGCAAGGTATTCGTTCTCTCCGACGCGCTCGATAGGCTCCTGGACTACATCGCTTTCATCCCAGATTTCTCCGACAAGCTCCTCAAGAATGTCCTCTACCGTGATGATTCCCACGGTTCCGCCGTAGCTGTCGGTGATAACCGCCATGCTGAGCTTGTGGCGTGACATCTCAGGCAGAAGCTCGTGAATCTCCGTGCTCTGGTGGGCATAGTAGACTTCGTCCATAGTCTCTCTGACCGATGGCATCTTGCCTGTCTGAAGATAGCCCTTGAGGAACTTACGGATCTGAAGGACTCCGATTATGTTGTCAATCGAACCCTCGTAGACGGGGATTCTGCTGTGTGTCTGGTTTTTGATGAACGAGAGGATATTATCCGGATTGTCGTCTATGTCTATGGCATCAATGTCCACACGCGGGGTGAGGATTCCTTCGGCCGTGACATCTCCGAACTCCAGGGCGGACGAGATGAGCTCGCTCTGCTTTTCGTCCAAGGCACCCTCTTCGGCCATCTCGTCGATGATGTCATGAAGCTCGTCCTCAGTGACGGACACGTGGGCCTCGGCCTTGCTGCGGCGCGTGGCGGCCTGCCCGATCCAGGTAAGAAGCCTTGAGAGAGGGGAGAGAACCTTCATCAGAAGGGAAAGAAGAGGTGCGCAGGCGATGATCAGCTTTTCGGGAAGCTTCTTGGCGATGCTTTTGGGGAGCATCTCGCCTGCAAAGAATACTGCGATTGTGGTGATTATGGTCGAAAGCGTGACGGCCGAAAGACCCCATCTTCGGGTGACGTAGACCGTGACGATCGATGCATTTGCAATGTGGAAAATGTTCGTGCAGATCAAAAGTGTGGTGATTGCCTTGTCGAAGTTGTCCATTATGGACAAAACAGTCTTGGCCCTGGGGTTCCCATGGTCAGATGCAACCTTGATCTTGTTTCTGGAAGCTGAGGAGAGCGCCGTCTCCGTAATTGCACAATATGCTGCGCCTAGCAGCAGAAATATAACCCATAACAGCGGGGGTTTACTACCATCATCCATGATTGGACAAAAACTCCTTGCGGCCAAAATTTGGCCAGATAGTATATAGATAGCATATACATATTGTGCTGGTCAAGAAATCATTTAGTAAGCAAAAACGGCGATGCCTGAGCACCGCCGTGAAAAGGTCATTCAACTTGCTTTCTTTTTCCCGAAGACCGTGAAGAAGAAGGTCTCTACGCTCATGAATATGGCAAGAACCACCAGAGCCGGCATGAGGAAGAGATATGGAACCGGAATCCATCCATGAAAGATCTCAAGTACCGGGTTGCCCTCTGTCTCAACTGAGAAGAAGTAGTTCGCCTTAAGTCCCAGGCCTGTCTTTCTGAGAATGATGTTTATGATAAAAACAACCAAAGAGATTACAACTGTTGCAATCAGTGTCTTTGGAATGTCCTTGAAGGTCGGTCTGAAAAGACCGAAGGATGCAAGGGCGATGCTTTCGATGAATACCATGTAGTGGGTGAAGAAGAATCCCATCATTCTCGGAAGCAGGAGCGAATAGCCTGAAAAACCGTTACTTGGCATCATAAGAGCCATCAGTGCACCCAGCTGGCCGAGGAAGAAACTGAAGCTCATCAGGGCTCTGTTACGCTTCCATACTGCGATAGGAATCAGAATCATGTTGATGTTGCAGAGGTTCAGAGGAAGCTCCGTCCACCAGTTGAAACCGCCCATAGCTGAGTTGATTACCCTGTAGTCCGCATCAAGGGACAGCATGTACTTGTAGATGAAAAACGAAATAACCGTGATGACACATGCCGTGCAAAGAACCGTGCGTCTGGTTTTTTCAGATTTGTTTCTCAGAATCAAAGAAGAAACGATAAGCAGTGCGATGAAAAAACCGAAACTGCAAAGAAAAACAGGATTAAAGGGCCTTAAGACCCAAAAGCCTTCAGTCTGCATACATATACCTTCCTTCTGTGGATTTTGACACAAAGAGTGCATGATGTCAAAAGATTTGACAAACAGCTTTTGCATTTCTTAAAATTATTTGAGAAACAGCGTTCAAAGGAAGAACAGATGGCACAGAAGGACAAGGTTAGGCTGATGGAAAAGATCGACGGTATTTTTAGGTCAATCTTCTTTCCAGGTGACGAAAAATCGAAAAGTGCCGTCCTTCTGTATTCCTTCTGTCTTTCTCTTGCGTTTATTGCAGTCTTTGTGGCTTCCTACATGTTTCTTATCGATCCTCTTGAGGTCCTGTTTCAGAACAGCTCGGTGGCAGTCAGAAACATAGTAGAGTACACAGTTCCCGCAATAGTTGCATGCATTCCATGCCTTGCCCTGTCTTTTGCATTCAAAGGCGACAAGATGAGCATCGTCCCTCTTGCCTTCATATGGATATGTGTCATAACGATGCTTATGTGTGTTACAATGGCATTTGCCGCGGATAAGAGCAGCTGGAAGAACGACTATGGGATTTTCATGAAGCTCATCGGACTTCCTATGATTATCTCGGCGGCTTTGGGAACCATAGGCTCCCAGATTATATACAGACTACGAAGTAGAGCCTGATTCAAGGAGAATATGATGAAGAATAGCATTACCGCTATACTGATTGCCCTGATTATTTGCTGTCTCTTTCTGACCAGCTGTCAGACAAAGACCGAGCCCGCCAAGGACTATGTCACACTTGGCTTTGCGTTCAGAAACGAGACGGGAAAGACCATTGAAAGCCTTTATCTCTATGACATGGGTTCGACTAATCAGTACAACGACCTTGTTTCGGGCTTCAACGTCCCCGACGGAAAGTGGGCAGACGAGTCAACCACTCCCATGGGCTTTCTGATCAGACCGGCTGCTGAGTTCTATGAAATCCGTGTCCGCTTCGAGGACGGCTCCGAGCTTCTCTATCCTGCCCTTGAGCTTCTGAATGCTAATTTTGATGGCTTTATTCCCAACGAAATCTGCCTCAGAATCCCAGCAGAATCATCAATTGTCCGCTACAACGAGGACGAGGCCATCTTAAACGGAATAGACGAGGCCTTCTTCTCCAAAGTTCCTATTGACGGATTCTTCCCACCGAAGTGATTATCGCTTCTTCTTTGCCAGCGTCGTTTCTCCGGCTACGGCAGACCCAAGAACCAAAATTACTCCAATTGCTGAAAGAGCGCTCATTCCTTCTCTTAAAAGAGTTGCAGATAAAATTATAGCAACCACCGGGTCTATGTAGCTCATAAGGGCCGCACTTTGTGCGCTGAGACTCTGTATGCTTGCAAAGTAAAGATCATAAGCCAAGGCGGTGTTGATAAGACCTGCTATAAGAATCATTATTACAGGCTCTGCCTCCAAGGCAATTGCACTGATGTTATCGGTTAAAAGCCAATAGGGGAGGACAGCTAGGGCTGCAGGACCCATCTGAAAGATTGTCCTGTCCATTCCGCTTACGCCTTTTATTTCTTTGTTGATTGTAACAACACATGCATATAAAAGCGCAGCTCCCAGGCCGAAAAGAACACCTTTGAGATGATCATGGGTCTGCATTTGGTTGGGTTCAAAAACACCTGAGACCAGAACAACACCAAATAGGGCAAGAATGATGCAGACGGCTTTCTTTGCTGTTATCTTCTCACCCAAAGTGAAAGGTGATGAAATCATGATGAACACAGGGGCCATGTAGTAGCACACCGTGGCAACGGACACTGTCGTGTATCTGTAGGCCTCAAAGAGAAGAACCCAGTTGAATCCGATCATGGCACCAGAGACCAATAGTTTTACCATGTTTGCCTTCAGGGCAGCTTTGTCAAACGGCTGCCTGCGGATGACATGAACAAGAAGAAGCACAAGCGTGGCTATTATGCCTCTGAAGAAGGCAATCATGGCAGATGAATAGGGAATGGACCTTCTGACAAGTCCGATTGTCCCGAATATCACCATTGAGGCTATCATCTCAAGCTTCGCTTTTCCCTGATTCATAGTCAGTATGATTACGCAAAAACAATTACAATTTCAATTAAAAGAGCATGGATGATTGACATTTTAAATTAAATTGCGTACAACTTAATTGTAAACAACGTAAACTTGATCCGGCTTTAAACGGAAGGGGGAGAAAGATGAGTATCTATGATTACACAGTAACCAAAACAGACGGATCTGAGCTCAGCCTCAGCGATTATAAGGGAAAGGTCCTGCTGATTGTCAACACAGCAACAGGCTGCGGCTTCACACCGCACTATGCACCGATTGAGAAGATGTACGAGGATTTCCACGACAAGGGACTCGAGGTTATTGATGTGCCCTGCAACCAGTTCGCAGGCCAGACTCCCGGAACCGATGAGGAGATTCACGAGTTCTGCACACTCAAGTACAAGACACAGTTCCCGCAGATGAAGAAGAGCAACGTCAACGGACCGGATGCCATTCCTCTTTTCAAGTACCTCAAGTCCCAGAAGGGCTTCGAAGGTTTCGGAAAGGGACCCAAGGCACTGGCAATGAACATGCTCCTTAAGAAGATCGACAAGGACTTCAAGAACAATCCTGAGATCAAGTGGAACTTCACAAAGTTCGTCGTCAACCGCAAGGGAGATGTCGTGGCCCGCTTCGAGCCCACCGCCAGCATGGATGATGTAAGATCCTGTGTCGAGGCACTTATCAACGAATGAATCAGTATCCGCAGCTTAAGCTTGAGAACCAGCTTTGCTTTCCTCTCTATGCATGTGCAAAGGAAATCACACGTCGCTACGTGCCGCTTCTTGAGCCCTACAACCTGACATATACCCACTATATCGTCATGATGGTGCTTTGGGAGAAGGGGGAGCTGACGGTGACCGATCTTGGGAAGGCCCTCTCCCTGGACAGCGGCACCCTCACACCGGTTCTCAAAAAGCTTGAGGCCAACGGATACGTCAAACGCAGACGCAGCTCCGACGACGAGCGCTCTGTCTTAGCATCTCCTACAGACAAGGGCTGGGACCTTCAAGAGAAGCTCAGCTCTGTGCCTCAGGAAATCGGAAGCTGCGTCAAACTTACACCAGAGGAGGCCCGCCTTCTTTACGGCCTCCTTTACAAAGTCATAGACGGCTTTGAAAACAGCTAACAAATCTTGCAAATCTTGCACATCTTGCACATCTTGCACACCTTGCAAATCTTGCACACCTTGCAAATCTTGCAAAACTTTGCAAATCATGCAAAGCCAAGCATAAACCAGGTAATCTCTCTGTCTATTTGAAATTATTATAATCTTTGTGTTGAAAATGTTTCTGCGATTCGATTGTGGTAAAGGACTTCAACGCTTTTGATTTGCTTCATCTATCACATCCTGTATGGTTCTGTAGACTTTCCGTTCGTTGAAGAGGTTTTTGACATCTTCCTTCATGTCGATTGAAATGGCGATTTTGACCAGGCTTTCAAAGGAAATCTGACCTGTTGTCTCGAATCTTCGAATCGATGCGAAACTGACTCCAGTCATACCTGCCAGTACCTTTTGGCTGATATGAAGGGCTTTGCGTCTGAGAACAGCTTTTCTTGCCGTCTCAAGGCAGATATCTTTTGGTGTGTCATAGTAGTGGTCTAAATCAATCATGCTAATATTTTAGCATTATTAGGGTGTAATCATTAGTTTCCTCGGTTTTGCAAGATTTGCAGAGTTTTGCAAGGAGTGCAAGATTTGCAAGGAGTGCAAGATTTGCAAGATTTGCAAAGTGTGCAAGACGCACAAAGTCCCTCTAGTTGACACTAAAGCCCCGTTTTACGCATTATAAATTAACAAATCTGCATCTATATACAGTAACAGACCGGGGGAGTGTCAGATGAGAAAGGTCACAGTAGTCGATTACACGCTCAGAAAACTCGCAGAAGGCGGTTCATCGAACCTGCTTTTCAGAGAGAAGCTTGCCATTGCAATGGGAATTAACCGTTACGGAGCTGATGTGATTGAGCTTCCTTCAATTTCAAACCCCAAAGAAGACAGAATCATCTACAGAACAATTGCCCAGTCTGTTCCAGGCTGCACAATCTCTATTCCTGTAGGTGCTGATGTGCAGATGGCCTCCGAATGCCTTAAGGGTGCGACTCATCCGAGGCTTTTAGTCAGCCTTCCTGTATCTACTGTCCAGATGGAGTATATGTACCGACTCAAGGCACCAAAGATGATTGAGAAGATTCAGAGCCTTGTCAGCCAGTGCAGAGCCCTTTGCGAGGATGTGGAATTTGAGGCTCTGGATGCCACAAGATGCGAAGTCTCATTTCTGATAGAGGCCTGTAAGGCCGCTCAGGACAGCGGAGCTACATCGGTAAGTATAAGCGACGATGCAGGTATCATGCTTCCCGAGGAGTTCTCAAAGCTTGTCAAAACACTTAAAGACAGCATAAGCGTTCCTCTTTACGTTAAAGTCTCCGACAAAATCGGCCTTGCAGTTGCAGACTCGTTTGCGGCCCTGATTGCGGGAGCCGACGGGGTAAAGGCATCGGTCATAGGCGACGATGCCCTTAAGACAGACAGCTTCTCTAAGGCCTTTGAGGTCAAAGCCCATGAGTGTGGCCTCAGTTCAAATCTCAGGCTCACAGAGATACACTCAGACATAGAAACTCTTCTGAGAAAGATGCAGAGCAAGCAGACCAAAGACGACTTTGTCAGCATGGAAGGTTCTGCTGTTTTCCTTGATTCGGAAAGCACCATCCAGCAAGTGGGGGAGGCAGTTAAGAGTCTTGGCTATGATCTTTCAGATGAGGATCTTGGCAAGGTCTATGAAGCTCTGATGAGACTATGCGAAAGAAAGTCCTCCATCGGAAACAAAGAGCTTGATGCTATTATAGCATCGTCTGCCATGCAGGTTCCCGCAACATATAAGCTTAAAAGCTACATCGGAACCATGTCCAACAAGGTAAACAGCGTCACAAACGTTGTGCTTGAGCGGGACGGGGAACTTATCAACGGAACAGGAATCGGAGGCGGACCGATTGACTCAGCCTTCATGGCAATAGAGCAGTGCATCGGCCATCACTATGAGCTTGATGACTTTCAGATTCAGGCAGTCACCGAGGGAAAGGAATCTTTGGGTTCCGCCCTTGTGAGACTGAGAAGTAACGGAAAGCTCTATTCAGGAAACGGACTTTCCTCAGATATCTGCGGTGCATCGATTAGGGCTTATATCAATGCTCTGAATAAGATTGCCTTTGAGGAGTCACAGAGATGAAGCTGTCTTTTTCGACAAAAAACGTTGACAGGCCTTCTTTTTCAGCTCTGTGCCGCCTTGCCTCTGACTACGGCATGGACGGCTTTGAAATCTGGGATGCCGTGGCAGAAAGAAAAGGCCACTCAGACAGCGTTCTGAGATCTGAAAAGATTTCAGAAGGCAGAAGCCTTTTAAGGAACAATTCGGTAGAAGTTTCCGCCTTATCTTATCCTGTGGCAGTAGACAGTGAAGAAGTCTCATCCGTATCCCTTGTCCAGTACGTGGATATGGCAGCTCTTTCGGGAATTGAATCCGTAATCGTTTACATAGAAAAAGAGCCTGAGCCCAAAAGCCTTTTTGTGAAGTTCGCAGATGCGATAAAAGCTGCCCAGAAGCAGAACATCCAGATTCTGTTTGAGACAACAGGACCTCTTTCAAAGACCCAGAACCTTTTGGACATAATCAATGTCTTCGGCTCTCCTGCAGTGGGGGCCTCATGGAACATCCGAAAGACTTTCTTCGAAGGAGGAGAAAGTGCCGAGATGACCATAAAGACTCTGGGTGCTTACATCAGATATGTGAGAATAGGCGACAGACGTGACGATACAGATGTACTGGAGGTCGCTTAACTATGAAGGCTATTTCACGGTGGACTGGAACACGGAAGTCCAGGATGCTGACATTGTCCTGACTCATTTTGTGAATTTCATATCAAGGGCAAGCGGGGAAAGAAAGAATACAAGCGTTCTTTATGAGAACCGCTCCCACACGGGAACCTTTCCGTGGAAGAAGTACGAGGTTCTGGACATCACATTCGGCCAGGTTCTGGACACCATGGCTGAAACCTATCCTGATCAGTACGCATTTAAGTATACAACACTTGATTATACAAGAACTTATAGAGAATTCAGACGCGATGTTGACCGCGTAGCTGCAGCTTTTATCGCCCTGGGCGTCAAGCCAGGCTACCATGTTGCAGTGTGGGCCACCAACATACCTGCGTGGTTTCTGTCATTCTGGGCCGCAACAAAAATCGGTGCGGTTTTGGTGACGGTCAACACTGCATACAAGATTCATGAGGCAGAGTATCTTTTAAGACAGTCTGATACGCATACTCTTGTGATGATAGAAAGCGTCAAGGAGTCCAACTATAAGGATATTATCGCCGAGCTATGTCCTGAGCTTGCCACCCACAGAAAAGGCGACCCTCTTTTTGCAAAGAAGCTTCCTTTCCTGCGTAACGTCATTACTGTTGGCTTTGACATGGACGGTGCACTTAACTGGGACCAGATGCTTGAAAAAGCAGACTCGGTCCCGATTGAGGAGGTCCGTCGCCGTGCAAGCATGGTGAAGCCTGATGATGTATGCAACATGCAGTACACCTCAGGAACTACGGGCTTTCCCAAGGGCGTCATGCTCACCCACAAGAACATCATCAACAACGGAAAGACCATCGGAGACAGAATGGATATCTCCACTGCGGACCGCATGATGATCCAGGTTCCCATGTTCCACTGTTTCGGCATGGTCCTTTCCATGACAAACCTCATGACACACGGCGGAACAATCTGCCCCATGCCTTATTTCTCGCCCAAATCTTCTCTTGCCTGCATCAACCAGGAGAAAATCACATGCTTCAACGGAGTCCCCACGATGTTCATCGCCATGTTCAATCACGAGGACTTTGCAAAGACCGATTTCTCCTTCATGCGCACAGGCATCATGGCAGGAGCCAACTGCCCGCCGGATCTTATGAGAAGGGCGGCCAAGGAAATGCACATGACGGAGATTCTTTCAGTCTATGGTCAGACAGAGAGCTCTCCAGGATGCACCATGGGTGAGGTGAACGAGGATATCGACCACAGAGTCGAGACAGTAGGCTCGGCATTCCCCGGAGTCGAATGTAAGATCATCGATCCTGAAACGGGAAAGGATCTTCCTGACGGGGAGAACGGAGAGTTCGTGGCCCGCGGCTTCAACATCATGAAGGGCTATTACAAGATGCCCGAAGCCACGGCAAAGACAATCGATTCGGACGGATGGCTGCATACCGGAGACATCTGCTGCCGCACAGAGGACGGCTATTACAAGGTCACGGGAAGACTCAAGGACATGATCATCCGCGGAGGAGAGAACATCTACCCGCGTGAGATCGAGGAGTTCTATCTGACCAATCCCAAGGTGCGCGATGTGCAGGTTGTCGGTGTAAAAGACAAAATCTACGGAGAAGAAGCCTGCGCCTGGGTGATTTTACATGAAGGACAGATTTCAGACGAAGCTGAGATGAAGGAATACGGCTATAAATCCATGGCCAGACATAAAGTTCCCCGATATTTTGTCTTTGTGGACAATTTCCCCATGAATGCCGCCGGAAAGATACTCAAGTACAAGATGAAAGAGGAGTCGGAAAAGTCTTTAGGACTGGTCTGATGACTTGACATGATTTGTCTGAAGTGATAAACAGACTGCAACAGCTAAGACGAAGAAGGTCAAGGAAGATAGCACAAGCGAGCTGGGTACGGTGTGAGCCAGTTGCAAAGGGCCTTGAAACCTATCACTTCCGAGCTGGAAGGCAGAAAGCAATCGCAAGTAGAGCCTTCCCGAATCTGCCGCGTAAGGGCATAGAGGTTGTTGGACCTTGAAGGTGGCAAAACGAACGTTTTGCAATTTGAGTGGTACCGCGGGTACTTTTCTTAAGAAGATAGTGCTCGTCTCAAAGAAACTATATCTTTGGGACGAGCTTTTTTTGTTTCCGAAGATGGTTTTGGGAGGAAGTTGTGGATACAACAAAGTCGCAGCTGTTAGAGGTTGCTGCCAGAATCAGGGAAATGCGTGAGATCATGGGGTTCAGCCAGAACACCATGGCGCAGAAGACGGATCTCAGCCTTGCCGAATACAAGGCCTACGAGAGTGGCGAAACAGATCTTCCGTTCACTTTCATTCATAAGTGTGCGCTCGCCTTCAACATCGACATTACCGACCTTCTGGAAGGACATTCCACAAGGCTCAGCTCCTACACCGTCACAAGACGCGGTCACGGGCAGCAGACAGCCAAGGAAGTGGGAATTGACATCCAGAACCTGGCTCCCAAGTTCAAGAACAAGATCGCAGAGCCTTACTGGGTCAAATATGAATATTCTGAAGAGCTTCAGAGTAAGCCCATCCAGCTTGCGACCCACGCAGGTCAGGAGTTTGACGTCATCATAAGCGGATCTCTTCTGGTTCAGATCGGAACCAACAAGGAAGTCCTTCATGAAGGCGACTGTATCTACTACAACTCGGCAACACCTCACGGAATGATTGCAATAGACGGAAAGGACTGTCTGTTTGTAGCCGTTGTCCTTCCAGGCGAGGAGGAGACAGCCGATGCAGGAACGAACCTCATGGCCAGCATGGCGGTTCCTTCCTCAAGAAAGCTTCTTGCAAACAAGTTCGTCGAATGCGCAGAGGATTCCAAGGGCCGTCTTCTGGATGTGCACTTCAAGAACGAGGAGTCTTTCAACTTCGGTTTTGACATCGTGGACGCCATTGCCGAAAAGTATCCTGAAAAGCTTGCCATGATCCATCTTGATGCCGCCAAGAACGAGCGCCGCTACACATTCCTTGACATCAAGAAGGAAAGCGCCAGAGTGGCCAACTACCTTGTTTCCATGGGAATCACCAAGGGCGATAAGGTCATGCTGGTTTTAAAGCGCCACTATCAGTTCTGGCCCACCATGGTTGCTCTTCATAAGATCGGAGCTGTGGCAATTCCCGCTACATATCAGCTTCGCGAGCACGATTTTACCTACAGATTCAACGCAGCAGGCGTCAAGGCCATAATCTGCACCGCAGACGGAGACTGTGCCGAGATAGTGGACAAGGTCCAGCCCGAGTGCCCGACACTCAAGCTCAAGATGATTGTAAACGGAACCAGGGAAGGGTGGAGAGACTTCAACAAGGAGTATCCGATGTTCAAGAGCTCCTTCAGAAGAACTTCGGAAACCCCTTGCGGCAACGAGCCTGCTCTGATGTTCTTCTCATCCGGAACAACAGGAAATCCCAAGATGGTGGAGCACAAGCACACCTATGCCCTGGGACACTTCCTTACCGCCAAATACTGGCACTGCTGCGAGCCCGACGGACTGCATCTGACAATTTCGGATACAGGCTGGGGAAAGAGCCTTTGGGGCAAGCTCTACGGCCAGTGGATGTGCGAAGGCGCCGTCTTTGTATATGACTTTGAGCGCTTCCATGCGGATGACATCCTTCCTCTTTTTGCAAAATACGGAATCACCACATTCTGCGCACCTCCTACGATGCTCAGGATGATGATAAAAGAGGATCTTTCGAAGTACGACTTCTCATCTGTCAGACACATGACAACAGCAGGCGAAGCACTGAACCCGGAGGTTGCAAACCAGTTCTTCAAGGCAACTGGCCTGGAAATCTGCGAAGGATTCGGCCAGACGGAGACGACCCTTACCATCGCCAACTTCGGCGGAGGAAAGGTCAAGCTCGGATCCATGGGAAAGGCATCGCCTCAGTACAACGTCAAGCTTGTTGACCATGACGGCAATCCTGTGGCACCCGGTGAAGTGGGTGAGATAGTCATCGATATCTCAAAGGGTGCTCCCGTGGGACTTTTCACAGAGTATTACAGGGACGAGGAGAAGACAAAAGAGGCCATGCACGACGGTTTTTACCACACAGGAGATACCGCATGGCAGGATGAGGACGGCTACTTCTTCTTTGTCGGCCGTGTTGATGACATCATCAAGAGCTCCGGCTACAGAATCGGACCCTTTGAGGTTGAGTCCGTCATCATGGAGCTTCCTTATGTTCTTGAGTGCGGAGTCTCCGCAGCCCCGGATCCTGTCAGAGGCCAGATTGTCAAGGCATCGATTGTTCTCACAAAGGGCACAGAGCCTTCCGACGAGCTTAAGAACGAGATTCAGAACTACGTCAAGTCTCATACGGCCCCTTACAAGTACCCGAGACTCATCGTGTTCCGCGACGAACTGCCTAAAACCATTTCAGGCAAGATCCAGCGTAATCTGCTGTAAAAGGAGATGCGGATGAAAGTTGCATGCATTCAGATGGACATGGCCTTCTCTGAGCCTGAGAAGAACTTTGAAAAGGCTGTCTCTCTGATTAAAAAAGCCGCACAAAGCGGCGTTGACACAGCGGTTCTTCCGGAGACCTGGAACACAGGTTTCTATCCCAAGGAGAATCTTGCCGCCCTTAGCGATGATGACGGAAAGAAGACAAAGGAAGTCTTCGGAGCTCTTGCAAAAGAACTTGGAATCAACATCATCACAGGAAGTGTGGCAAACCGCAGAAGTGACGGGGTATACAACACATGCTATGTCTTTGACAGAAGCGGAAACTGTGTGGCCTCCTATGACAAGACGCATCTGTTTTCTCCGATGAATGAGGATAAATACTTCAAAAAGGGCGACCATGTATCAACCTTTGTCCTTGACGGTCACAGATGCGGCATCATCATCTGCTATGACATAAGATTCCCGCACATGACACGCCAAATGGCAATACAGGGTCTGGATTTTCTGTTTGTGGTATCCCAGTGGCCGCTAGTGCGCGTGCCTCACCTTGATGCCCTGACAAAGGCCAGAGCTATTGAGAACCAGATGTTTGTCGTCTGCTGCAACTCATCAGGAAAGGCAGGAGATACAGTCTACGGAGGAAATTCCTCGGTCAATGACCCGTGGGGAGTGACAATTGCCCATGCAAAAGGCCAAGAGGAGGAGATTATTTTCGCAGATTGTGATACAAACATTCTCAAGGGAATTAGAGAAAGCATCAACGTCTTTTCGGACAGGCGGCCTGACCTGTACGAAGACAAATGATTTGAATACAATTTGGCAAGGAGTATTGATATGAAGTTCAACATCGATGGTTACAACTTTCCAGTGACAAGAACCACACATCCGAAGCAGAAGCCTGCAGATCAGACCAAGCTCGGATTCGCCAGATACTTCACCGATCACATGTTCTGCATGGATTGGGACGAAGGCCAGGGTTGGCATGACGGACGTGTTGTTCCGCATGAGGCCATCAAGATCGAGCCGGCTTCATGTGTCCTTCACTATGCCCAGATGATGTTCGAGGGTATGAAGGCATACAGAACAGCCGACGGAGAGATCCAGATCTTCAGACCGGATATGAACGTAAAGCGCATGGCCCGCACAAACGAGAGAATGTGCATCCCTGAGCTACCCGGAGACATCCTCCTTGCCGGAATCAAGGCTGTCATCAAAGAGGACATCGACTGGGTTCCGACCGCTCCCGGAACAGCTCTGTACATCAGACCGTTCATCTTCGGTGATGAGGTTTCCTTCTCAGTCCTTCCTGCAAAGCACTACCGCTTCATGATCATCCTTTCACCGACAGGATCCTACTACGCAGCCAATGACGGTGGTCTTTCAACAACAAGAATCTACGTCCAGGACAAGTACATCCGCGCAGCAAAGGGCGGTACCGGCTATGCAAAGGTCGGCGGAAACTACGGCGGCGGAATGCGCGCAAGCCAGGATGCAATGAAGTACGACTGCAAGGACGTTCTGTGGCTTGATGCCGCCGAGCACAAGTATGTCGAGGAAATCGGAACCTCCAACGCCTTCTTTGTCCTGAACGACGAGGTCATCACAGCTCCGCTTGATTCAGAGACAATCCTGCCCGGAATCACAAGAGACTCCGTCATCCAGCTTCTCAAGCACTGGGGCGTCAAGGTCTCAGAGCGCAAGCTCTCCATCGACGAAATCATGAAGGGCAGCCGCGACGGTTCCCTGAAAGAAATCTTCGCATCCGGAACAGCTGCAGTCATCTCACCGATCGGAACCCTCTGCGTCAAGGGCGAGGACTTCAAGGTCGGCGACGGAAAGGTCGGACCTATTGCCCAGAAGCTCTATGACAATCTCTACGGAATGCAGACTGGTAAGATGGAGGATTACATGGGTTGGGTATATAAGTTGGGTCTGAAAGCATAATACCGTCACGATTTCCTCAGCTTGCCTTCGAGCCTACCAAAAAGGTATGTCTCTCAGGCGTGCTGAGGTCTCGTTTAGGTCTTATGCTTTCCTTTGGGATATGGATATGAAAAGAGTCACACTGTTCTGCGGCCATTATGGAAGCGGCAAGACGAACATCGCCGTAAACTATGCCCTTGATCTCCGATCCCGGGGACTTGAGGTCACGCTTGCGGATCTTGATATCGTCAACCCGTACTTTCGGTCCAAGGACAGCACAGCCGAACTAGAGAAGGCCAAAGTCAAGGTCATAGCGCTTCCGTTTGCAAACAGCAGCGTAGATCTTCCCGCCTTGCCCAGTGAGGCATATTCGCTGGTTCAGGACCGCTCCCGTTATGCGGTTCTGGACATTGGCGGAGACGACCGCGGAGCCTATGCTCTGGGACGCTTTGTTCCGTACATTCTGGAAGAGAACGACTATGAGATGATCTATGTGGTCAACTTCTATCGTCCTTTGACAGAGACAGTTGATCAGGCTTTGGAGGTTATGGGAGAAATTGAAAGCGCCTGCGGACTTAAGTTCACATCGGTTATCAACAACTCCAACCTCGGAGCAGAGACAACTTTGGATACGGTAAGAAAAACAGCTGACAAGGTCAGCGAGCTTTGCAGAAGAAGCTCGTTGCCCCTGTTTGCAACAACTGCGGAAAAGAGCATAGCAGAAGGGGACATGATGCCTCTTAAGCTTCAGAAGAGGCCGTTTGAGGCTTGAAAACTGAATATGGAGATTTTGCCATGGCAAAAGTGACATTCAACGAAGACATCTGCAAGGGCTGCGGATTGTGTGTGGACGCCTGTCCTAAGCACATCCTTGCCATTGACAGAAACAAGATCAACAGAAAGGGCCATAACCCTGCTGTCATGACCGACCAGTCAAAGTGCATCGCATGCGCATTCTGCGCAACCATGTGCCCGGACTGCGTGATTACCGTGGAGAAGTGAAATGTCGGAAAAAGTTTTGATGAAAGGTAACGAGGCTATTGCGGAAGCTGCCCTGAGATCAGGCTGCCGTCATTATTTCGGCTATCCTATCACTCCGCAGACAGAGCTTACGGCATACATGGCAAAGCGTCTTCCAAAGATGGAAGGCGGCGTGTTTTTGCAGGCTGAAAGCGAAATCAGCGCCATCAACATGGTCTATGGTGTGGCAGGAACAGGAAAGCGTGTCATGACAAGCTCATCGTCTCCGGGAATATCGCTCAAGCAGGAAGGAATCTCCTATATCGCAGGTTCGGATCTTCCTGCTGTGATTGTGAACGTCCAGAGAGGCGGTCCGGGACTTGGTGGAATCCAGCCTTCACAGTCAGACTATTTCCAGGCCACAAAGGGCGGCGGACACGGAGACTATCACCTGATAGTCCTGGCTCCGAGTTCAGTCCAGGAAATGGCGGATCTGACAAGCCTCGCTTTTGATCTTGCGGACAAGTACCGCTGTCCCGCCATGCTCCTTGCTGACGGAACCATGGGTCAGATGATGGAGCCTGTTGTCCTTCCTGAGCCAAAGACAGGCACAGTTGAAAAGCCGTGGGCTGTCACAGGAACCCAGATGAAGAGAGAGCACAACATCATCAACTCCCTTTATCTGTCTCCGGAAGTCCTTGAGAAGACCAACTTCGAGCGCTACAAGCGCTATGAGACCATACAGGAAAAAGAAGTTAGATATGAAAGCTATCTGATGGATGATGCGGACTACTGCATCGTTGCCTTCGGTATTGCCGCACGTGTTGCCAAGAATGCCATTACAGCTCTGAGAAACCAGGGCCTCAAGGTAGGCCTCATCAGACCTATCACACTCTGGCCGTTCCCGAGTAAGGCAATCAGGGAAGCTGCCGACAAGGTCAAAGGCTTTGTCAGCGTCGAGCTTTCAATGGGTCAGATGATTGAGGATGTCAGACTTGCAGAGGAGTGCAGACGCCCGGTTCTGCTTTGCAACAGAGCAGGCGGAATGATTCCAAATGTCGATATGGTCATCTCAAGCATCAATGCCTTGAAGAATCAGGTTGAGGGAGGAAGATAATATGTCAGTAGTTTTCCAGAAACCGAAAAGCCTCACATCCAAAGAACTTCATTACTGTCCCGGCTGTCCTCACGGAATCATCCACCGTCTGGTTGCCGAGGCAATAGATAACCTCGGAATTGAAGGCCGCACAATCGGAGTTGCTCCTGTCGGATGCTCCGTCATGGCATATGATTACTTCACATGTGACATGGTCGAAGCCGCCCACGGAAGAGCCCCCGCAGTTGCAACAGGCCTCAAGCGTTCCCTGCCTGAAGACATCATCTTCACATATCAGGGAGACGGCGACCTTGCCTCCATCGGAATGGCAGAGACCGTCCACGCCGCAACCAGAAACGAAAACATCACCGTCATCTTCGTCAACAATGCCATCTACGGCATGACAGGCGGCCAGATGGCACCGACATCGCTTCCGGGCCAGGTCACGCAGACCTCGCCGTACGGCCGTGATGTCAAGACCCAGGGCTATCCCATCAAGGTCTGCGAGCTTCTTTCCGCACTGGATGCCCCTTACTACATCGAGCGCGTTGCAGTGAACAACGTCAAGAACGTCCTGAAAGCCAAGAAGGCCATTGAGAAGGCCTTCCGCAACCAGATCGAGGGCAAGGGATTCTCCCTTATCGAAGTCGTCTCCGCATGTCCCACCAACTGGGGCCTCACACCTCAGAAAGCCCTTCAGTGGGTCGAGGACAAGATGATTCCTTACTATCCGCTCGGCGTGTACAAGGACCGCTCAGAGGAGGCAAACTGATGACAACCCAGATTCTTATCGCAGGTTTCGGAGGACAGGGAATCCTGTTTTCCGGAAAGCTTCTGGCATACAAGGCCCTTTCCGAAAACAAAGAGCTTTCATGGCTTCCTTCATACGGCCCCGAGATGAGGGGAGGCACGGCATCGTGTTCTGTCACAATCAGTGACGAGCCTGTCGGATCTCCGATCATCGACCATCCGGATGTCCTGATTGTCATGAACCTTCCGTCTCTTGATAAGTACGAAAGCACCGTCAAAAGCGGCGGAATGATCTTTGTGGACTCGACCCTCATTGAAAGGAAGGTCCAGAGGACGGATGTGAAGGCATTCTATATTCCGTCCACCAAGATTGCTCAGGACATGGGCGCTGCGAACCTTGCAAACATCGTCCTTCTGGGCAAGGTTCTGAAAGATTGCCCCGCAATCTCAAGAAGCTATATCGAGGAAGCTCTGAAGAAGGTTGTTTCCGCAAAGCATCCCGAGATGTATGAGATGAACCTCAAGGCAATTGATGCCGGCTACTCGTATAATTGACTGTCATTGTCATGTCTATCCCCAGGCCATAGCAGCGCGTGCCGTCAAGGGCGTCTCTGATTTCTATGGCGGGGTGGACAGCTATGGCGACGGCCTTGCCTCCACCGTCAGAACCAAGTGGAGAGAATACGGTGTAAATCATGCCGTAATCTTTTCCGTGGCCACCAAGGTGGAGCAGGTTGACCGCATAAACTCCTTCATAGCAAAAACAGTCTCGGAGTCTGAAGGTTATTTCACAGGCCTGGGGACCGTGCATCAGGATGTACCTGACATTCCGTCTGTGGTTGAAAACGTCATTTCCCTTGGCCTCAGGGGCGTTAAGCTTCATCCTGAGACCCAAGGCTGTGCCATAGACGATGCGCGCCTTTTTCCTTTATATGATGCATGCGCACAGAGGATTCCGGTTTTACTTCACACAGGCGACAACCGCTATGACTGCTCCAACCCCGACAGGATGCTCCGTCTTCTTTCGATGTTTCCCAAAACCACATTCATCGGTGCCCATTTCGGAGGCTGGTCTGTTTGGGAGGAGGCAACAAGGCTTCTTCACGGTCACGATAACTTCTTTGTCGATACCTCATCCACATTCCATTGGGTTGACAGCTCCCTTGTGAAAGGCTTCATTAGGACATATGGTTCGGATCAAGTCATGTTCGGCTCCGATTTTCCCATGTGGAACGTGAAGGATGAGCTGGACAGCATGCTTTCTCTGAAGCTTTCCGATGCCGAGTACGAGAATATCTTCCATTTGACAGCTGAAAGGGTGTTTGGAATTAGATGATATCTACTTTTTTTGAGTAAATGTCTGCAAAAAAGTAGAAAAATCTACTTTTTCATTGAAAAAAGAACAAAAAGGGTAGAACATTTTGAAAATGTTTCTATATACAGAAACTTTTTTCGGAAAAACTATTGACTTTTGTTTCTGTTTATAGAAACATATGGTCAGTGAGGTAACAAAAATGAAAAAAACAGTTGTCATTCTTATGGTTCTGCTTCTTGCAGTGTCGTTTGTTTTCGCAGGCGGTAGCTCGGAAACATCAAAGTCGGGAAAGAAGACCTATACGGTCGGAATCTGTAACTTCGTAGATGATGCATCGCTGAATCAGATCTGCGAAAACATCCAGGATCAGCTTTCTTCAATTGCAGAGAAGAAAGGTGTTGAAATCAAGATCAAGTATGACAACTGCAATGCCGATGCAAATGTCATGAGCCAGATTATCGCCAACTTCATCGCAGACAAGGTAGATGTTATGGTCGGTATCGCAACACCTGTTGCAATGCAGATGCAGGCAGCTACTGAAGACAACAAGATTCCTGTTGTCTTTGCTGCAGTCTCTGATCCGCTGGCAACCGGAATCGTGGCCTCTTTAGAGGCTCCTGGTGCAAATATCACGGGTACATCGGACTTTTTGGACACCAATGCAGTCATGAATCTTATCTTTGCCCTGAATCCGGGCGCAAAGAAGATCGGTCTTCTGTATGACGCAGGCCAGGATTCATCAACAACAGCAATCGTCACCGCCAAGGATTATCTTAAGGCAAAGGGTGTGACGGTTGTGGAAAGAATGGGAACAACAGTTGATGAGGTAGTCCTTGCTGCCAAAGCACTGATCGCAGACAAGGTCGATGCCGTCTTCACACCGTCTGATAACACAATCATGACAGCCGAGCTTTCAATCTATGAAGCACTTGCCGCAGCAAAAATTCCGCACTACGCAGGAGCTGATTCATTCGCTCTCAACGGAGCCTTCTTGGGATACGGCGTAGACTATGCAAACCTGGGAAGAGTTACAGGTGACATGGTCGCTGAGATTCTTCTGGACGGCAAGAAGCCCGCTTCAATGCCGGTCAGGACATTCGACAACGGAACTGCCACAATCAATGTTGAGACAGCCGCTGCAATGGGTTATAATTTCGACTCGTTGGCAGCAACGTTCGCACCGTTCTGCACAAAGGTTGTTCCAATTACAACCGCTGAAAGCTTCTGATTCAGGGTAGACGATGTTCAACACATTCTTTGCTCTTGGCGCTACGGCGCTGGAGCTGGGGCTGATAAGCTCCCTAACGGTACTTGCATTATTTCTGAGCTATTCAATGCTCAATGTCTGTGACCTTTCCACTGACGGCTGCTTCACACTGGGAGCGGCCGTCGGTGCCGTTGTAGCGATATCGGGTCATCCGTACCTGTCTCTTGGTGCGGCAATCTGCGCCGGTATGGTTTCAGGCTTTGTCACAGCTATTTTACAGACAAAGATGGGCATAGACAGCCTGCTTTCAGGAATCATCGTGAACACGGGTCTTTATTCCGTGAACATCGCAATCATGGGCGGAGCATCGCTACTGAACATGAACAAGACTGAAACCGTGTTCACAAAGGCCAAGATGCTTTTTGCACATTCTTTCATCGGGCCTCAGTACAGGCTTGTTGTTGTGATCGCCATTGTGGCTCTGGTTCTTGTTCTTCTCACATGGTTTCTAAAGACCAGGCTTGGTCTTGCAATCAGAGCCACCGGAAACAACCCGGACATGGTCAAGTCCTCTTCCATCAACCCCACGTTCACTACAATCGTGGGGCTTTGTCTTTCAAACTCTCTGACAGCTCTATCAGGCTGTCTTCTGGCACAGAGTCAGAAATCGGTGAACGTGACAATCGGTTCAGGAATGGTCACAATCGCCTTGGCCTCACTTTTGATCGGCCGTGCCTTCATGGGAAAGGGTGGAATCGGAAAGAGGGCAGTTGGAGCTGTTTTAGGCGCCTTTGTATTCCGTCTTGTCTACACAATAGCTCTGAGGTTCAATCTTCCGGCATACATGCTCAAGCTGGTATCGTCCGTCATAGTCATCATCGCTATAGCAGGGCCGTATTTCAAACAGCGTCTTCCTGAGCTCAAGAGAATCAGAGATGCCTCAAAGGGGGAACGTCATGCTTGAACTTATCGATGTCTGCAAGACCTTCAATCCCAAGACCATTTTTGAGAAGGTTGCTCTGGACCATGTGAATCTCAAGGTCCAGGACGGTGATTTCATCTCAATAATCGGAGCAAACGGAGCCGGAAAGTCCACGTTGTTCAATGCAATCTGCGGCTCGTTTCTGACTGACAGCGGAAAAATAATCCTGGACGGCGAGGATATCACATTCAAGCCTGACCACATCAGGGCCAAGACAATAGGACGTCTTTTCCAGGATCCCATGAGAGGCTCTGCCCCCGGCATGAGCATTGAGGAGAACCTTGCTCTGGCAGCAGGCCACGGCGGATGGCTGAGTAAGATATCCAAGGCAGACAAGGAAGCGTTCCGTGAAAGGCTTTCTCTTTTGGACATGGGTCTTGAGGATAGGATGAAGCAGCCTGTGGGTCTTCTTTCCGGAGGCCAGAGACAGGCTCTGACGCTTCTTATGTCCACATTCAATCCTCCCAAGCTTCTTCTTCTGGACGAGCACACTGCGGCCCTGGATCCGTCAACGGCGGAGAAGGTTCTTGAGCTGACAAAGAAAATCGTCGATGACAATCATCTGACATGTCTTATGATCACGCACAACATGCAAAGCGCTCTGGAGCTTGGAAACAGAACCATAATGATGCATCACGGTAAAATCATATATGATGTATCAGGAGACAAGAGAAAGGGCCTTGGTGTTGCAGACCTTCTTGGACAGTTCAAGAAAGCCGCCGGAAAGGATCTGGACAACGACCGGATGATTCTTGTCTGATTTAGGGGGCATTGTAGTGAAGCTTAATGAACTGAAAGCGCATCAGTCGGCGGTGATCACCGCAGTAAAGGGCAAGGGAGCGTTAAGGCAGCACCTTCTGGATATGGGAATGATTCCCGGAGCCAGGGTTAAGATGATAAAGCATGCTCCAATGGGGGATCCCATCGAGTACATGATCCACGGGTATGAGCTTACGCTCAGGCTTGCGGATGCAGAGAAAATCGATGTTGATCCTGTCTCTGATAGTGTGAGGGGCAAGTCTGACGATAATCCTAAAAGACCTATCGCACACCCTGGCCTTGGTGAGGAAGGAAAGTTCCATCCCAAGGGAACCGGAGAGGCTCTTCCTGACGGAACAAAGCTCACATTCGCACTGGTGGGGAACCAGAACTGCGGAAAGACAACGCTTTTTAACCAGCTTACAGGGTCAAATCAGCATGTGGGAAACTTCCCGGGAGTTACGGTCGACAGAAAAGACGGTGTCATCAAGGGCTATCCTGACACCCTGATTACGGACCTTCCCGGAATCTATTCAATGTCTCCTTATTCAAGCGAGGAGCTTGTCTCGAGAAACTTCGTCCTGAAGGAAAAGCCCAAGGCGATCATCAATATCGTCGATGCCACCAACATAGAGCGCAATCTATATCTGACGATGCAGCTTCTTGAGATGGATGTTCCCATGGTAATTGCCCTGAACATGATGGATGAGATGCGCGGAAACGGCGGAACCGTTATGGTCAATGCCATGGAGGCCATGCTCGGCGTTCCGGTTGTTCCGATCTCAGCATCCAAGAACGAGGGTGTTGATGAGCTGATGCGCCATGCATACCACATCTGTAAATTTCAGGAAAGGCCACTGAGGCAGGATTTCTGTGATGCCAACGAGGACGGAGGTGCCGTCCACAGAGCTCTTCATGCTGTTGTGCACCTTATCGAGGACCATGCCAAGATGTCGGGCCTTCCCGTGAGGTTCGCAGCCAGCAAGCTCATCGAGGGTGACAAGCTCATTGCCGAGCAGCTTAAACTTGATCAGAACGAGCTTGAGATGCTGGACCATATCGTGCTTCAGATGGAAAAGGAGCGAGGCCTGGACAAGAGCGCCGCAATGGCTGACATGAGATTCGATTTCATCAAGAAAGTCTGCGAAAGGTGTGTTGTGAAGCCCCGTGAGAGCAAAGAGCACATTCGCAGTCAGAAGATGGATAGGATTCTGACAGGTAAATACACAGCAATTCCTGTATTCATCGCCATAATGGCCTGCGTGTTCTTTCTGACATTCTTTGTCGTAGGACCATTTCTGCAGGATATCCTGGAGATGGGAATCGCGGCTTTGAGCCGGGCTGTGAGCGCTCTTATGATAAAAGGTAATGTCAATTACGCAATCCAGAGCCTGGTGACAGAGGGTATTTTCGAGGGCGTCGGAACGGTTGTGAGCTTTTTGCCCATCATTGTTCTTCTGTTCTTCTTCCTGTCGCTTCTGGAAGACAGCGGCTATATCGCCCGTGTGGCCTTTGTGATGGATAAGCTTCTGAGAAAGATAGGCCTTTCCGGGCGCAGCATTGTTCCTATGCTCATAGGATTCGGCTGTACTGTGCCTGCTGTTATGTCCACAAGAACTCTTCCCAGTGACCGCGACAGACGCATGACGATTCTTCTT
>ONWV01000023.1 GCA_900321635.1 uncultured Spirochaetaceae bacterium | reverse complement strand
GAGCCGGAAAGACAACCACAATCAAGTCCGTTGTGGGAATTCTGGGATTTGATGAAGGAACAATTGAGATTGATGGCCTGGCCATCAAGGCAAATCCCATCGAATGCAAGAAAAAGATTGCCTACATCCCCGACAATCCGGATCTTTTTGACTACATGTCCGGCATCAAGTACCTCAACTTCATAGCAGACGTTTTCTCTGTCAGCGCAGAAGACCGCCAGAGTCGCATCAGAAAGTATGCCGATGCCTTTGAGCTCACCTCCGATCTGGCACAGCCGATCAGCTCATACTCACATGGAATGAAGCAGAAGCTTGCCATCATCGCAGCCTGGATCCACAATCCGAAACTCATCATCATGGACGAGCCCTTTGTAGGACTGGATCCAAAGGCTTCCCACCTGCTCAAAGAGATGATGCGCGAGCTTTGCAATGAAGGCGGAGCCATCTTCTTCTCCACACATGTTCTGGAAGTTGCAGAAAAGCTCTGTGACAAGGTGGCCATCATCAAGAACGGAAGCCTGATAAAGTGCGGAACAATGAGTGAGGTTAAGGGAGATTCCTCTCTTGAGAGTGTTTTCCTCGAGCTTGAGGAAGATAAGAACCCGGAGGCCTGAGATGCTGAAAACTCTTCTGAAGAAGCAGCTTCTTGAGCTTAACAAGAACATCTTCTTCGATTCAAAAAAAGGAAGACAGAGATCAAAGAGACAGGTCATAACCCTGATTGTCGTCTATGTCTTCGTATTTTATGTCCTTCTGGGAGGAGCAACCTTCGGAAGCATGGCATTCGGTCTTGCCTCTTCCATGGTAAATAGCGGTCACAGCTGGATGTATTTTCTTCTTATGACAGGTATTACTTTGATAATGGGAGTCATAGGCAGCGTGTTCAGCACCTACTCTTCTCTCTATCTTTCAAGTGATAATGACCTGCTTCTCTCTCTGCCTATACCGATAAAGCACATACTGCTTTCAAGGCTCGCAGGAGTCTATCTCACAGGACTGCTCTTTGCCTCCATAGTGATGATTCCTACTCTTGTCGTGTACTACATCATGACACCTGCAAGTCTTGCCACAGTCCTCTGTCCCATTATCCTTGCTCTGAATTCGACATTCTTCATCTTCATTCTCTCGGTCGCACTTGGATGGGTTGTGGCTCGAATCAGCCTGAAGGTCAGAAACAAGAGTCTTGTGACCACAATAGTCGCCCTGGTTTTCCTTGTCGGCTATTACTATTTCTATATAAAGGCAATGAACAACATCCAGGCTATCCTTGAGAGCCTGAATGAATTTGCAGCAAACAGGCCCACAGGCTTTGCCGCGGTTTTATATCACATAGGAGCCGCAGGAGCCGGAAACGTTAAAAGCACACTGTTTGTGACCGCTGCGGTTATTGTGATCCTTCTTCTTGTGTACATCCTTCTGGATAAGACTTTCATCAGAATTGTCACAACCAAGACAGGTGCTGCAAAGGTTGTGTATAAGGAAAAGCAGGCACATGAGAGAAGCGCCTTCAAGGCCCTTCTTTTCAAGGAGACAAAACACCTTGTCTCAAGTTCGACATATATGCTCAACTCCGCTTTGGGAACATTGCTCATGCCGGCTGCCGCTGTCTTTATCATAATCAAGGCCCAGATGGTCAGAGCCTTGGCTCAGCAGCTGTTTTCTTCAGTTCCGGGCCTGATTGCACCATTGTTCGTCGGTGCAGTGACAATGCTTCTGTCAATGAACACCATAAGTACCCCGTCAGTATCCCTTGAAGGGAAGAACCTCTGGATCTCAAAGACACTGCCTGTCACTTCTCTTCAGATTCTAAGAGCCAAGATGTTCAACCATCTCATGTTCACCCTGCCCCCTGCCTTGCTTCTGACAATAAGTCTATGCATCGCCGCATCTCTTTCAATTTTAGAGACAGTTCTGGTTCTCATCTGTGCTTTCTCAAGCAGCCTTGTAACAGCACAGTTCGGACTGTTTCTGAACCTGAAGAGACCGAACTTCAACTGGACAAGTGAGGTTGTGGTAATAAAGCAGAGCCTGAGCATAATGATCTACATGTTCTCTGTCTGGGCATTAAGCGCCCTTCAGATAGTATCGGCTCTGTTTCTTTCTTCCAGAATCGGAGGAACAACGGTTCTTGTCTCATGGACAGTCATCATGACAGCATTGGCCCTGCTTCTGAACCGATGGCTGAGAAAAACCGGTGTCAGAATAATGGACAATCTCTGAGTTTTTGAGATTTCTGAAAAAAGGCAGCCGAGAGTGGCTGCCTTTTTTTGTCCAAAAAGACAAAGACGTACAAAGTTGATTTGTTACTCAAATCCAAATAAACTTTAAAACCGCATTTATGGTTGTTAAAACGCTGTTTTTCCTTTGTTTTTTCAGACAAATTTGTTGACTTAAAGCGACGTTTTTCATATAAGATTCAGTAGCTTTTAGGAATCGAGGTATGAATATGAAAACTATCAAGAAAATCACCTGTATCGCACTGGTTCTGCTTATTGCAATGACAGCAGTATTCGCCGGCGGAAGCTCGGAGAGTTCCGCAAAGAAGACCTATAAGGTCGGTATCTGCCAGTTCGTTCAGCATGTCGCACTGGACTCTGCAACCCAGGGTTTCATGGATGCTTTGAAGGAAGATCTGGGAGACAGTGTGACCTTTGATAATCAGAATGCTTCCGGTGACATGTCAACCGTCACCACAATCGTAAACAGCCTTGTCTCTAACAAGGTCGATCTGATTCTTGCAAACGCAACTCCTCCCCTTCAGGTCGCAGCTGCCGCAACAGCAGATATCCCAATTCTTGGAACATCTGTAACAGACTATGAGACAGCCCTTGATCTGAAGCTCACAAACGGAGCAACAGGAATCAACATCTCAGGAGCTTCCGACCTTGCCCCTCTGGACAAGCAGGCCCAGATGATTGTTGAGCTCTTCCCGAACGTCAAGAACGTAGGACTCATATACTGCTCAGCCGAGCCCAACTCAGTCTACCAGATCGATCAGATGGAAGCCTATCTGAAGCAGATGGGAATCAAGAGCACAAGATATGCATTCACCGATTCCAACGATGTTGCATCTGTCACAGAAGCCGCCTGCAAGACTTCCGATGTTCTCTACATTCCTACAGACAACACAGCAGCCTCCTGCACTGAGGCCATCAGAAACGTCATTGAACCTGCAAAGGTTCCTGCAGTTGTCGGAGAGGAAGGAATCTGTAAGGGCTGCGGAGTTGCAACTCTCACAATCAGCTACTACGACCTTGGATACACCACAGGAAAGATGGCGGTAGAGATTCTCAAGAACGGTGCTGATGTCAGCAAGATGCCGATTCAGTACGCCGCAAATCCGATCAAGAAGTACAACACAGAACTCTGCTCCATCCTCGGAGTCAAGGTTCCATCTGATTATACTGCCATCTGATTATCCGGAGGTATGGTTTGAATATCGGATCACTTATCAGCGCACTTCCCGGTGCCATCGCCCAGGGCCTTATCTGGGGTGTGATGGCAATCGGGGTGTACCTGACATATAAAGTTTTGGATATGGCAGATCTGACAGTAGACGGCACAATGGCCACAGGCGGTGCCGTCTGCGTCATGATGATGCTCAACGGGGCAAACCTCTGGGTAGCCCTGATCTGTGCCGTCCTGGCAGGCATGATAGCCGGCCTTGTCACAGGAATATTCCACACGGCAATGGGAATCCCTGCTATATTGGCAGGAATTCTGACACAGCTTTCGCTTTATTCCATCAACCTTGCCATTATGGGCTTTAAGGCCAACCAGGGAATCAACGTAAGAAATTACCACCTTCTGGTCTCATCGCGTAACGTCAAGGCAATAGGAATTCAGAACCCGATTTTCACAATGATTATCGTCACTGCCCTTCTTATTGCAGTCCTTTACTGGTTCTTCGGTCGGGAAATAGGTGCGGCACTTAGGGCAACAGGATCCAACGAGCACATGTCACGTGCCCAGGGCATAAATGTGAACCGCTGCAAGATCATCGGTCTGATGATCTCAAACGGCATTGTAGCCCTTGCTTCTGCGCTGTTTGCCCAGTATCAGGGTGCTGTTGACGTCAACATGGGACGCGGAGGCATTGTCATAGGCCTTGCCGCTGTAATCATCAGCACGGTTCTGTTCGGAAAAGTCTTCCATAACTTTGCCATGAAGCTTTTGGGAGTCTCCCTTGGCGCTGTCATCTACTACATTGTCATCCAGATAGTTCTCTGGCTCGGACTTAACACCAACTTGCTCAAGCTTCTCTCAGCCTTGGTCGTGGCAATCTTCCTTGCCATACCCTACTGGAAGGGAAAACTGGCAAAAGGAGCCAAGAATGCTTGATCTAATCAATCTCAGAAAGACTTTCAATCCTAACACCATAAACGAGAAGGTAGCCTTAAACGGTGTCTCACTTCATCTTGATGACGGTGATTTTGTCACCATGATCGGCGGAAACGGAGCCGGAAAATCCACACTTCTCAATGCAATAGCAGGAGTCTGGCAGGTAGACAGCGGAAAGATCATCATTGACGGAAACGACATCACAGGACTGAGCGAGCACAAACGTGCCCCATGGCTCGGACGTGTCTTCCAGGACCCGATGATGGGAACCGCCGCAACCATGCAGATTATCGAAAACCTCGCTCTTGCAAAAAGAAGAGGCCAAAGACGCGGCCTAAAGCCAGGCGTCACCAAGGCAGAGAAAGACGAATACAGAGAGCTTTTAGCCACACTTGGTCTGGGCCTTGAGAACAGAATCACGGAAAAGGTAGGCCTTCTTTCAGGAGGTCAGAGACAGGCTCTTACCCTGCTCATGGCCACTTTGAACAAGCCCAAGCTTCTTATGCTGGACGAACACACTGCTGCCCTGGACCCCAGAACAGCCGAGAAGGTCCTTACCCTATCCGATCAGATTGTCAAGGAAAACCATCTGATGACCATGATGGTCACCCACAACATGAAGGATGCCATCCGCTTCGGAAACCGCCTGATTATGATGAACGACGGAAAGGTTATCCTTGACATCCGCGGAGAGGAAAAAAAGAACCTCACCGTCAAGGCGCTGATGGATGAGTTCGCACGCGCAAGCGGTGAGGAAATCACAAGCGATAAAGCTCTTTTATCCTAAATTACTTCACAGTGCTCTGAGTAATGATTTTACCAGAGCAGTGAAATCCTTTTTAACCATCAGACTGGTCTCAATGACCTCCTGATGGTTAAGAGGCTGTTTCAGTATACCTGCAGCCATGTTTGTCATGCAGCTGATTCCAATAGTCCTAAACCCGCAGTGTGCGGCGGCAATTGCCTCAGGAACAGTGGACATTCCTGCTGCATCGGCTCCAAGGATTCTTGCAGCCCTGATTTCCGCAGGGGTCTCGTAGTTGGGACCTGCAAAGTACATGTACACACCCTCTCTAAGATTGATTCCGAGGTCCTTTGCCTGCTTTCTGACAATATCTGCAAGATCAGGATCATAGGCTTTGGACATATCAAAGAATCTGGGACCCAGTTCCTTTGCATTGGGGCCTCTCATCGGACAGGAAGGAGCAAGCTTGATGTGGTCTGTAATCAGCATAAGATCGCCGGGCTTCCATGCGGTGTTGATACATCCTGCTGCGTTGGTGAGAATCAGGTACTCGACACCCAGCATCCTCATGGTCTGAATCGGGAAGACAACCTGATCCATCTCATAGCCTTCGTAATAGTGGAATCTGCCCTGCATGCAGATGACACTCTTTCCTTCAAGATTTCCAATGACAAGTCTTCCGGCATGGCCCTCTACAGTAGAGACGGGGAAATTGGGAATGTCCTCATAGCTGATGAAAATCGGGTCTGTTATCTGATCTGCAAGATCTCCCAGCCCTGAGCCCAGGACAAGACCTATCTGAATCTTTCTTCCTTTTGTTATTCCCTCGATATAAGTCTTGGTCTGCTCGAGTTTCTTCATAAGATTTTCCATCACTGCTCCTCCTTCATCATATGTGTCAGTGTTCTGTCCAGCATGTTTGCAAAATCCTTCTGCTTCGATGCATCTATCTTTTTCTGTTGTTCTGAAAATACTCCCCAGCTTCTTAGCTCCTGATTCACAAGACGGTCAGAAAGCTTTGCCCTTATGTCGGAATCCGTGTACTGGCGGCCTCTGTCATCAATAACGATGCAGCCTTTTTCCAGAAGTCTTGAGGCAAGAGGAATGTCATGGGTAATGCAAAGCTGTGATTTATCTGCGTTCTGAACAATATAGTCATCCGCGCTGTTTTCTCCGCTTTGTACTACGATTATGCTGATCTTTGATTTTATTGTCTTGATCTCAGTCTCATCAGTCATCCCCTCCTCTTTAGCCTTCTGCCGTCGTTGGAAGGTATCATCGGCGATGAACTGCCTTACATCCTTCAGATCACGGTCTGCGACAAAACGGCAAGTTGCATCTGTTCTGGATGCTGCTCTGAGGATGATCTGTCTTAGATTCGTGGGTACGGAATCCGCATCCACCCAAATATAGACCGACATGGCTTAATTGTAGGTCAAAACATGTGCGGACACAAGATTCTAAAGAGTCTCCGATATTGAACAAAAACCTATAAGCAATTAAGATTCAAAAGGCCGATGCTAAAGCATCGGATCTTTGATAATCATTTTGGAGGAACAGATGAAAATCTCCGCACTACAGCAGGCAAGATATCTATATGCACCGAAGCTCCCTAAAATCCTCAGGGAGGACATCCAGAAGCTTGATGTCGTCATCGGTCAGCCGACACAGTCAGCATCCGATCAGGATGAGCTGAAGAAACTTTTTCCCAACACCTACGGACTTCCCAAGGTAAGCTTCAAGGTCTCGGGATCTGCCAAGTCAGGCAGAAAGCTCAATGTCGGTGTCATCCTCTCAGGCGGACAGGCGCCCGGCGGACACAATGTCATCTGCGGCCTCTATGACGCACTTATGAAGGCAAACCCGCAGAACAAGCTCTACGGATTCATCGGAGGACCCAGCGGAATCCTCGAGGACAAGTACATCATAATGACTGACGAGCTTATCAACGAGTACCGCAACACCGGAGGATTCGACATCATCGGTTCCGGAAGAACAAAGCTCGAGACCAAGGAGCAGTTCGAAGTCTGCACAAAGGTCTGCCACAGCCACAGCATCAACGCCATTGTCATCATCGGCGGAGATGACTCAAACACCAACGCCGCAGTCCTGGCAGAGTATTTCAGAGCCCAGAAAGAGGACATCTGCGTAGTCGGATGCCCCAAGACCATCGACGGCGATTTGAAGAACGAGAGCATCGAGGCCAGCTTCGGCTTTGACACAGCAACAAAGACATTTGCAGAGCTCATCGGAAACATCGAGCGCGATGCAAACTCAGCCAGAAAGTACTGGCACTTCATCAGACTGATGGGAAGAAGCGCAAGCCACATCACACTTGAGTGCGCACTTCAGTGCCAGCCGAACATCTGCCTCGTCGGTGAGGAGGTCAAGGCCAAGAACCAGAGCGTTGAAGACATCACAACATACATCGCAAACGTTATCGCCAAGCGCGCCGAAAACGGAAACAACTTCGGTGTTATCCTTGTACCGGAAGGACTTATCGAATTTGTTCCTTCCCTCAACGCCCTTATCAGCGAGATCAACGACCTTCTTGCAAAGACAGAGAAGGATTTCAATGCCCTTGATACTGCCGATGCAAAGATCGCCTTTGTTGACAGCAAGCTTTCCACTTCCTCCAAGAAGGTCTTCGACAGCCTTCCCGTGGAGATCAAGGGACAGCTTCTTGCAGATAGAGACCCGCACGGAAACGTCCAGGTCTCAAAGATCGAGACAGAGAAGCTTCTCATCCAGACCGTTGAAAAGCGCCTCAAGCAGATGAAGGCAGAAGGAAAGTACAGCGGAAAGTTCAGCGCACTGAGCCACTTCTTCGGCTACGAGGGACGCTGTGCATTCCCGAGCAACTTCGATGCAGACTACTGCTACAGCCTCGGCTACAACGCAGCCTTGCTTCTCGGTGCAAACATGAGCGGATATCTTTCAAGCATCACAGGCCTTTCCAAGCCGGCTGATGAGTGGAAGGCAGGCGGAATCCCAATCACCATGATGATGAACATGGAACAGAGACACGGAGAAAAGAAGCCTGTCATCAAGAAGGCTCTTGTCGAGCTTGACGGAAATCCGTTCAAGTTCTTCGAGAAGCACAGGGAAAAGTGGGCAGTTGAAACTGCATTCACCTACCCTGGTGCCATCCAGTACTTCGGACCTTCTGAGGTCTGCGACCAGAGCACAATCACTCTGAAACTGGAGCACATGGAGTAATCACAGTTTTAAACGGGAAAGCGCAGGGATTAGCCTTGCGCTTTCTTTATATTGTGGGGTATCTTTTAAGACAGTCGGAGTTGTAAAAAATGGAAGCTAATCTCGAAAAAATCACTCACATGAGAATCAAGCGCACAATGGAGAACCTGGAAAAGAACGGCATGACGGCCCTTTATGCACCTGACAAGGAATCAGCCCTTGCCACTCTCAAGAGCCTGCTTGTCCCGGGAACAACCATAGGTGTGGGTGGATCTGTCACACTGACACAGATCGGGGCCCTGGATCTTATCAGAAGCCCTGAATATCACTTCTTTGACAGATATGAGAAAGGTCTTTCAGAAGAGCAGATGAATCAGGTCAAAAGAAATTCAGTGGTGGCTGAGACATTCGTCGCAAGCACAAATGCAATCACGGAGACCGGACTTCTTTACAACATCGACGGAACGGGAAACAGGCTCAGCGCCTTTGTTTTCGGCCCCAAGAAGCTGATAGTCATAGCAGGCTACAACAAGATTGTTCCCACCATAGAGGATGCCATTGTCAGAGTCAAGACCATCAGTGCTCCTGCAAACGCAGTGAGACTTGGTCTTGATACATACTGCGCAAAGCACGGACACTGCATCAACATGACACAGGACCGCAACAACATGATGTTCCCTGCAACAGGAACCTGCAATTCAATGATGTGCACGGCCGCCGTCGTCACAGGGCGTCAGAGACCTGGAAGAACTACTGTAATCATCGTCGGGGAGGCATTGGGATACTGATGAGGATCAAATCAAGCATAGACAGCATAAACTTAGAGAGCATCAACAACAACGCAAGAGAACTTTCCAAACATTACATATTCAACCTCGATGCATATGTCATAGATGTGGCATCCATTCTGATGATTCTTGTGAATCTTTTCTGGATTCTTCTGGAAATGTTCGGAAGCAGCTCAAGAGCCTCCGTCACAGTACATTTCGGAATGGGTTTAGGTGTTCTGCTTCCTTTGATTACATTAGTCTATCTCTTTAGGAGAAAAGAAGATGACTATTCCTCAATGAGGGCACTGGTACTGTTTTTCCAGCTTTCAGTGATTGCGGTGACAACGCTTCTGACCCTTCATTCCAAAGATACATCAGGCATCTCTCTTGCCATGTTCTGGCTTGTAATCTGTGCCTTTATTCCTATGGTGAACCTTGCAGACAGCATCATAGTCATGACACTTCTGTTTCTGACAACATTCCTCCCTGCCCTTCTTGTGCACGGACCAGAAGCCGTGAACAGAGGCAACATAATCATAGCTTTCTGCGTAGTCATTGCCTATTTCGGCTTCAGAATGTTCGCTATCAGCAACTCAAAGCTGATTCAGGCTCTGGCTCTGACATCATACAACGACCATCAGACAGGTGTTCTTAACAAGCGCGCCCTTAAGGAATACCTTTCAAGCGTAAAGAACAAGGACGTCAAGCGCATTGGCGTCATGCTGTATGACATTGATGATTTTAAAGCCTACAACGACAAATACTCCCATCTTCAGGGAGACAAGATGCTCCTTCAGGTCAGCGAAAGCGTCTCCAAGTTCCTCAGAAGTGAAGGCGCCATGGTCTTCAGACACGGCGGCGGAGACTTTGTCGCCGTAATGGAGGATGTCACCGACGAAAGACTTCTCAAGACAGCCATCAAGGCCAAGGAACTTGTAGAAAGCCTCAAGATCGAGCGAGATGACGGAACAATCCGTCCGTTTGTCACAATCACAATCGGATGTGCAACGGCTAATCTTGATGACAACACCGATATCCTCTCGGATGTCGATACCCAGAGAGTCATCGGAAAGAAAGGAACCAAGGACTGCGTAGTCTTCAACGGAAGAATCTACATAGCAGAAGGCGAAATCTCGCTGGACCAGCAGCCTACTCTGTACACGGAGAGAGTTGCAAACGCGGTCTCCGAGGCAATGAAGCGCAACGAGCTTAAGATCTTCATCCAGCCCATGTACGATACTGCGACACAGAACCTTGTAGGATCAGAGGCTCTTTCCAGATGGGTCAAGCCGGACGGAACAGTGATTCTCCCCTCCGAATATATTCCCGAGCTTGAGAAAAACAGCTCCATTCTTGCACTGGACTGGTTCATGTTCGAGGAAACCTGCCGTGTCATAAAGGAAATCAGGGACATGGGTCTTCCTCCTGTCAGAATCTCCGTAAACTTCTCAAGAATGCATGTCCTCTATGAAAGAGACATAGACAAGAAGCTCTGCGAGATTGCTGACTCCTACTCCGTTGCCCACAACCTCATTGAGATTGAGATCACAGAGTCCGTCTATCTTCACCTTCCGACCATCATCGAGCCGATTATCCGCAGCATAAGAAATGCAGGTTTTGCTGTTGCAATCGATGACTTCGGAAGCGGAGCCTCCTCTCTTGAGTTCATCAACACGGTTGATGTCGATACCCTGAAGATTGACAAGTCCCTGATCAGGTCCAACTGCTCCGATGAGAAGGAGCGAGTGCTTCTTGAGTCGGTTGTCATGCTGGCACACAGACTTCAGCTCAACTCAATTGCAGAAGGTGTAGAGACACCTGAGCAGCTTGGATTCCTCAAGACCATAGGATGTAAGCAGATACAGGGCTTCATCTTCTCAAAGCCGCTGCCTGAAAAGGAGTATATTGAGCTTTACAAGAAGGAAGCCGCATCACACAAGACTTTCAAAACACAGATTTCGGATATCGGTACAAACCAGACATCTCTTCAGATGCTCATTGATACTGTTTTCAAGGAGTATCCGACTGTCCTCATCTCGAACCTCTCCAGAAACAGCTACTATGTCATGTCCTATCAGGACTTCACCGACCACAGATATCCTCAGGCAGGAATTCTTTCAGAGCTTCTGGAAGAAATCTGCTCCACGCTGGTTGAAGCTGACAGAAAGGCCTTCAAACGAGACTTCCAGATTGATAAGCAGCTTGAGGCCTTCAAGAACGGAGAGGCCAAGTTCAACTATACTGCAAGACTTGCAGTCAAGGACGGACACAAGAGCATAGAAACAGTCACCTATTTCATCAATGAAAGAGGTGACGATGATGTTCTTGCTGTAACGCTTTGTTCCGAATCAAGCCTCAGTTGAGAAATCAGTTGTGAAGATCGGGCTTGGCTCGTTCAGGTGATTCTTGTTCATGATGTTGTAGTCAAGGTGCTTGAAGAGATTGTCTCTCTTTTCCGCCTTGACCAGCCACTCTGTATTCACAGCGTTTTTGCACATGTTGTCATAGACAAGATTCAGATTCTCGATATGGCCTTCCACGCGCTTACGTGCGTACTCTGCGCTTATCTGGTTGTGGATGATGAACGGCCAATCACTTGCCATAAGCAGCAGTGTCTCGCGTGCAGCCTGATTGAGGAATCTCTGCTTCAGGCTCTTCTGTGCCGGGAATCTTTCAGCAAGCTCTGTCATGCGCTCAAGAGCCTTGAAGATGTGTCTGTAAAGCCAGGCGTTGGAAGTGTTGTCCACCCACACCGATGAGTACCCGCCTACTCCCCAGCTTGACGGAGCCGGATTCATTGTCTGGACAATCGGCTTTGTCTTGATGAAGTCGGTCGGAGTTATGAGGCTGATATCTTCTGTCTGTGCAACCAGTCTGACCAGATCCTCAATCCACTGGACTCCCTCATACCACCAGTGACCGAAAAGCTCGGCATCAAAACTCACTGTGTAGACGGGGTCCATATCAATCAGAGCCTTGAGGCCCTTTGTCCTGCTCTGAACATGATAGATGAAATTCTTAGCATGGGAAGAAGCGCGCTCTGAGGCCTTCTTCATGTCGTACACAACCTTGTCTGCAGTATCGCCTGTGACGGCATAATACTTGAATCCTGTAAAGGATCTGACCTCAGGCTCGTGTACATACGGCTTAATATAATCCCACGAAAGGTCAAAACCGATGTCGCGGTAAAAATCCCTGTAAAACGGGTCTGCAGGATAGCCTTCTGTAGGTGACCAGACAAGGCTTGCAAGATTTGCATCACGGATGAAGCAGTACAGGCCGTTGGGGCATCTGATCGGGCTGTATGAGCCGCGCTCAGGCTCGTCTGCAGAAAGAATCAGCGACTGGGATGCAAGGCTGACCCAGCTGATGTTGTGGCGCTTGAGAAGATCCTCAAGACCGTTGTAATAACCGCATTCAGGGAGCCAGAAACCGTCAGACATCTTGTCGAAGTTCCTGCTGTGCTCAAGTACACCCGTCTCTATCTGTGCATTTACTGCAATGGGATAGTCCTTGTAGACCGGAAGATATGCATGAGTTGCGGTTGTTGTAATCAGTTCAAGAAGACCGTCGTTTGAGAGCTGGTTGAATGCCGTAAGGATGTTTCCCTGGCACTCGTTCTGATAGAAGGCCTTGTTGAGGACAATTTCGTTTCTGAATGTCTCTGCAAGAGCTTTCTTCTCAGGATCGTCCTTCAGGCGCTCGATTTCCTTGTCTCCAAGCTCGATATGCTGGTCAAGATACTCCACAAACCTCTCGTTGAGAAGTTCGTCTGTGAGCATCGAGCAGAGTGTCGGGCTGAGTGAGAAAGTGAGCCTGAACGGAACTTTGTCGTTCTTCAGACGGTACATCATCCTCAGAAGAGGAAGATAAGACTCGTTCATGGCCTCGTAAAGCCAGTCCTCCTCAAGGAACTTGGGATATTCCGGATGTCTGACAAACGGAAGGTGTGCGTTGAAAATGAAGTTCAGTCTGCTTTTCATCTGGATACCTCTGCCTCAGTGCTGTCATCGTCGATGATGTCTATCAGATCCTGGATCTGCTTGTTCTCCAGAACCGTTCCACCCTTGAGTACCAGAGGTGAAAGAAGTGTCATGAATGTGGTGCTGTCTCTCAGAACGTCCGGATGGGTGCTGAGCCAGCTCTTTGTTGTAGAGACGGTAGAGCTCTTGCAAAGAACCTTCTCATCCTCCCCTTTCTTCAGCACCAGACTGACCTGATAGGAATAACCCAGATGGGGAAGCTCGACGGTCCAGTTATCATCCGAAGGACTTACCTCAATATCATATGAGGCCTGCTCGCTTTCATCGCTGTTCATCCTGACGTTTCTCAGAACAAGCGTCGCACTGCCTTCCTCAAACTCGGAGGCAACCTGTGCCGAAAGACTCCAGAAGACATAGGCCCAGTTGGCGTCCTTGAGAATCATATGTATGGATGTCTCGTTATAAGATTCAGGAAGAGGCTCTGTTCCCGGAAGGGAAAGATCGTTTTCCAGCTGAACATCCGTAAGAGTGTTGACGAACTTGCGCATGGAGCTTCCGGAGCTGTCTCCTTCCAGCCTGCTGTCATCATCGTCATAGAAATCCTCCAGCGCCTCGATGAGCTCATCTCTGCTGAGGTTTTCCCAATCTTCCAGATCTTCCTGGCTGGCTATGTTCCTAAGCTCGTTTTCGGAAAGGCTTCCAATGTTAATAAGAACCATAACGACCCCTTCTGTGTGATATCAAAATTCTAGAGAATCGGCCATTTTTAGTCAATCTTTCGACCCTTGTTTGACTCTGACGAAGATTTCAAAAAAACGCATATTTTCAGTTGTATATTCGCTTCAATTTGATAAAATAAACGCGATGAAAAAGACGTCCATTATTATCCACGGTCATTTCTACCAGCCTCCCCGTGAGGATCCCTACACAGGGGTTGTTCCGATTCAGGAAAGTGCAAAGCCTTACGACAACTGGAACGAATCGATTTTTGCAACATGTTACAGACCCAACAGCGCCTCACGCTATCTGAGTTCCGACGGCAGAGTCGACCACATCTACAACAACTATGCCAGAATCTCCAGCAACTTCGGACAGACCCTTTTGGACTGGGCCGATGATGAGCATCCCATTTTCCTGAAGATGCTCAGACGTGCAGACAAAGACAGCATAAAGAGATACGGACATTCATCGTTTCTTGCACAGGCATTCAACCACACAATAATGCCGCTGGACGGAGAGCATACAAAGCGCATCCAGACACTTTGGGCAATTGAGTCCTATAAGCAGCGCTTTGGCCACGACCCTGAAGGATTTTGGCTTGCAGAGTGCGCCATTAACCCTGAAACAGTGGACATCCTTTCCGAATACGGAATAAAATTTGTCATTCTTGCCCCATGGCAGGCAGACTCGATAGACGGCGTTCCTGTCACAGACGGCATGCCTTGTGACAGACCTTTCATCATAAAGGGCAAAAACGGAGGCCAGATCAGCGCCTTCTTCTACAACGGCGAGTTCGCAAGCGGAGTCAGCTTCGGTCACATGCTCAGGGACGCCGATGCCATGTTCCAAAATCTTAAAGACCTCAAGGCCAAGATGAATGACCCTGATCTGATTTCATGGGCAACAGACGGAGAAATCTACGGCCATCATGAGCCTTTCGGTGACATGGGCCTTGCGGCTTTAATCAGAAAAATAGATGAAAGCGAAGAATTTGAGATAGAAAACTTCGGTTCATTTTTGGAAAAGCATCCTGCAACAGAGGTTGCCACCCTCTCCCAGGGAGAGGAGAACATGGGCTCATCCTGGTCCTGCATGCACGGAGTTGGCAGATGGTTCAGAAACTGCGGATGCCACACAGGCGGTCCGGATAACTGGAACCAGAAGTGGCGCGGCCCGCTGAGAAAGGCTTTCAACAACCTTGAGACAAGCGCAAGAATCATCATAGAGCGCGAGGTTAAAAAGATTCTCGGAAAGGATGCCGACTATCAGGCCCTTACGCTTGATTACAAGGATGTAGTCTCCCACAAAATGACAGTATCCGAATTTGTAGACAAAATCGGAGTCAAGGGTGCTGACAGAGTGACAATCGCAACGCTCCTTGAGGCCTTCAGGAACATCATGTTCACCTACACAAGCTGCGGATGGTTCTTCAATGATATTTCCGGAATTGAGCCAAGACAGAACATCGCCTACGGCATGTACGCCGCCCAGCTTCTGAACAGATTCTCCAATACAGACCTCTGCGCCCAGCTTCTGGAAGACCTTAAAAAGGCAAAAAGCAACATAGAAGATCAGGGAAACGGATCTCAGATTGCCCTTACCGACATGCCTCAGAGAAAGAACTATTTCAATGCATGTTCGTACTTTGCAATGAACCGCCTTGTTGCAGATCCGTCCGATTACACAGACGACTGGGGTTTCATGCATCTTGAAAGCCACAATGAAAACACCATGACAATCGTCAATACAAGGACGCTTCAGACCAACCGCATCACCTACTCCCAGATTCCTTATGCAAAGGGATCCATGGGTTTTCTGCTCACGGACATGGAAAGCGGAGAATCCATCAGGCTCAACGTCCTGACATCATCAGAAAGATCTCTTAAGTCTTACACCTCATGGGTCGAGTCCCGCCTCAGCGCAGGCTTCCCCGAGGCCATGATAGACACACTTGTCCAGAACATCGGAAACTATCTTCCGCTTGTTGCTTCCAACAAGAACCTCTTCAAGGAGACGGTATTTACCGAAAACATCGGAATGTGCATCAAGGCCATGAAGTCCCTGATTCTGGATCAGCCTGACATGGACATGGAAAAGCGCCTTAAGACACTGAATGAGATTTCAATCTTCGTAAAGCTCAAGGGAAGAACCACAGACCTTGAAGACATCAACGAAGCTTTTGAGAAGAAACTGGATCAATATGGAAAAACACTTCTGAATGACGAAACAGATACAAAGACCCTCTCGGATGCCCTTTCTCTGCTCGATACTGCCCGTGAAGAAGGCTTTGAGCCCAAAATCACAACATTCCAGGATGCAGTCTGGGCAATGAGAGATAACAATCTTGATCCGGAACTTCAGGAGAGAGTTTCCAAGACGTTGAATTTCATGCCGTTTGAAGGCTGAAGCATCCTTCTTGCATGCTCAAGAGAAACATCAGACTCGTCACCGCTTAGCATTCTGGCTATCTCGCGTACACGGTCATCTCCCTGAACCTGCCTGAGGTGGGTATAGGTGCGTCCGTTTTCAACGGTCTTTGAGACAACCATCTGAGAATCAGCCATGCTGGCTATGCTTGCAAGATGTGTTATTGCAATCACCTGCTTGGAAAGAGACAGATCCTTTATGCATTTTGCAAGGCTTATGGCAACAGAGCCTCCGATTCCTGAGTCAATCTCATCAAAAACCTGGGTCTGAATCTCATCTTCCTTGGAAAGGACCGTCTTTAGGGCAAGCATAACACGGCTGAGCTCTCCGCCCGAGGCTATGTCCCTCAGAGCCTTCTGAGCCTCTCCCGGGTTGGCACTGATGAGAAACTCCACCTGATCCTTTCCGTGAGATGTAGGTTTGCCTTCTGCCACGTCTATGCTGAATCTGGCATTGGGCATTCCAAGCGTCCTTAAAACTGCTTCTATGCTCTTTTGAAGAGCAGAGGCTCCTTTCTTTCTTGCATCGCTGAGCTTTGAGCAGTAGATCTCATACTGCTTCTCAGCCTCTTTCAGGGCCTTCTCACATTCATCAAGATGGCTTTGGAAATTCTCTGTCACATCCAGAGTCTGACGGGCTTTCTCCGCAAATGAAAGAACACTTTCAAGATCAGGCCCGTATTTTCTCTTGAGCTTCTGTAAAAGTGCCAGGCGGTCCTGCATGCTGTTGACAGCATCTTCTGAATACTCTATGGACCTGAGATAATCCTTCAGAGCCTCGCAGATGTCCTCTGTCTCAATCCTGGCACTTTCCAGCCTTGCCACATAATCCGAAAGACTGCTGTCGCTTTTTGCGGCCTTGGAGACAGATGAAACGGCATCATAGATACCTGATCTGGCCTCCTTAAGCCTGTCGGTGCAGCTTGTGACATTCTCAAAGATGGATTCAAACTGTCCCAGAACACGGATGCGTTCTTTAAGATCCTCGTCCTCACCTGCTTTTATGTGTGCGCTTTCTATCTCATCCAGTGCAAACTGAAGATAATCTGCCTGACGCTGTCCTTCCTGAAGGCTCTGAAGAAGTTCTTCTTTCTGTTTCTGAAGGCTCAGAAGCTTTTTATAAGCCTGTTCACAAGAGCTAAGAAGGCCCTGGTTCTGCGCATAGCTGTCCAGGATTCTCCTCTGTCTGTCCACAGAAAGAAGGCTCTGGTGCTCGCTCTGGCCGTGCATGTCTATGAGGCTTTCTGCCAGCGTGCAGAGATCCTGTCTTGAGAACACCTGATTCTGGACATGAATCAGCGACCTTCCGCCGTTGGCTTTGACCGTACGCCTGATGTAAAGAGCCCCGTCCTCGGGCTCGACATCGCGCTCCTTAAGCCACGGAAGAATCTCATGGCCCTCGGGAACAGACAAGACCGCATTTACGACTATCTCATCCGCACCGGTTCTGACAGCCGTGGTATCCGCCTTCTCACCCATGAGAAGACCCAGAGCCCCGAGTATGATGGATTTTCCGGATCCGGTTTCACCGGTGATCACGTTGAAGCCGTCTGAGAAATCAACACTGAGGTTCTCGATCAATGCGAAATTGCGGATATCAAGGTGCTCAAGCATTGAATCCTCCGGCCCATGACAGCTTGTCCCTCAGGACCTCTATGAATCGTCTGCGTGAGTTTTCCACAAACAGAGCCCTGCTCTTTCCTTCGCTGACCACTATCTCATCGCCCTCTTTGACGGAGAACACCTCGTGCCCGTCACAGGTCAGAGATACCTCCGTATTCTGTCTGGGCATGACAAGCCTGATTACTGAGCTTTTGTTGACCACAAGCGGTCTGACGCTCATCGCGAAAGGACAAATCGGGTTGATGATGATCGCCTCCAAAGAGGCATCCAGGATGGGTCCTCCTGCAGCCAAGCTGTATGCCGTAGATCCTGTGGGAGTTGCCATGATGATTCCGTCACCTCTGAGTTTGGCACCAAGGACATCGTTCACATAAAGATCAACCTTTGCCATCTTGGCGTGGGAGATTGCGGAAACGGTGATGTCATTCAAAGAGGATGAGCTGAAGACAACCTTACCCTTTCTGTATACGCTTACATCAAGCATCATCCTTGAAAGGATCTTTGCCTTTCCTTCAAGATACTCGCCGAACACCCGGTCAACCTCATCCACAGAAGTTTCTGCAATGTAGCCGAAGGTACCCATGTTCACAGCAAGAATCGGAGTCTTTCTTCCCCTCAGAAGCTCAGCGCAGGTAAGAACGGTTCCGTCACCGCCCAAAGAAATGACAAGGTCACACTTGGGGACCTTCAGAGCCAGATCATCAAGCGAGGCCGAAAGCATGATAATGCTGCTTTCAATGCCCATCTCAGACAGAAAACCGGTCACACGTGAGCACACATTTCCCACATTATGCTTTGTTGAATTGGCGAGAATGACAACTTTCTTTATCTTTCTTTCCGGCATCCTGACCTCCGCGCTTACACCTTCTTACGGAAGATGGGAAATCACTTTTGATATCCCGTCAATCTCACTTTGCTTGAGAAACGCATAGAGAGGAAACTCCACCGTTCTGAAATAATAAGATGCCGCAACAGGAGCCACATCGAACGGGTCAGCCTCAATGTCCTTGAAAAGACAATCGGAAAACGCCATACGAACCGGAACTTCCTTCTTTGAAGCAAACTTCACGGTCTCATCAGGTCTTGAATCAAGCATCACTGCAAACGCCGATGCATTTGAGGAAAACTCCATAAGACTCAGACCGAACTGCTTGTGCCGGGTCTTTGCAAGGCTTTGCTGATAGGCAGACAGAATCTTGCCTCTCTGCTGACAGCTATCCTCCAAATTGGTCAGCTGGACCATACCCAAGGCTGCGTTCATATCCGGCATTGTCAGATACTTGGAAGGTCTTTTGCCTCTGATGGCATTGACAGTTTCCCCTCTTACGGCCAAAACAGCTCCGCCGCCTGCACTTACGACGCCGTCTTCTTCCATAGCACAGATCACAATCTGGCCGATTTTGCCTGCAAAGCACTCATCCCCCACCTTGGATCCGATGCTCTGGGAGATGTCCTCTATCACCTTGACGCCGCTGTAGTCACAGGTTTCGGGAAAAGTAGTCTGCTCGTTGTATCTTACAGGAAGGGTTCCGAAAGGTTCGTAAAGAAGAAGAACCTCTGCCCCGCTTTGTGCAACAAGAGTATCGTCCGGGCATCCGGTATGCTTGTCTATGTCAACAAACACAGTCTCACACCCGATTTTATCCAAAACGGTCCTGTAGATTTCAGGAGAAAGCGGAGAGACAGCCACCTTTGTCCCCTCTCCCACACCGATGGCGGAAAGTGCATAGCTAAGACAGTCCGGATATGTTCTGAAGGCAATACCTGATGTGGCGTGCACAGTCTCGCAGAAGCTCTGCACAAAGGCTCTTGCCCTCTCGCCGGGACCTATTTTCTCGTTTACCATCGTCTGAAGGACACTGTCCATGTCCCTTCTTTTCAAAGTGGGTTTATAGAACTGAATCATCTCAGATAAATTTTAAACAAGAACTCTGTTTTAAGCAACTTCAATAAGCATACTTCAATAAATTGATTGAGAAACCTGCTTTCCGTGTTGTAAAATCAAAAGTTAGGGGCTTCCCCCTTTAGGAGAAACAGAAAATGCTGAAACTCAACAAGAAGAGAACATTCCTCATCGGATTCGCTTTCTTCGGCATCCTTCTTCTGTGGCAGGTCTATGACTCCTGGTGTCCGACCCTGCTTACAGAAATCATCAAGACAAGACTCGGAACAGCTGATGAGCTTGAGGTCCAGTGGCTTGTCGGAATCATCATGGCATGCGACAACCTCGCGGCTTTGATTCTTCTTCCGATATTCGGAAACCTTTCGGATAAGACACATACAAAGATCGGAAAGAGAATGCCTTATATCCTGGTCGGAACCTTTGTCTCTGCCATAGCATTCCCGTTCATTCCGCTTTTCTTCCATATGAATAAAATCGGTGCAATGATTGCGATGATGGCCATAGTGCTTCTCTTCATGATGATGTACAGAAACCCTGCCGTCGCACTCATGCCGGATATCACACCTAAGCCGCTCAGAGCAAAGGCCAACGGAATAATCAACATCATGGGCTATTTCGGCGGAGCTTTCGCAACAGTGCTTGGCATGGTCTTTGTCCTGTCCAAGTACCTGACAGGAAACCACAGCCTCATGACAATCGAAATGCCGTTTGTAATCGCATCCGTTCTGATGGTCATCTCCGCACTGGTTCTGTTTTTCACAATCAAGGAAAACAAGATCGAAGAGGAAATCAAGGACGACCTTGCAGAGGGCGAGCGCATGGCAGCCATCGAAGATCCGATTGATGACGACAAACCCATGTCAAAGGCCAACAGAATCATGCTCTTTGCCATCCTGGGTGCCGAGTTCCTCTGGTTCATGTCAGATAACGCTCTTGGAACATATCTTAACAACTATGTCTTCTATGCAATGGGAGCTGCAACAAGCAACACCTCAATGATGGTCATAGCAGGAGGTCTTGCCTCTGTTATCGGATTCGGAACAGCCGGCTTCATTGCTGATAAGGTCGGAAGAAAGTGGACAATCTCCGCAGGTCTTGCCCTTACCTTCCTGGGTCTTGTTCTTATGTGCTTCATCAAGCAGAGCGCCACAGTCCTTAACACAGGCCTGCGTGCATTTCCCAAGCTTCTTCTTGTCGTCTGGATCATCAAAGGCTACGGAATGGCCCTTGTACACAACTGTTCCTTCCCGATGGTCGTCGAGCTCTGCTCGTCCAAGAAGATCGGTAAGTTCACAGGTTACTACTATGCTTCCAGCATGGCAGCCCAGACAGTCACCCCTGTTCTTCTGGGTCTGATTCTCAGAGCAAGCGGTGCATGGAGCGTCCTGCCAAAGTATGCCACAGTCCTCACACTGGCAAGCTGCTTCGTATTCACACTCTGCGTCAAGAACATCAAGGCAAAGAAGATTTCCAACGCCAAAGGCCTTGAGGCACTTGGAGCTGAAGACTGATAAAGTCCTTAAAAACAATTAAAGCCTGCGAAAACTGTTCGCAGGCTTTTATTTTGCTTTGTTTATAGAGTCATTTCACATTTTTTATGTATTGAGTATTTCAAGCAAGTCCGCTGTCAGGGCGTTCCGAACCGTAGGAGACATACCTATCTGGTAGGCTCCGAAGGAGAGGAACGATTTGACTCCCGCATTGCTGCAGTACCATCGGCGTGAGAGCGCTTGACTTCCGTGTTCGGGATGGGAACGGGTATTTCCACTCTGCTATGGCCACCAGGTCAGCCCAAATGCGGAAACCCGAGGTTTTCTTTCCCCTCAGACTTCTCATCTGGGCATTCCGGATTCTCCGGGATGCGATCAACAATATGGTCAAGCCATTCGGATGATTAGTACCGCTGGACTGAATGCATTGCTGCACTTGCATCCGCGGCCTATCGACCAGATAGTCTCTCTGGTTCCTTATTGACTTATAGTCAGGGATGTCTCATCTTGAGGAGGGTTTCACACTTAGATGCTTTCAGCGTTTATCCCTTCCGAACGTGGCTACTCTGCAATCACCCTTGGCAGGATGACAGATACACCAGAGGTTCGTCCACTTTGGTCCTCTCGTACTAAAAGCAGAACCTCTCAAACATCCAACGGCTGTGGCAGATAGGGACCGAACTGTCTCACGACGTTCTGAACCCAGCTCGCGTACCGCTTTAATTGGCGAACAGCCAAACCCTTGGGACCTGCTCCAAG
>ONWV01000021.1 GCA_900321635.1 uncultured Spirochaetaceae bacterium | reverse complement strand
GTCTTGCATATAAAATCTCGGAACTGGAATCCGAATTGGAATCTAATAATAAAGACCAGATAACAGCTGAACAGACAATTAAATCACTTCCAGATGAAAGCAGTTTGGAAGACAGAATCGAGAAACTTGAGAAAGAAAAGGAAGATTTGGAACGCAAAAAGGAAGAACTGGAAAAAGAAATCCTTTTCAATGGAGATTTACAGAAACTTGAGGAAGCAATTAATGGCTTTAATGTAAAAAAGTATAACGTAGGAGATATGGGCCCTTCTGGTGGTTTTGTTTTCTACGACAAGGGATTCTTAAGTGATGGATGGAGATTTCTCGAAGCTGCACCTGCCGATCTGGGGATTATTGGAGAATCACCCACTGTTTGCAAAGCTGATTCTTCGGATTTCCCATTCGGTTATTATAGAAAGAATTCTGTTGGAAACAATCTCTATGTGAATGGAACTGAGATATATAACGAGAAGGATTGTACCGGAACAGCTATCGGAATCGGCAAGAAGAATACGGAGTTATTGGTGAATGCTATGGGGAATACAGCATTTACCTGGGCTACTGGCGGTGAGACAACACCAAATTATGTAGCAAAACTCTGTTCCGATCTTGTTTACAATGGTTTTGACGACTGGTTCCTGCCCAGCAGGGACGAGCTGAACCTGATGTATGTGAACCTGTACAAAGCCGGCCTAGGCAGCTTTATCGATGAAAGCTACTGGTCCTCCAGTGAGAACGGCAACGACGCAACACGCGCGTGGAATCAGGACTTCTACCTTGGGGGTCAGTTTGACGACAATCAACGTCGCGGCATTTTCAGAGTACGTGCGGTTAGGGCTTTCTGAGGCGAGCCATTAAATCTAATCTCAGATTATGAAGGAGAGTTAAAGATGCGGCAAATATTTGTGAAGATAATACCCGTCCAAAATGGGTATCAACTTGTTATACAGCGGGGTTGGATTAACAAAGGGAAACCTTTTGGCCTATTGTTATCAAATGACGAACTAGTTCCTTTAGATGAAGAATTTGCTCCATTGGTGCCGCTTATTGTTCCATATCTTCCCGAAATAAAAAGAGTGATAGAAAGCGGAGAATATGTGCCAAACAAACGAACGGACATTCCTATTCAAACAGATGGATGGGTTAAATAGGTAGGTAGGCCAACACAGCCTGATATTAGACCTGATATTAGGACAAATGTTCCATTTTTGCGGTAGAATCACTGGTATCTGATTAGTGCAAAGTTGTTGCTAGCTGATTGTGATGGGATTGTACAAAAAAACCGTTGGAGCGACCAACGGTTTTTAAGATTGCCATGAAGAAGCAATTATTACTTCTTCTTGTGTCTCATCATTCTGAGCTTTTTCTTTCTCTTATGTGTAGCAATCTTATGCTTCTTTCTCTTTCTTCCACAAGGCACTGCAGAACTCCTTATATCCCCGAAAGCAGGGGAGATTTGTAATTACGGCGTTCATTATCGTGATTTTGAGAGCTGAAGGTCAATAGCTGTCGGAGCTTTTTTTTATTTTTATATTTGTTATATGATTAGTATGCTTGTAATCAATTGACTTGATTTGTCCTTTGATGATAGTCTACAAGAGCCTCTTTATCCATCGTTGATGGATCTATTTTAAGTCCGTAAGGAGGAACCCATGAGAAATTATGAGTTCACTGTCATCTTCGACGCAAACGAAGAGAAGACAGCAAAGGGCATGGAATTCGTGTCCAAAGCATTAGCAGATGCAGGCGCAACAATCGCCAAGCAGGAAGACATGGGCGTAAAGAATCTCGCCTATACAATCAAGAAACAGGACAAGGGCCACTATTACTACCTTGAGCTCGAGGCTGAGCCTCAGAGCATCAACGCTATGGCCAAGGAGTTCCTGCTGCAGGGAGAAATCCTCAAGCACTTGTTTGTAGCGAAGTAAGACCACGTATTTTACAGGGGAGTGAAACATGGCAGTAGACATCAATGTTGTCGTATTGGTAGGACGTCTCACACGCGACTGTGAGCTCAAATCAACACCGCAGGGTACCTCAGTATGCCGCTTCTCAATTGCAGTCAACAGAAGAAAGAGGACTGGAGACAGATGGGAAGACGAAGTGAGCTACTTCGACGTTGTTCTTTGGGGCAGATCAGCTGAAACGCTCAATCCTTATCTGCAGAAGGGTCGTCAGGTCTCCATCGAGGGAGAGCTCAGACAGAACCGCTGGGAGCAGGATGGAAAGACCAATTCAAAGGTTGAGGTCGTCGCCAACAATGTTCAGCTTCTCGGTGGTGGAACACAGGGCGCAGCTGCTCCTTCAGCAGCACCATCACGCTCTGACGCAAAGAATGTCCCAGACATGACTGGTCCTGAGGCATTCGATGACGGTGATGATATCCCGTTTTGATTTATAGGAGAAATGATCAATGCCAATGCATGAAGAAAAAGAGAACATGAACGTTGAAGCTGGTAGCTTCAGAGACAAGAAGATGGGCGGAAAGCGCACCACTTTCAAGAAGAAGGTCTGCAAATTCTGCGCACAGAAGATTGAGCCGGATTACAAGAATCCTGATATGCTCAGACGCTGCACAACAGAGCGTGGCAAGATTCTTCCTGCCCGCATCACAGGAACTTGTGCAAAGCATCAGAGAGCTCTGACACAGGAAATCAAGAGAGCCAGAGTCCTCGCATATCTGCCGTTTGACAAGCAGTGAGGCTTAAATGGAGCAGACGGATAGGGACGCGCTTAGGAACCTGATCTTCTCGGTGATTCTGGGCATTGTATTGTCCAGGCTTTCGCTGGGGTCGGCGATAATGACTGTCCCTGTCCTGATGGTCTGCCCGAGATTGAAGCAGAAATCGGTCAAAATCGGTGCTTTCTGTGCGATTCTGGCCGGAACTGTGATCTGGACTGTGATCCAGAACCGTGTGCTTCTGAATACGGAATACTGGCCGGCGATTCTTGTCAGCCTGTTTCTTCCAGTATGTTTCACAATCGGTTCTGCGGTCTGGGCAATAGGAGCTGACTACAGCAGATCGTCGATGCGTAAGTTCTTCTGGGCAAGCATCCCCGTGTTCTGCATGGGAGTTGCGCTGGGAATCTTCTTCGCAAGCGACGGTTCTCTGAAAATCAGAGAGATTCTGATAGAGAACGTGATGTACATGTTCCCGTCGGATATGCTGTCTGTGGACCTGACGCCGATGATCAAGGGTGTGGTTAATTCCATGGCTCTGGTGTTTGCCCCGATTGCTGTTCTGCTTCTGGCGCTTCCGATTGTGATTTCGGATGTGAATCTGAACCGCTTTGACGAAGACTGGCAGTATGATTTTGCGAACATGAAGCTTCCTGACACATATGTCTGGATCTTCTTCGGTTCGTGGGTATGCGCACTGGTCTTCAAGCTGGTTTCGGGCATTCCTTCGTGGGCACTTGTTCTGGCATGGAACCTGGCGCTTACGATGACAGTTCTGTACTTCATCGTGGGTGTCTCCATCCTGGTGGCATTCGCCCGCAGGAGAACAGCGGCAATTACGGCCGGACGCATCGTGTTCACCGTAGTTCTGGTCTGCTTCATACCGTTTCTGAATATTGCCGCGGCTGTGGCTCTTCCGCTTCTGGGAGTGCTTGAGACGTGGATCAAGTTCAGATGAATTAGAAAAACAATACTTTTTAAGGAGTATGAATATGAAAATTATTCTTAATCAGGACGTACCTAACCTCGGAGAAGAGGGAGATGTCTGTGTGGTCAAGGATGGCTATGCGCTCGTAACTATCTGTTGCCAACTGGTGCTGCGGTACTGTACAACAACGAGAATCTGTCCATTTTCAAGAGCAGAGCAGCTGCTATTGAGAAGAGAAAGGTAGCTAAGCGTGAGGCTTCAGCATCCCTCAAGGAGAAGCTGGACAACATCACACTCACGCTCGTGGTCTCAGCAAGTGAGTCCGGAAGACTTTTCGGATCCGTCACTTCCCTGATGATCCAGGAAGAGCTTGCAAAGCTCGGATTCGAGATCGAGCGCAAGAGAATCGAGGTTGCTTCACATACCATCAAGCAGGTCGGTATGTATTCAGCAAGAATCCATCTCTATGAGAACGAGTCATCCGTCATCAAGCTTGATGTCGTAAGCGAAGCTGAGCAGAAGGCTGCTGAGCGCGCTGCCGCCAAGGCTGCCAAGGATGCTGAGGCTGAAGCTGCAAAGGCTGCTGAGGCAGAGGCACCTGCAGAGGCTCCTGCAGAAGCAGAGGCTCCCGCAGCAGAGGAAGCTCAGAACTAATTGGTAACCAAAAATCGTAAGATTTGTGGTACAATGAAACAGCTCGCAATCGCGAGCTGTTTTTGCAAATATATGGAGCACATGCTTCGTTGCAAACTCACGCCGTGCAAAAAGCACTGTCGTTCATTTGCGCCTAGCCTTTGCCCCCATCAATTTGCAAAGATAAATATGTCGGGAGATAAAAATGGCTGAGAACCAGATAGGAAGAATTCCTCCACACAATGATGATGCCGAAGTTGCTCTTCTCGGTTCCATTCTTCTGCGCAACAGGGCGCTGGAAGAGGTTCAGAGTATGATCAAGACCGAGGACTTCTATCAGAGAGGACATCAGCTCATCTGGAGCGGCCTTGTCGGGCTCAGAAACGACAAGCCGAGCCTTGCCATAGACCTTGTCTCCCTGACTCAGTACATGATGCAGAAGGGCACACTCGCCGAGGCAGGAGGAGCTGCTTACATTGCAAGTCTCACCGACCGGGTGCCCACATCCACCAATGCAAGTTTCTATGCCGAGATCATCAAGGAAACATCCTTGAAGCGCCAGCTTCTGGAACTGTCCATCAGGATAGGGGACAAGGCCTTTGATGATACTTCGGATGTACATCAGTCCATAGACGAGCTTGATCAGCGCATCACAGCCTTGGGAAGAAATGCCGATACCGGAAACTACGAGGATGCCAGCAACCTCATTTCCACTGTCGTTGACAATGTCCATGACATTCAGGCGGGAAAAAAGGATGTTGGAGTCTCCTCCGGTTTCAGCTCACTGGACAAGTATATCGGAGGCTTCAAGCCAAGCGATCTTATCATCATCGCAGCCCGTCCTTCTGTTGGAAAGACTGCCTTTGCCCTTTCAATTGCAGTGAATATCGCCTTTGGAAAGCATCCGATGCCAATAGGATTCTTCTCATTGGAAATGAGCGGAGCATCGCTTATTGAACGTGTCATCGCAAACAAGGGTCAGATCAACCTGATGAGCCTGAGAAACGGCAAGCTTGATGATGAGACTAACAACCGCATGATGACTACAGCCGATGCTCTGTATGACAATGCCGGTAACCTTCTGATTCAGGACACTCCTAACATCAAGCTTCTTGAAATCAGATCCCAGGCAAGGCGTATGGTCAGAGAGGACGGGGTCAAGGCCATCTTCATCGACTATATCGGTCTTGTAAACTATGAAGGCCCTTCCACGATGCCGCGCCATGAGCAGGTTTCAGCTATCTCCAGATCTCTTAAGCAATTGGCTCGTGAGCTGAATGTTCCTGTCATATGTCTTTGCCAGGTCAACAGAGAAGGTGGTAAGGACAGACCGCCGATTCTTGCGGACCTGAGAGACTCAGGATCTATTGAGCAGGATGCCGACCTTGTCATTCTTTTGGATGACCCGTCAAGGCGTATCGGCGAGGACGGAAAGATTGCCCAGTACGACGAGGAAGATCAGGAATCTGAGGAAATGCCTGTCCAGATGAAGGGAAGAAAGCTCAAGATCATCATCGCCAAGCAGAGAAACGGAAGTACAGGAGCCTTCAATATGCTGTTTGTCTCTGACTACGTCTGCTTCAGGGATATTGAGAAATTCTGATTTTCTTCAAACAAATGACAGCGCGACAAGTGCTGCGATAATCATCACGGTTCCTGCAATCTGAAGTGTTACATACACCCTTGGGTGGAACGTTCGTCCTGTCACAAGCTCGGCAAGACTTACAAGAATCAGACCTCCGTCCAATGCTGGAATGGGCAGAAGGTTTGCAACGGCAAGCGAGATACTGACGCTTGCAAGAAGAAAGAGGACAATCCTGATTCCGCTGTTAAAGCCATGGGCAAAGCCGCTTGTGGTGAGCATTCCTATGCTCTGGGAAGCGGCAAGGGTTCCTCCTAACGTCTCTCCTGCGTCGGATTTGCCCCTGATTACGTTTAAAAGCGATACGATTGACTGTCTGAAGTTGGAAAAACAGGCTCTCCCAGATGCCCACAGGGCTTTGAAGAAGTTCATGCCGGGAATGCGGACTGTCTGCTCGCGCAGTGTGAAATTCAATCCTGTTCCGGGATTATCAAATTCCAAGTTCAAAGGCTTTCCTTTTCTTAGGACTGTCATGCTGATTTGGTCGCTGTTATAAGAGGCCTCAAGAAGATCCATCATGTTGTTTACAAGCTTTCCGTTGATCGCTGTTATTACATCGCCGCTCTTTAAGCCTGCATGCTTTTCAGGCGTTCCTGAATCAACATGACCTACAACGGGTTCCTGAAACGGGACAAAGCCGAAAACTCCGTTTTTGGGATGAAGGACAAATGACCCACGTTTGGTTACTATGGTCACATCTTCATTATCTTTATACTCTGCAAGGATTTTTTGTATTTCAGTGTAGTTTGAAACCTCTTTTCCCTCGATTGAGAGAATTGTGTCTCCTGTCTTCATTCCGGCTTCAGAGGCTGCGGTGCTTTCCACTTTAAACAGCGTAGGGTAGTCGCTTGAGAGAACAACCTTGGGCGGGTATGTGGCAATACTAGTGGGAATTGTCATGAGAAGTGCATAGCACAGAAAGGCAAAGAGGATGTTCGCAAGAGGGCCTGCAGCATAGGCGAAGATTCTTTTAAGCGGGCTTACGGACCAGATGGAGCCGTCTTCGTAGGTTTCGATTCTCTTTTTCTTCTGCGTTATGGCGTTCTGGATGTCATCACCGCCGCTCATCTTACAAGATCCGCCGAACGGTATTGCGCGGATGACATATTGAGTCTCTTTTCCGTGGAATCTATATAGAGCAGGGCCAAAACCGAAACTTAGGACCTCGACATTGATTCCTGCGGCGCGGGCTGCCATCATATGTCCAAGCTCGTGGACTAGTATCATGACGCTGATACCCAAAAATCCTATGAGGACAGATATTAGGCCAGACCAGGTGAAAAGTCCCATAATTATTTCTCCATCAAGGAGATGACTTTCTCCTTAATCTGAAGAATATCCTCAAGGCTTCGTGGAACGAAGCTCCAGTCGCTGTCCAGGACTTTTCTGACTGTGCCGTGAATCTGGGTGTACTTGATATCGCCTTTCCTGAAGCGCTCGACGGCAACCTCGTTGGCCGTGTTGTAGGCAATGGGGTAGCTTCCTTCAAGTCGGACGCATTCAAAGGCATCGGCCACAAAGGGGAAGCGGTCAAAATCGATGGCTCTGAAGCTAAGATCCAGCTTTGTGAAATCCAGGGCCTTTCCAACCTGGCGCTCGACCTTGGGAAAGAGGAGGGCACGCATGATGGGAAAGACCATATCAGGAGGAGACATCTGGGCATAGACCTGGCCGCTGAGGGTCCTGACCATGGAGTGGACGACGCTCTGCGGGTGGATGACAACCTCGATGTGGTCCTTGTCAAAGCCGAAAAGATAGTGGGCCTCTATGACCTCAAGGCCCTTGTTGGCAAGTGTGGATGAATCGATGGAGATTTTGGGCCCCATGTTCCATGTGGGATGGTTTGCGGCCATCTGCGGGGTTATGTCGTCCAGAGTATCAAGGGGTCTGTCGCGGAAAGGGCCGCCGCTTGCAGTGATGACAAGACTTTGCACGTTATCACGTCCGCAGTCTGTAATAAGTTCGTCAATGGCGCTGTGCTCGCTGTCTACAGGGATGATTTTTACTCCGTAAAGCTCTGCCTCCTTGAAAAGGAGGTTTCCGCCAAGAACCACCGATTCCTTGTTGGCCAGAGCCAGATCGCTTTTTGCATGGATTGTCTCAAATGATGCCAAAAGGCCAGGCGATCCTGCGATTCCGTTTAAGACCATATCTGCATGAACGCTGTTCAGCATGCCCTTTAAAGTGGCATGGATGCGGATTCCGTCTATTATGGTGTCTTTATTCTCTGATGTGATGCAGAGGTTGGGAATGCCGTTTTCCTTGCAGATTCTTATGGCTTCATTTACATTGCTGTTACATGATGCCCCAAGGATTCTGATGCTATCTTTAAAATCGCTTATGCCTCTGATAGCGGTCTTTCCGATGCTTCCTGTGATTCCCAGAATAGTAACTGTTCTCACATGGCCTCCATGATAAGCTTGAATATCAGGAAAAACAGAGGTGCGCTTGCAATCTCAGAGTCCATGCTGTCCAATGCACCTCCGCGGCCAGGAAAGAGATTACCTGAGTCTTTCACTCCTGCAGAGCGCTTGAAGACGCTTTCAATCAGATCTCCTACGTTGGCACTGATGCTGACACCGACTCCCAAAAGGATTCTGTACAGAACGCTGATGTAGGGGAGGTTATCCTTGAAAAGCGCATAATAGCCGAAAGAAAGGGCTATCGCGGAGAAAAAGCTTCCGATAAAGCCTGCAAGGCTCTTGTTGGGGCTGACTTTGACTATGCCCTTGTTGTTCTTTCCGAAAAGACGTCCGAATACGTAGGCGAAAATGTCGTTTCCGAAAGCAATAACCAGAAACATCATCACCGCATAGCTTGTGATGCCTTCAATTGCCAAAAGCTTAAGGAAAAACGATGCCATGTAACCCGGATAGGTGATTAATAGTGCATTCTTTCCTGCGCGCTCTAGGGATAGTTTGAATTCATCTTTTTCTCCTGCCTTAATTTCGATCATAAAGGACAGAAGAAGCAGTGCCACATATATAAGATCCGGTATCTGTGAGTTAAACCCCACAATGCCCTGAAGGTACTGCACCAAAGGAAGAATGAAAGCCAGATATCCGATAAGCGTGACCTTGCCGAAGAGCATTCTGCTCATTTCAAGGCTGCCGATAAAGGTCATGGCCAGAAGGAAGATGCTGAATGCAATGAAGTTGTACTGCGGAACAAAGAAAATCATTCCAAGAACCACAGGAACACCGAGGAAGACTGTAATTAGTCTGTCTCTAAGGTTTTTCTCCATTATTTGGCAAGTCCTCCGAACTTCCTCACACGGTTTGATAATGCATCAAGGCACATCTTCAGTTGTTCCTCGCCCCAGTCAGGCCACAGGTCATCAACTGCCAGGAACTCCGCATAAGCACTGTCCCAAAGCATGAAATTGCTCAGCCTCAGCTCTCCTGCGCTTCTGGCAATCATGTCTGGGGCAGGAATCTGCGGCAGGTCCAAATTGGCCTGTATATCTTCTATTGTAATCGGTTTTCCCGGATTTTTCTCAATGAATCTGTTGCAGGCACGCCTAATTTCATCCTGCCCGCCGTAGTTGATTGCAAGAACGACTGTCAGTGTCTTGCAGTCTTTTGTGTGCTCTACTGTCTTTCTGATGCCTTCCTTTGCATCATCAGGTAGAACGTCCAGATCTCCTCTGACAAGAATCCTGATGTCGTTGCTCTTATAGAAGTTCATCTCGCCCGGAAGTTTTTTCGCCAGAAGGTTCATTAGGTACTTCACTTCCTGAGGCGGACGTCTCCAGTTCTCTGTAGAAAAGACGTAGAGTGTTATGTAGTCTATTTTTAATTTAATGGCAGCAAGGACAACCCTCTTGGATGCCTTAAGGCCCTCAAGGTGTCCCGCCGCCCTTGGAAGTGACCGTTGGGTAGCCCAACGGCCGTTTCCGTCCATTATCAGTCCGAGATGCATCAGATCTCCATTATCTCCTTCTCCTTGGCTGCCTGAAGATCGTTGATCTTGGCAATGTGGGAGTCGGTCATTTTCTGGAGTTTGGTCTCTCCTTCCTTCTGCTCGTCCTCTGAAATCAGTCCGTCCTTCTGGAGCTTCTTGATATCTTCCATTCCGTCACGTCTGATATTGCGGATGGCGACTCTGCTGTTTTCGGCAAGGGTCTTGGACTGCTTTGCAAGCTCCTTTCTTCTGTCCTGTGTGAGAGGAGGGAAGTTGATTCTGAGAAGCTTTCCGTCGTTTGACGGGTTGAATCCCAGATCGCTCTTCTGAATTGCTTTCTCGATGATGCTGAGAAGACTCTTGTCCCAAGGCTGGATGACAACAAGTCTTGCTTCAGGGACTGAGATAGATGCCACCTGATTCAGCGGTGTCTCCTGTCCGTAGTAGTCGACACGGACCTTGTCGAAAATGGCTGCAGATGCTCTGCCTGTTCTCAGTGCCAGATAGTCTGTCTCAAGAGCGCTGACGCTCTTTTTCATTCTGTCTTCGCAATTTGCCAATACCTGCTGCATTGTTATCTCCTGTTGTAGGCCTTAAGAAACAGGCCGCCCATAAGGACGGCCTGAATTGCTTGTATAATTATGCTCCTGCGAGGAATCTCTCGTAAGAAACGATCTTGACGTCTGAGCCGTTCTCCTTGTTGAACTTTGCAAGGAGCTGTGCAACTGACAGACCGTCGTCGTTGGAAATCTGGAAGATCTGGTCGAGCAGGCAGATTTCTGCATAGTGCTTCTTGAGCTTTCCGGTGACGATTCCCTCGAGAACCTTCTCCGGCTTGTTCTTGAGCTTCTCATCGGAAGCAACCTGTGCGCGGAAGATCTCAAGCTGCTTTGCCTCATAGTCTTTCGGGACATCGCAGTCGCAGAGATACATCGGGGAAGCTGCGCAGACATGCATTGCTGTGTTGAATGCGAATGTCTTGAAAGCCTCTGTTGCGAAGATATCCTTCTTGGAAGCTGCGAACTTTACCAGAACACCGATGTTTCCGTCAGCGTGGTTGTAACCCATGACGAACTCGTTGTCAGCGATATCCATGGAGACAAGTCTCTTGACCTTCATGTTCTCGTTGATTGTTGCAATAAGTCCGTTGACCAGTTCCTGCATCTCGTCGTTGGGCTCTTTGTAACCCTTCTCGATAGCCAGGACGCAGAGCTTGTCACCAAGCTGCTTGAACTGCTCGTTCTTTGCGACAAAGTCGGTCTCGCAGGAAACCTCGACCATGACAGCCTTCTTCTCTGCGACGACGAATGTGACTCTACCGTTGTCGGTTGCTCTGTCGACTCTCTTCTCAACTGCTGCAAGTCCGACCTTCTTGAGATACTCCTCAGCCTTGTCGAAATCGCCGTCAGACTCCTGAAGAGCTTTCTTGCAGTCCATGATACCAGCGTGTGTGATCTCACGGAGTGCCTTGATCATATCCATTGTTACTGCTGCCATAAATTACTCCTTGTCCTCTGCCTCTTCTTCCTCAGCCTCGGCCTCAGCGTCCTTGTCCTCAAGGTTCTGCTGCTCAAGGGCTGCGGTCTCCTCTGTCGGGAGGGACTCGATGATCTGGATTCCGGTCTCTGTATCAGCATCGCAGACTGCGTTTGCGATGATCTCGACGAACAGGCTGATAGCTCTGATAGCATCGTCGTTGCCCGGGATCGGGTAGGTGATGTCTGTAGGATCACAGTTTGTATCAACAACTGCGACAACAGGGATTCCGAGTCTCTTTGCCTCTTCGACAGCCAGGGACTCCTTGCGTGTGTCGATGATGAAAATGATTCCAGGAAGCTCAGTCATGTCCTTGATACCGCCAAGGTTCTTGTCGAGCTTTGTCTTCTGCTTGGTGAGAATTGCAACTTCCTTCTTTGTGAGAGAATCGAAGGTTCCGTCAACTGACATCTTCTCGATCTTCTTCAGGGTTGCGATTGATTTCTTGATTGTTGTGAAGTTTGTGAGCATACCACCAAGCCAGCGGTTGTTCACATAAGGCATTCCACAGCGCTTAGCCTCTGTCTCGATAGCCTGCTGTGCCTGCTTCTTTGTTCCTACGAAAAGAACACTCTTGCCCTGCTTGACGACGGCACGAACTGCCGTTCCTACGAAAAGAACACTCTTGCCCTGCTTGACGACGGCACGAACTGCCTCGTAAGCCTCAACGATGCAAGCAGATGTCTTCTGCAGGTCGATGATGTGGATTCCATTTCTCTCTGAGAAAATGAAACTGGCCATCTTAGGATTCCATCTCTTTGTCTGATGACCAAAATGAACGCCTGCCTCGAGCAGACTTTTCATTGTTACTACAGCCATTTCTGACACTCCTTAATTTGACGGGGAAAGCTTCCTTTGTCCGTGATTTCAGCGCTTCTTCTCGAAGCCTACCAGAGAGGTATGTCTTCTCGATTCATCGCTGCCTCCCGGCCAAATCAATCTTTCCTGAGGAAAAACCTCTTTGCCGTCCCCAGCACTATTTCTCACTGCATCCGACCTTGTTTCCAAGTCCGGACCAGCGGAGATTCTGCACATACGCGCAGTACCTCTGATTATGCTGAAATAGGGGAGTTTTGGCAATAGTACTACATGTCTTGATTAGACGATATATACCTAAAATCGATAAAAATTGAGTCTTATGTATACACGGCGCCCTTAAGCTGGCATCTGACATGGTGGACATGCATTGAGCTAAATGGTAAAAGTTAAGCCATGGGAATCCTGCAGGTTCAGAACATCAGCCTGTCGTTCGGTGACAGGACACTTCTATCCAATGTCTCTTTAACAATCGGCGAGCACGCAAGGGCGGCTTTAGCCGGAGGAAACGGGGAGGGAAAGTCCACGCTGATGAAGATAATCGCAGGTCTTATGCCGTGCGACGGAGGCATTGTGACAAAGACGCGCGGAATGAGGGTCTCATATCTCCCCCAGAGCGACATAGTCTTTAAGGACAACACCGTCTTTGACGAGCTTGAGAAGGCTTTTTCAAGATATCAGGAAAACCTGGACAGGCAGCATGAGATAGAGACCATAATCCAGCACGACCACAGCCCCTCCCTTTTGCAGGAGCTGAACGACCTTCAGGAGAGCCTTCTTGATTCGGGTTACTATGACCGCGAGCAGACAATTTACTCAATATCAAAGGGCCTGGGGTTCTCGCATCATGATTTGAAGAGGCCGTGCAGCGAGTTCTCGGGCGGCTATCAGATGAGAATCGCTCTTGCCAAGGTCCTGTGCGAGGATCCGGATCTGATGATGCTGGATGAGCCTACCAACTATCTGGATATCGATGCAAGAATGTGGCTTCAAAACTACCTCAAGTCCTACAAGGGCTCTGTGTTTCTGGTCTGCCATGACAAGGGCTTTCTGGACAGCACTGTCAACGAGGTGTATGAGCTATTTAATTCAAAGCTCACCCGCTATAGCGGAAACTACACATTCTACGAGAATCAGAGACGCCTTGAGATAGAGCAGCTGGAGGCAGCCTACAAGCGCCAGCAGGCGGAAATAGAGCGAACCGAGCAGTTCATCGAGCGCTTTCGCTACAAGGCTACAAAGAGCAAGCAGGTTCAGAGCCGCATCAAGATGCTGGACCGCCTTGAGCCTGTGGTGGTGCCTTCGCATCTGAAAAAGTTACATTTCTCGTTTCCCGAGCCGCCGCACAGTCCCAACGACATGGTGGTCGTAGAGCACATGACCAAGCGTTATGGGTCGCAGGTGATTTTCAAGGACTTTGACATGATTGTCACCAAAGGTCAGAGGCTTGCGGTAACAGGTCACAACGGAATAGGAAAGAGTACACTTTTACGAATTATCGCCCAGCAGGATAAGGATATAGAAGGAACAGCGCGCCTTGGAACAGGAGTGAAAATAGGCTACTTTGCCCAGGATACTGCCGATTCTCTTGATATGGACGGTACTGTGTTCTCACAGGTTTCTTCCTATGGGACGGAGGCGGCGATCCGCAATGCCCTAGGTGCGTTTCTCTTTTCAGGGGATGATATCAACAAGAAGGCATCGGTGCTTTCAGGAGGCGAGAGGTCGCGTCTTGCGCTTTTGAAGATTCTTCTTCAGCCTGCGTCGCTGTTGATTCTTGATGAGCCTACCAACCACCTGGACATCAACGCCAAGGACATGCTGCTTCGGGCTCTACAGGACTACAAGGGAACCATCATCTTTGTAAGCCACGATGCCTACTTCATCCGTGCCATTGCAGACCGCATCCTCTATCTTTCCGAGGGCGATCCCGAATTCTTCAACGGCGACTACGACTACTTCCAATGGAAGCTTTCAGAGCGTCTTGGAATCCAAAGCAGTGCCCGGAAAGCCGAAGAGGCCCCGAAAACTTCCACCGCCAAGGCCGATGAGGCCTTCAAGGCATCTTTCAACTTCTCTTCAGAAAAGCCCATGGACAGGGCCGAGGCCAACAGGCGCAGAAACAGACGCAACAAACTCAGAAGCGAGATAGAGACTTTGATGAAGAGCGTAGAGGACCTGGAAATCAGGATTTCCGAAGTCAACGCCCTTATGAACCTTGCAGAAAATTACAGCGACAGCAAGAAGATAGGGGACCTTGTGAAGCAGCGCCAGAGTCTTGAGGATCAGAAGAACGATCTTGAGCTTCAATGGATGGATAAATCCGACGAATATGAGAAGGAGTTCGGCTCTGAATAAATTCAGGCCATTGACCAGCGCATCACTGTCACTTTGAAAATGGATGAAACAGGAATTGCTTTTTCTATGCAATTGGGAAGAATTCTGACCTTCAGAATTCCTTCGCCCTTCATAAGCTCCACAGGCTGAACCAATATGGTCTCGTCTGAAAGCTCAAGCTTCAGTAGCGGTGGATTCTTCTTTCTCAGAAGATTCTTTATGGCAGAAAGCTTTGCGCTGTAGTCAAAGCCTCCGATTGTCTGCATGGATGCATACCTGTAACCCCTGGAAAGCTGGGTCTTGGAAATAATCAGACGGGCATCAATCAGGGCTTTGACCTCATCTGTGAGACAGCCTTTGGCTAAGGCATCTTCGATAAGGGCAGAACGCAGCTTTTCCCAGCTTTCATAAGATGGAGCCTCGGAACCAAGCTCATAGTCGCTGAAGCTGTATCTGAAAGAGCCAAGGTCCACAGGTTTTCCGGTCTTGGAATTCTCCGTTTTTGCCAGAGGAAGGCGCGACAGATCCATGGCATAGGAAAGGCTCTGCTGCCACTCGGGCGATCTGTCCATGACATAAGAGCCGCCTCCGAGATTTGCGATGATATGGGGTCTGACCGAGGGGTGCTTTTCCACAATGGAAGAGACATCCTTGCTGCAGCTTATCACTATGCCGTCATAGAGTCTGATTCTTGAATAGGACTGCATCCACATGGAAAACTGCCCGTCAAGGCCGGATGTCCCAAGATATGATGAGATTTCCATTGAATCAAGGCCAAGATCCAAAGCCCTGATGAAGCTGTCCTTTGTGATTCTGTAGCGCATAAGGTTATCACAGACTTCAATATCGGCAAAAAGATAGAGAATGTCGCCAGAATCCGGTTCACCGAAGTAGGTGACCTCAAGATCAGAGTCCACACCCACCTTGGACATGGGAAGGCTATCTTTCAGAACAGCGCTGTTAAGGCGCACCGTGCTGTCCGAAATGCAGACAAAGCCGAAGCTTTCCATGGAAGAAAGAACTGCATCCGCATATTCGGATTCGGTGAACATTGTCAGAATGCACAGAGCCTGTTTCTTTGAAAGGCTGTGTACTTTTAGAATTCCCAAGAGCTTTGAAATTGCTATGGCATGATCTTCTCCGATGCATGCGATCATAAGATTCAGATCATCCAATTCAAGGATGCGGGAGGCAATTCCCCTGTTTAAGATATAACATCCTGTGGCGGGAGTTACCGCACCCGATGATACTAAAAAGGCCCTTATCAGGGAAAAGAAGGCAAGGCTCGAGCTTTTTGAAAACTGGGGAAAGACCTTCACAAGTCTGTCGGACTTGGTGAAATGGTGGATGTTTGCTTCCCTGGGAGGTATGGAGCCGTTTGAAAGAAGATTCAGTATGCCGAAAAGAACGTTCTTTCCAACATGAGGCGCATCTTCACTTTGACCCAGGTTCTCACCGAATGTCAGATTCAGATCAAGACGGGGGACAATGACATCCTTTAAGACGGGATTTATGAAGTAAGAGTCAACTTCCTTCAGAACCAAAAGCCTGTCTCTGAGACTTTCAAGTACAGTCAGGACAAGAGGGTAGCTTTCACTTGAGAAGAAATCGGAAATATTGACCGATGTGGCCTGGTCAACAAGGTTTATAAGAGTCAGATACCTTATGTCATCCTGATTCAGAGACGCTGCTATGTTGGCTCTGTTTTCCGCATTCAGAAGAAACGAGAGTATGGCGTTGTTTATCACGGGCTTGTGAAACGGGGTCTGAACCTTTCCAAGGACCGTGTTTGCCACAAAGAAGTAGTAATCGTCATCAAGTGAATTCAGATAAGAAAAAAGTCTGTCCATCAGATTTCCCTTGTCTCGTACCTGTAGCCCTGCTCGACGAGGAATCTCTGTCTGTTGGACGAGAACTCTTCCTCGACTGTGTATTTTGTGATCACCGAATAGAAGAAGCTGCTTCTGCTTTTTGGCCTGAGGATTCTTCCCAGGCGTTGTGCCTCTTCCTGTCTTGAACCGAATGTTCCTGAAATCTGGATGGCTACCGAGGCATCTGGAAGGTCAATTGCAAAGTTTGCAACCTTTGAGACAATCAGAACCTTCTGTGTTCCGTCTCGGAATGCTGCATAAAGCTGGTCCCTTTTGTCATTGGATGTGCTTCCTGTTATCATCGGAAAGCCGAAGCGCTTTTGCACTTCTTTGAGCTGGTCCAGATACTGGCCGATGATGAGGATGCTTTCTCCCATGTGCTTGGACAAAAGCGCCTCAATGACCTTTTCCTTTTCAGGGTTCGTGCTTGCAATCTTGTATTTATCTCTTTTTGTTGCCACGGCATAGGGAAGGGAGAGATCTTCTGAAAGAGGAACCCTCATCTCGATGCAGTATGCATCTGCAATCCAGCCTGCCTGGGAGAGGTCTGTCCACGGAATATCAAATCTCTTGGGGCCCACAAGGCTGAATACATCCTCTTCACGTCCGTCTTCGCGAATCAGGGTTGCGGTAAGGCCTGTCCTGTAGACGGCCTGAAGCTCTGCTGTGATTTTGAAGACAGGGGCAGGGAGCATGTGGACCTCGTCATAGATCACAAGACCCCAGGCGCCGTTTTTAATTGCATTCATGTGGACAAAGTCATCGTCCTTGCTTGCGCGGTAGGTCAGAACCTGATAGGTGCACACGGTGATGGGTTTGATTTCCTTCTTCTCGCAGGGAATGTCTGTTTTGGTGCGGATTTCATTGATCCACTGGTGCACGGCAACTACGTTGGGGCACAGAATCAGCGTTCTTGTCTGAAGGGCGCACATGATGCCCATTCCAACTACGGTTTTTCCGCTTCCGCATGGCATGACTATGGTTCCGAATCCCGTACCTGGGCCCATATCGCCCAATAGCGATCCCAAAGCCTGCTTCTGGTAGTCACGAAGCTCCACGCAGAGCTTCATGGGAATGTGGTCGGATTTGACAAGAGGAATCCTGTCATCCACAGGGTAGCCGCGCCTGATCAGCTCCAGCTTTGCAGTTCCTCTGTCATATGTGGAAATCTCAAAGACTGCGGGGTCCGATGTGGATCTTATGAGCTTTTTCAGCTTGGCATCAGAGGCGATGGCTGTTGCGATGAACGGGTCTGAGACCTCAAGGCTGTGGCTTTTTTCATCGTTGGGAAGGAGAATGAGTTTTCCGTATCGTGAGGCCTGCTCATTGATGAAAGAAAAGACACTTGCAGGAACTGCGAACTTGGACCATCTGGAAAGGCGCTCTGTTATCTCGTCAGCGCTGAGGCCTGAGCTTGTTGCGTTCCAAAGTGAGATTGCGCTTATCTGGTACGTGTGAACATGCTCCGGTGCCTTGACCAGCTCGCTGAAGGCGATAATCTGGTCTCTGCAGTCGTTGTAGGACGGAGAGTGCACGTCCAGCATGAGACTTCTGTCGCTTTGAATAATAAGTGGTTTATCCTGCATCGCAAAGAAGCATTATATCACGGAAAGAGGAATTTTTGAACACGAAGTGCAAATCAAAGAGCTGTTCTTCTGGGTCTGAGGGTTCTTACCGGGCCTGCATCGTATGGGTCAGAAGTGGGGGACGGAACAAAGCCTGTGGTATTTGAAACGGCATGGACTGCCGTGGGACGGCGGTCCACCTTGGCCTTGAGAAGAGAAAAAGAGCGCTTTGACAGAAACTGAGCCTCTTCAAATGCGGCTTTATTCAGACGGCTCTTCATCCTGAGTCCGAAGGCAATTATGGCCATGAGCCAGATGGCGGAGGCTACAAACAGGAAAATCGAAAGGTATGATGCAATTGCTGAAACGGTTGTGCTTGCATTTGCCGATGCTGTGGCCAAAAGACAGATTACGCTTCCCATAAGCAATGTGAGGCTTAAAAGCGATGGAAAAACCCATACGAGACTACGGCGTTTTACGGCATATCTTATGCATAGAAGAACGCAGAAGAAGTCAAGTACAAGTGTTGCAAGCGGATAGATATATTCAGCCATATTCTGATATAATGATACCACAGTCGAATAATTGAGGAAATACTATGCCATTTAAAAATGAGCTGCCTGACAGCGTTCTAACATCCAGAGTCAAATCACGTATTGCCGATGTAAGATCTCCGTACTACCGTGACACGACCGCAATCATTCACAGTTCTCCGTTCAGGCGCCTCAAGCATAAGACGCAGGTCTTCTTTGCCCCGAGCAACGACCACATCTGCACCAGAATGGAGCATGTTCTTCATGTGGCCTCAATCGCCACGGCTATCTGCAGGGCCATGGGGCTGAATGACGAGCTTGCCTGGGCAATCGGAATGGGCCATGATCTTGGACACACTCCGTTCGGCCACATAGGTGAGTACATCCTGTCCGACATGATGGAGAAGAAGGGTTATCCGAGATTCGAGCATGAGGTCTACGGCCTGAGGGTTGTGGATTTTCTGTCCCATCTGAATCTCACATATGCTGTGCGCGACGGAATTGTAAGCCACTGCGGCGAGCATTTCATCCGCACGATTTCTCCTGATTTCACAAAGAAAGATCTTTCTTCCGTGACAACCAAAAACGGCCTGAGGCCATCTACCTGGGAAGGCTGCGTGGTTCGTTTTTCGGATCAGATTGCATACCTTGGCCGAGATTTCGAGGATGCTGTAAGACTTGGAATAGTCTCGCCTGGCGAGGTTCCCAAAGAGTGCCAAAAGGTTCTCGGCCGCACGAACGGCGAGATAATCAACACCCTTGTGGAAGACATCATAGTCAACTCCGAAAAAGAAGGGTGTATTGCATTCAGCGAGCCTGTGTACGAGGCTGTGAAGCTGATGAAGGACTTCAACTACAAGCACATATATCTTTCACCGATGCTCAAGGGCTATGAGACATATTTCAGGCGCCTTCTGGAACTGATTTACAATTATCTTACAGACCTTCTTCTGCGCTCAGGCAAGGACAAGGAGAAGTACCTTCAGGAAGGTAACATGCTCAGTGCGGGCTTTTACAACTACGTGACGGAAAAGCACGATGATTACATCAAGCACGACGGAAATCTGGGCATGATGGTCTTTGACTACATAGCCGGAATGAGCGACAACTTCTGCCTTGACTGCGGAAACGAGATTTTAAGGCCTGAGCATCTGAATCAGTCAATAGAAAGATCTCTCACCGGAAAGTGGTTCGACGTTGTAAGATGATTCAGCTTTTGGATCTCTGAAGATCCTGAAGGACTCTGTAGGCTTCGAAGCTGTCGGTTCTCTTTATGACAAAGGAAAGCTCTGTGACCGTTGAGAAAATCTCAAGGACGTTTATGCTGTTCCATGCAAGACGTCGTGCAGACTCATAGACAATTCCGGGGTTCTGGATTTCGGGTGAGCTCCATACCATTGAAAGTGCCACCATGTCAGTCTGCTTGTAGAGCAGCGTGCTGTTCTTTGTTATTGTCTCAATGCTCGGAAGAAGGGACTCGGAGACTCCGATTGTCACGGTTCCGGAGCTTGTGAGCACATTCAGAAACTCGTTCGCACCGTTTTTCGCCGCAATCTTGTACAGGGCACCGATCTGCTGGACAAGATCCGTAGTCTTCACAAAATCCAGGTATGCGATGTTCGTGTGCATGACTATGGTATACTTCAGATTCTCCGTGGCAACAGAGCCGTTTGTCTTCTGAAGGTCGGAGCAGTAACGTCTTAAGGCCATGATAATTGCAGTGCTCTGGACATTCTTGTTGCAGGACTGTGAGACTTCGTCGATTATGCTGTCTGCGAAGTTCGAGTAATTAAGAAAACCCTTCATCAGGACATCCCTGAGAAACGGTGTCTTGTCCACAATTTCCCTTACCTTGCTGCTTACCGATTCAGCCATAAAGCCCTCCGATTGATGTTAGTATAGTAACATTTAATGTTAGAAATCAACATTCAATGATGCTTACGGGTTCAAAATGACAACAAAATCCCAAAAACTAGTGTTTGGAAAAAGAACTTATAAGAAATTACGAAATGAGTAGACACTAGATTGCGTTCCAGTGTATGATTTTTTCCGGAGGATTTTTGTAAACCATGAGATGCCCCGCATGCGGTTCCACAGAGGATAAAGTACTTGAGACAAGGACTACAAACAACGGCAGTGCAATGCGTAGGCGTCGTGTCTGTCTGAAATGCGGCTACCGCTTCACAAGCTACGAGCGTGTTGAGGACAAACCCATAGTGGTCATAAAGAAAAACGGAGACCTCCAGAACTTTGACCTTTCAAAGGTAGAGCACAGCATCCGTGTCTGCACCGACAAGCGCAACATGAATGCCGAGACTATCGAGAATCTGATCAACAACATCGATGAAGCCGTAAAAATCCAGGCCGGTCCCAGGCATGAGATCACAAGCTCGGCAATAGGAGAGGAGACTCTCAAGCAGCTTTATAAGGTAGATAAAGTCGCATACATCAGATTCGCTTCAGTCTACAGGGCTTTTGATAACGTAGAGCAGTTCGTCAAGGAAATCGAAAGCCTGGCACAGAAAGCTGAAAACTGAGTCTCAGCGCATTTTAAGATTATCCTTCATCCAGTTTACACAGGCCTTGCTGCCTATGATCACGGGCATCTTTATTTCCTTGCGCTCGATCAGAAGCCTGTCGTCATACACAATCTCGCTTCCGTCCAGATAGCACATCTGAAGTCCGCTTTTCTTGATAATCGCATGTGCCGAGCAGATATCCCAGGCATAGCAGTATGTGTTTATCGTACAGTCTATGTTCGATATGAAAGCAGGGCAGATAATATGGATTATGCTGCTTCCGAAGGCTCTGATCTTGCCGCTGTAACGGCTTACGTCCACATAGTTTAAAGTGTTGGAAGATGCCATCATCTGACGGGGTACTTCATAGTGCTCAGGTGCCTGATGAATCTTTCCGTTGAGATAGACCTCATCCTCGCCGGGAAGTGAGCAGACAAAAAGGTCCTGGGTTCCGACTCCGAATCTAGGTGCGTAGATTATGGCGCCGCAGACCTTTCTTTCGCGGTCCAGGATTCCAAGGGCAACTGCCCATGCAGGAAGGCCCTGGCTGTAGGCATCCGTTCCGTCAATCGGATCCAGGATGAAGGTGTAACGGGCACTGTCTGAAAAGTCCTTGAGGTCTGCTTCCTCTGTAACTACGTTGCAATCCGGATAAAGGTTCTTCACAGTTTTCACAATGATATCGGAGACAGCAAGATCTGTCTCTGTCAGGATGGAGCCGTCATACTTGAATGACCTGTGAATCATGCTCTGGTTGGCTCTGGCTGCCTCGCCGCACTGGCGTATTGCACTGCACAGCAGAAAGAAGGTCTTTCTTGCGTCGGTGTCAGGTTTAAATCCATAGCGCTGTGAGAAATCCTCTGCCTTTATTTCGATTTTCGTGATTCGTGAATCATCCTTTGAAAGGGTGGTCTCCTGCATGATGAACCTCCGCCGTCTGCGCTTGAAAAGCATGCCTTGATTGTGGTAGTTTTTACCTGGTGCAGACGTTGCAATCGTACATCAAAAGAAGCGAGGCCTTCAAGGCGTTCGCCGCAAACAGAAAAGACAAAATAGAAGTGGAGGGCCTTGACGGATTTCCGCTGTTTCAGTGCGCCCTGATGATATCTCAAAGCGTCTCTTCTGTTACCTGGGTAATCTGTCCCACGGAAGAGGTTGCAAGGGTTCTGTACACCAATCTGGACATGGTTCAGGACAAAAACAGCAATCTTCAGATTCTGCTTCTAGGAACATCTGGTCATGTTCTTTATTCTCCATGGGAGGGTACTGCCAAGGAGTATGAGCAGATAAGGTGCCTCGGGACTCTGGCTTCCTGTGATAAGGCCATGGTCATAACAAGCATCCGTGCAATCTGCTCTCCTGTTCCCAAAAAGGCCGCCCTGGACGAGTCCAGCCTCCATTTTTCCATAGGACAGAGTCTTGATACCATGGAGATTGCCCAAAAGCTTGCAGGCGGCAACTATTTCAGGACATCGAACACCACAATGCCCGGTGAATTCACCATCCGTGGCGAGGTCCTTGATATCTTCCCGTACGGGGCCGATCTTCCTGTTAGAATCTATCTTGATTGGGATAAGATCGAGCGCATCTGCCGCTTTGAGCCTCTGTCACAGCAGGTGACCAAGCAGCTGGGTCATGTAGACCTTCAGATTCTTGAGTCGGCAGACGGAAACTCAAGCGTCCCGTCAGGAATTGGCGAGTACTTTTCAAAGGATGACTACTTCATCTTTGTGGGAGACAAGCGTCTTGAAAGCAGCTACAAGAGCATGCAGACAGAAGCCAAGGCCCTTTACAGAAAGGCCTTCCAGCAGGATAGAGATGCGTTAAAGCCGTCTGAAATCCTCTATGACTTTGAGGCCCTTTACAACAACTGCAGAAGCGGGGCCTTCGGCTGCATGACGGTCCTGGATATTCTGGGCCAGAATCCGGACTCCTACAGGTTCCAGATAGACGGACCCAGGTCCTATTTCGGCAATTTCACATTCTTCAAGCAGGATCTTGAGGGGCTTTGCAGCGACGGATGGAAGATTAATATCTGCGTTTCAACTGAGGTTCAGAAGCAGCGTCTTGAAACGATGCTCAGCGACTTTGAAAACATAAAGTACATAGTGGGCCAGATGTCCGGAGGTTTTTCTATCAGAAGCGAGAAGTTCATCGTCTTCTGTGAGAACGAAATCTTCGGAAGAAAGAAACAGGTCATAAAGACGCTTCAGCACACACAGACCTCGGCCCTGGACAGCTTTGTGGAGCTTCATGAAGGCGACTATGTGGTTCATGTGAATTACGGAATAGGTATCTTTCAGAAAATCGACCGCATCCGTGAGCGCGACTACATCAAGATCCAGTTCGCTGACAAGGAAAACCTTTACGTTCCCATAGAGCAGGCCAACCTCATTCAGAGGTACATAGGATCTGCAGGCGAGGCTCCTCATATAGACAAGCTCGGGTCAGCTGGCTGGGAGAACAAGAAGGCCAAAGCCAGAAAGAGTGCGGAGGAGCTTGCCTCAAAGCTCATATCATTATACGCCAGAAGAAAAAACAGCCAGGGCTTTGCCTTTGACAAGGACAATGACTGGCAGCTCAGATTCGAAGCTGAATTTGAATATGACGAGACAGAGGACCAGCTTTCCTGTATTCAGGATGTCAAGGATGACATGGAAAGCCCCCATGTCATGGACCGCCTCATCTGCGGTGATGTAGGTTACGGAAAAACTGAGATTGCCTTCCGTGCAGCGTTTAAGGCTGTTATGAGCGGAAAGCAGGTGGCTTTTCTGGCACCCACTACGATTTTAGCTGAGCAGCATTACAGCAATTTCAAGGACCGTCTTAGGGATTTCCCCCTGAAGGTGGGTCTTCTCAGCCGTATGGTTCCAGCAAAGGAGCAGAAGAGAGTCCTTGCTTCTCTTGCAGACGGACAGCTGGACGTTCTTTTCGGAACCCATAAGATCATTCAGAAAGATGTTCAATTCAAGAACCTGGGACTATTGATTGTTGATGAAGAGCAGCGCTTCGGCGTCAAAGACAAGGACAGAATCAAGGAGCTTAAGACCAACGTAGACTGCCTAAGTCTTTCTGCAACTCCTATTCCCAGAACACTTTACATGTCGCTGCTGCAGATAAGGGATATGAGCCTTCTCACAACGCCTCCCATTTCCAGAAAACCGATTCGCACCATGATTGAGCGCTTTGACCTTGATACCGTGGAGCGCGCCATCCGCTTTGAGGTGTCCCGCCACGGCCAGGTTTTTTACCTTCACAATAGGATCGAGACCCTTGAAGAGGTTGCCACGATGCTCAGAAGCCGCATGCCCGATATAATCTTCGAGACAGCCAACGGTCAGATGAAGGCCGATGCTCTTGAGGACACCATGAGGCGCTTTGTCTATGAAGGCATACAGGTTCTGATATCTACAACCATCATTGAAAACGGAATAGACATTCCTAATGTTAATACGATAATTATTGACAGGGCAGACCTTTACGGAGTATCGCAGCTCTATCAGCTCAAAGGCAGAGTCGGCCGCTCCGACCGTGAGGCCTTTGCATATCTGTTGTATCCTGCAGACAGGACTTTGTCAGAGCAGGCTATCAAGAGACTTCAGACTATAAGCGAGCACACGGACCTTGGAAGCGGCTTCAAGGTGGCCATGAAGGATATGGAGCTCAGAGGAGCGGGAAACCTTCTCGGACGGGAGCAGAGCGGCTTTATGTCTGCTGTTGGTCTTGATATGTATATCAGGCTTTTGGATGAGGAGATAGCCAAGCTTCAGAAGACAAATGAAAAGCCTGATACGGAAGTCTATCTTGAACTTGATTACAGCGGCTACATACCCGATTCCTACATAAGCGATCCCACGGTCAAGCTTGAAATCTATAAGAAGATTGCAGCCACAAGGACACGCGACCAGCTTGAGAGGCTCAGCGCCGAGCTTGATGACAGATTCGGCAACATGCCTGAACAGGTTTCCAACCTTCTGTACATATGTGAGCTTCGCATCGTTTGCAGGATGCTCGATATCTATCATATGAAGGAAAGAAACGGCAATGTCACCGTGGAGTTCTCACGCATAGCATCAATCAGCGTGGATAAACTCATAGATTTGATAAAGACATCGGCCGGGGCTGTGACAATTGACCCCAAGAGGCCATATATCATGAACATGAAGACTCAGGCTATTTCCTTGAAGGATAAAGCCTTGTTCATACTTGAAAAACTTCAGAGGATACTGCCATGACAGAGACTCTTACAGAAGAAGAGAAAAGCATTTTTGACCTTTATCCCAATCTTGCCCGTGTTGAGCGCCGACAGTCTAACGGCTGGCGTGAGATAAAGAGCTTTGTCCTTCGCGGCCAGAAGCTCAAGGACTATCAGATTCAGGCCCTGAAGGACCATTATCACGATTATGCCATCCCTTATTCGGAAAATGAGAAGCTTGATTTTCAGAAGGTATTCGGAAACAAAAATCCTGTTGTAATCGAGATCGGATTCGGAATGGGAGAAAGCACCCTCAAGATTGCCAAGGCCAATCCTGATACCAATTACATAGGAATAGAGGTATTCCTCTACGGTTTTTCCAAGCTTCTTGCAAATGCCTCAAAAGAGGGCCTGAAGAATCTGAAAGTAATGAGGTTCGATGCCGTTCAGGTTCTACAGGACATGGTTCAGGATAGCTCTGTTGACGGCTTTCATGTGTTTTTCCCGGATCCATGGCCCAAAAAGAGACATCACAAAAAGCGCCTGATACAAGTTCCGTTTGCAGAGCTTCTTGCGTCCAAGCTGAAAAAGGGCGGCTATATCTACTGCGTCACTGATTGGGAAGAATATGCCAAGCAGATGCTTGAGGTCTTTGATAAGGTGAGCAGCCTTGAAAACCCGTACGGAGGCTTTGCACCCGAGCGGCCATGGAGACCTGAGACGGGATTTGAGAGAAAGGGTCTTGAGAAAGACTATGTGATAAACGAAGTCTGGGTAGAAAAGAGAGGAGAGTGAGATATGAAAAAAGCTATAACCGTCGTTTTATTTCTTGTTGTGATTGCAGGCTTTCTGTCTGCATTGGAGATCAAGAACAGCACGTTCTTCGGCGGAGTGAGCTTCGACTACATAACGGCGGATGGAAGAAGATACGACACTTCACAGCCAATCACATCAACTGTGGCAGGTCTTTCCGTATACGGCGGTTATGATGTCCAGTTCGGAAACCGCTGGTATACAAGACTTGAATATGAGTATCTTCTGCTTCCGACACACTTTACAGTTGCAGATATCGATGTGCCGGCAGATGCGGATCTTAAACGTACCGGATCAAAGAAACGTGTAGGCGGCTATGTCGTTCTGGGAAAAGCTGACAGTGATATCAAATTCAATGTGGGTGGAGTTATCACAAATGTGACCATGGGTATTATGCACAATAAAGCGTTTGAGTTCAATTATGTGCAGGATCTGGTCGGAGTGGGACTTATCCTTGAAGGAGTCTATGTTTTCAACAAGCATTTCACCGCCAGATTCGGCATCGTTCCCGATCTGACTTTCATCACAATCGACCGGGCTGAGTTCGGTTTCATGGAAGAAGATGGTACTTACTTCAGAAACTCCGAAACCAGAACTGCCATTTTTACAATGGGCTTCTCGGTAAGCGCCAGAGCAGGTATTACCTATAAGTTCTGAATTCAATCATTCTTAGATAAAAAATGGGAACCCTCACGGATTCCCATTTTTATTTGCCTTGTCAGCAAGATCTTACTTGTTTTCCTCAGCTGCAGCTGCTTCCTTGGATGCCTTGATTACATCTTCAGCAAGCTTGCCTGCAAGAGTCTCATAGTGGTCGAACTCAAGCTCGAATGAACCTGTTCCTGATGTCATTGACTTAAGGTCAATGGCATAGTTGAGAAGCTCGGCCTGCGGGACTTCTGCGTTGACCTGGACCATGTTACCACCGAGGTCTTCCTGTCCAAGAACTCTTCCGCGCTTGGATGAGAGGTCAGAGAGGATGTCTCCGAGATACTGGTTGTCAATGTAGACAGAAAGCTTTGCGAACGGCTCCAAAAGAACCGGACCTGCTTTTTCGATAGCAAGCTTCATTGCGCCCTTAGCTGCAAGTCTGAATGCCATTTCTGAAGAATCAACCGGGTGCTCCTTACCATCAACCAGGGTGACTCCGATGTCAACCATCGGGTAACCGGCGAGGAATCCTTCCTCCATCTGGTCGTGAAGTCCTTTCTCGATTCCAGGGACATAACCCTTGGAAACAGAACCGCCCTTGACGACGTTCTCGAAGGTGTAGTACTGTCCGCGCTCTGTCGGTGCGATCTCAATGAGAACTTTACCGTACTGACCGTGTCCGCCTGACTGCTTCTTATGTGCATACTCGACGATTCCGCTCTTCTTTGTGATGGTCTCACGATATGCGACGCGCGGAAGCTTGGTGTTGATCTGGATCTTCTGCTTCTCCTTGATCTTGTCAAGGATCATTCCGATGTGAAGCTCTCCCATTCCGGAGACTGTTGTCTGCTTTGTCTCCTCGTTGTAACCGACCTGGAAGGTCAGATCCTCTTCGGTGATTCTGTGCAGTGAGTCGTTCATCTTGTCTTCGGACTTCTTATCTGCTGCAGAGATTGCAAGAGAATAAATCGGGTTGGGCAGTCTGAGCGGCTTGAATGTGAACTTCTGATCCGGACCGGCAAGGAGGGTGCAGTTTGTAGCTGCGACGTTGCTCTTTGCGATGATTCCGATGTCACCAGGAACAAGAGCGTCTGTCTCGACGAGCTTCTTTCCGATTGCTCTGTAGACCTTACCCGGCTTTTCCTTCTTTCCGAGCTCCGGATTGAAGATGTCGGACTCGCCTGTGAGTTTTCCGTTGATGACCTTGATGTAGGAAAGCTTTCCGGAGAACTGGTCAATGGCTGTCTTGAAGCAGAATGCGGCAAGAGCTCCGTCACCGACTGTAATCTTTGCCTCTGAACCGTCTTCCTTGACAATGTCGTCCTGAGCTCCCTCCGGGGAAGGTGCGATGTCGGCGATGAAGTCAAGAAGGTTTGTGATACCAGCGTTGTTCTGTGTGCTTCCGCAGAAGACAGGAACCAGAACGTTGTTCTTAAGTCCTTCCTTGAGACCGGTGTGGATCTCTTCCGGAGTAAGTGTCATTTCCTCAAGATATTTCTCCATCAGCTCTTCGGTACCCTCGGCAGCTGCCTCGATGAGGGTCTCTCTGTACTGCTCGACCTCGTCTGAATACTCTGCTGGAATGTCTCCGACTGTCTCTTTCTGGCCGGCCTTGAAGAAATAAGCCTTGTTCTCAATCAGGTTGATGACTCCCTTGAAGTCTGTTCCGTTGCCCATCGGGATTGCGACAGGAACGAATGTTGTCTTGAACTCTTCCTTGAGGTGGTTGAATGTTGCACCGTAGTCAACTCTCTCACGCTCCATCTTGTTCAAGAAGACAATCCTTGGCTTGTTGCGCTGGTTGAGGTTTCTCCAAAGCTTGATAGTCTCAATCTGGGCACCGTCACGTGCATCAACAACCATGAGGGCTGACTCACAGGTCCTGAAACCGCAGGTGACCTCTCCTACGAAGTCTGCAGTACCCGGGGTGTCGATGAAGTTGATCGACTTTCCTTCCCAAGCGATGTTGGCAAGTGCTGCGTGGATTGAAATCTTTCTTGAGATTTCCTCTTCGGTGTAGTCACTGGTTGTCTTACCGGACTCGACCGTTTCAGGTCTTGAGATCACATTGCTGTAGTACAGGAACTGCTCGAAAAGAGAAGTCTTTCCGGTTCCGTTATGACCTGCAATGGCGACGTTTCTGATGTCTTTCGTTGAAAGAGCCATAATTCCCTCCTAGAACGTTGGCGATATGTGCATTTTTTTATGAAAACACTTTCACTTGGTTGCTTTGTTCGGACAACCTTACACATTGTATAATATCAGAGGAGAAAATAAAAGATAAATATCAGACGTCAGTGATAATTATCTGTCCAGTTTCTGGGCGTAGTGGCTGAACTCCATGCTGAATGTTCCTCTGCCTTGGGTAGAGGAGCGAAGAGCAGTGGAGTAACCGAACAGGTGTGACAGCGGTGCCTGGGCGTTGATATGGTCTGCAGATGGTCTGCTTTCCATGCTGGAGACAATGCCTCCGCGCTGGGTCAGGCTGGAGATTGTGTCTCCCACATACTGGGACGGCACAATCAGAGTCACATCCATTATCGGCTCCATCAGAACAGGGCCGGCTTCCTGGGCTGCCGCATCAAAACACATTGCGGCGCAGGCTTCGTAGGCAAACTCTGTTGCGGTAAGCTCGTTGTACTTCACATCGGTAAGCTCAACCTTCATGTCACAGACCTCATAGCCGTACTTTATGCCGCTTCTGAAGGAGTTCTGGACTCCGCGCTCAATGGCATCAAAGAACTCAGGCGGCATGACCTTTGAAGAGACAAGGTTCTCGTAGCTGTTTCCGCTCTTTGCAGCCTGCGGTGTGAGTCTGAGAGTGACCGTGGCGCTGTTTTCCTTTCCTGCAAGGACTTTGCTGAAGGTGAAGGATTTTTCCACGGTGCTTGTGATGCTTTCTCTGTATGTTACCTGAGGCTTTCCGATGTTGCAGTTGACCTTGAATTCCTTTGTGATTCTTGTGACAAGGACATCCAGATGAAGCTCTCCCATTCCGCTGATGATCAGCTGTCCGGTCTCTTCGTTGTCCTTGTATGTGAAAGTCGGGTCTTCCAAAGAGAGAATCTCAAGGGTCTTCTTGAGCTTTTCCTGCTCACTTGCGTTGGCAGGCTCAATGGCAATTGAGATTACAGGAACGGGGAAGCTCATCTTTTCAAGAAGAATCTGGGCTCCTTCCGATCCTATGGTATCTCCTGTCTGTGCAAGCTTAAAGCCTACTATTACTCCGATATCACCTGCCTGAAGCTCCTGAAGTTCCTCGGGTCTGTTGGAATGCATTCTGAGAAGACGGTTGATCCTCTCACGCTTTTTCTTTGAGATGTTCAAAATGGCCGAGCTCTTTTTAAGAACTCCTGAGTAGACTCTGACAAAGGCCAAAGGTCCGGCCTCACGGTCATACTGAATCTTGAAAACAAGAGCCAAAGGCGGAGCCTTGGGGTCGTTCTTGACTTGAACCTCTTCTTCCTTGTCCTTCTTGATGACTATTCCCGAAGCAGGAGGAATGTCGTTGGGAGAGGGGAGAAGGTCAACAATTCCGTCCAGAAGGCACTGAACACCTATGTCCTTGAGTGACGATCCGCAGAAGACAGGAAGAAGCTGCCTCTCGATTGTGCACTTTCTAAGAACATCCAGAATCATCTGAACAGGAATGTCCTCTCCTGCAAAGTAAAGCTCTGTGATTTCATCAGAGTAGCTTGAAACGCTGTCTAAAAGTTTCTCTCTCCATTTCTGAGCTTCATCCTGCATGTCGGCGGGAATGTCTGAGTAGGAATACTCATATCCGCTTGTCTCGGGATCAAAGGTGACCATCTTCATTTTAAGAAGGTCTATCACACCTTCAAAGTGGCTTTCTTTCCCAACTGGGATGAATAGCGGAACTGTCTCTTCTTTAAGTTTTGTTCTGATATCTTCAACTGCAGCATAGAAATCCGCTCCGAGACGGTCCATTTTGTTGATGAATGCGATTCTTGGAACGTTATATGTATTGGCCTGTCTCCAGACTGTCTCGCTCTGAGGCTCCACACCGCCTACGGCACAGAAGACGCCTACGGCTCCGTCAAGGACTCTGAGTGATCTTTCGACCTCAGCTGTGAAGTCGACGTGACCCGGAGTGTCGATGATGTTTATCTGAGTATCGCGCCAGTAGCAGGTTGTGGCAGCACTTGTGATTGTGATTCCTCTGTCCTGTTCCTGCTCCATCCAGTCCATTGTGGCCTCACCGTTATCGACTTCGCCGATACGGTGGTTCTCACCTGTATAGAAGAGGATACGCTCGGTGGTTGTCGTCTTTCCGGCATCAATATGAGCGATTATTCCTATGTTTCTTGTTTTCTCTGATATCATGGGCAGAATCCTAACACAAAAGTTTTCGTTTGTTAATTGGTATACAAAGAAATAGGGGACCTCTTGAGAAGTCCCCTGTGTGCAGAGTCAGACTCTACTTTGTCCATTTGTCTATAAGCTCCTGGATCTCTGCATATGACTTGTCATCGGCTATGGTATGATTGGACCTTGAGTTGTACACAGCCTGTGCATACTTAAGGATGACCAGAGCCTCCTGTCTGTCGCTCATGGCTGAGAGCTTTGTCTTTGTCCAGATAGGATATGCATCAGCGCCCTTTGAGCCCTCGTAGTAGGCGTACTTGTCAAAGTTGCTCTTAGTCTCTTTATCCCACTTCTTCTTCATCTTCTCGATTTCGGAAGCGCGCTTTTTTGCACTCCAGTCTCTGCTGTAAAGCTGCTCGGCAAGCTCCATGTAAGTTCCGCCGTAGATATAAGATGCAGGAATTGTGTCACAGGAAGCTCTCATGTAGCTGATGGCTGCCACGCTGTCTCCGCCGAAGATTCCGGGAACCTTGTTCTGAAGAACGCCCAGTGTGTACCAGGTCTCGGATGAATCCACAACACCAAAATCATCGGTGATGACCCTGATATCTGCCTTCATCGGTTTGACTTTTCCAAGTGAGTCCATGACTCCCTTTGTCTGCCCATAGCGACCTATGTTGGCGCATTTCCAAAGATATGCCAGATAGTTGGGATTCGCCTCTATTGACTGAAGGGCATAGTTCTCACCCTCTGTGTAAATGGCGAATTTGGCATCCTTGGCCTTTTCATCCATCCTGTCTCCAAGATCGACGCAGATCCTTGAAAGTCTCCACAGTACTTCCGATTTCTCGACAGGAGTTTTTGCATCCTTGAGCATTGTCTGAAGAGTGTCATAGACCTTCTGATTGTCAATTCCCTGGTCAAAAAGCTTGTCTACCGCAGTAAAATCAAGTGCGGCAAGTGCCATTGCAAAGACCAGAAGCATAAGCAGAACCGAAACAAGTTTCCTCATATCGCATCTCCAAATAAGTTTTACTTCAAAAAGGATAGCACAGAAAAAACCAACTGCACAGTTGCCTTATGTTATAATAAAGTAGGGGGAGCATATGAAAAGAAGTCTGTCCATCGTCCTGTTTGTCTGTGTTTTGATACTTTCGGTCTTTTCTTCGAATCAGGAAAGGACTTTGCTTAGCTATAATCTTTCAGAAACTCAGGCCAAAACCGCCGCTTCAGTCAAAGGCAGGCCTTCGGTTGCCCTGGTATTGTCAGGTGCAGGTGCCAAAGGTCTTTCCTATATCCCTATCTTGGAAGCACTTGAGAAGAACGGTATTCCCATAGACAAGGTGTATGGAACCAGCATGGGATCTCTTATGGGTGGTCTGTACTGTGCAGGTTATTCTCCCAAAGACATTTACAATGTCTGCAAGAACAACGACCTTGCAGGTCTTTTCACTGAGCTTTCCTCATCAGGATACAAGGAGATCACAGGGGCCTTCTCCTACAATTCCGATAACATCGGATCCATAACACTTGACCATAACATCGGAGGCTCGCCTGGAGTCATCGATGATTACAAAATTCTGAACCTCTTTGAGAAATGCATCGGCAACATTCCCGAGGACATTGATTTTGACAAGGACCTTGTGATTCCGTTCGAATGCAACGCCACGGACATGATCACGGGAAGGGAAGTCATCTTCTCCGAAGGCTCACTGATTACCGCAATGCGTTCCAGCATGAGCATCCCCGCAGTTTTTGAGCCTGTTCACACGGAAACCCATCCTGTTCTGATGGACGGAGGCATTGTCTGTAACTCAATGATCCACAGAGCCAGGCTCGAGGGCTTTGACATCGTCATTTGCGTCACAGTGGCAGGCTACGAGGACCAGGATTTTGATCCATCGTTGTATGAGACCCTTCCGGGCTCATATGAAGGGTACATGCTGGTCTCGTTCAGGGCTGTCACCATGGCTCTGGCCCCGCTTTCGGACTACTGGATAGGGGTTGATGTGAACAAGTACGGCATACTTGAGTTCGGCAAGGTTGATGAGATTGTCGGATGCGGAAAGACATTCCTTGAGGATTATCCTGACTTCATCTCAGGCATAGCCTCGCTGTTTACAGAGGACCAGAAGGTCTATAAGAATCCCGACAGAACCGGCGAATACTTCACAAAATATCCTGAGCGTGAGAAGAAAATCCATGTCTCCACCAAGGAGAAAAGAAACGTGGATTTCCTGGGAAGAAGCAGACTTGCTTTCGGAGCCTACGGGTCAATCGGCCTTGGCTTTGACTTTAAAAACAGCTCGGACCGCATAAGACGCGCGTTGTATCCCACATTCAGACTCAGGGCCTTCTTCCGTGACATAGGCGGAACTCCATTGAATCTGGACACAAGGGCAAAAGCAACTCTGGGAACGACTTACGCATTCTCGTCCGAGCTTCAGTTCTGCCTCAATCCCGATGGCGATGAAAGATTCTACCTGACAGCCGGGGCAAATGCCACACTTGGATCTCTGACAAGCTTCACCGACATCACTCAGTCCGAATCCAAGAACGAAATCGAGTACTACGCCTCACCCAGAGTGGGAGTACTGATGACAAACGGAAGGGACAACATCCTCAGGGTCTTTGGTTCGATTGAAAACAACTGGGCATACTTTGACGGCCTTGACAGGACACACCGCCTGATTCCGTCTGCCAACATCGACTTCGTCTATTATCCGAAATATGAGACCGGCATCTTCCACATGGAAGGCGGCCGCCTTGATGTTCTCGGAAGACTCGGCTATGACAGCGATAATTCCTCTCTGGTCTACAAGATAGGCTTTGAAGGCCAGAACTCGTTCAGATTCTCACAGGCCCTCTCGTTATGGGTCGAGACCACTGCCTTCACATCCAGAGAGCCGCTTGCCCTCAGGGACAGCTACGGCGATTACGGGGGATGGCGAGGAATGCCGGGTTATTCATACGGCACATTCTGCACGGATTTCATCACAGGCGGAGTAGGTATCAAGTGGATGCTACTCAAGGGAGTGATTTCGGATTACATCTCCGTAATCATCAGGGGAGGAATCAGGTCCTCTCACATATACGGCATCCGCGGAGAAGAGTATGAGTCCAAGACTCCGTTCTCTGACTGCTTCTCATCCGGAATCTGGGATCTGGGTATCTCTGTAGGCTACGGAGTCTCGACTCCTGTCGGAGATGTTGTCATAGGTGCAGGTTTCAACAAAGATATGAAGCTGGCACTGTACTTTGAGCTTGTTTAGTGTATAATAGCGCCGGGTTAGGAGGAAATCGTGTTAAAGAAATCAATAATTGCATTATGTGCATTCCTTGTTCTTGCGCTGGTAATAGGCTGCAGCGCTGACAGCATCATGAATCTCGGAAGCTCACTTGGAAAACTCAGTGACGCCACATTGGTCCCGCGCAATCCGTATTACGTAGAAAAGGCCACCGAGAATGTCGAAGCCTTCATTGAGGAGAGTGAGAAAGCCTTTGAGTGGCATGACGCCTCTGATCCTGAAAAAAAGGATGGATACCTGAAATTCAAGAGCGATGAGATGAAGACATTCTATCGAAATACTGTCGATGAAACTGTCAATCTTCTTCTTTCCGCAAGAGATTCAAGTGCCAGCGATAAGGCTCTGAGAAATGCCCTCAATGCGAAATATGAAGGACTGTCATACGGCAAATCGGACGCCCGGAAGAAGGTTTTCGACATTTTGGTAAGAGATGAGGCCGTAGGTGATCTTCTTGAGCATCTTACTGATGATGACAAACGTGCAAATCTGATAATGCTTCTTGCCTTTTGGGGAATAAGGGTAAACGGCGAGCAGCTTAAAACAATTAAGGATGTTGCCGAAACTCTTAAAACAGCCAATATGCCTATGCCTCTTCAGGAAAGTGACTATTACATCATGTTGACTAGGAGGGTGTTTGAGCAAATCAGGTCAATAGCCAATATTATTAAGTCAAACTCAGGTTCTGATCCTGGAGATAAACCCAAAATTGATATGTCCGTCTTTACAAAATTCCTAGATGATATAAAGGCATCTGTAGGATCAAGGGACTATCAGACTGTGGGAGACAAGATTGCTTTTGGAATCGTCTCCTGCGTCATGGACATTATGATTGAAGTCAAAGATGCCTTTGAAAAATCATGTCCTGACCCTGACAATCCGGACTATAAGTTCTTCTTTGATTATGTTTTTGAGAACGATTCTGCCAAGGCCAGCATGGACAAGATTCTGAGCTATTTCGATGCACTGAGCTACATCTACAATTCAAAGCTTGATATTGCAGGTCTTGTTTCCGGAGCATTCTGAGGAGGTGGGTAAATGAAAAAAGTTCTTTTAATCATTCTTACACTTGCCCTGGTCCTTTCCTTTGCATTTGCTCAGGGTGCAACAGATGACGGAGTCTACAGCGGCGTCACCGACAACGCATACAGACCGGGAAACAGCGCATATTACGACGGTCTGAACTACAGTATTTTCAGAAACCCTTCCGACCTTGCCAACCCAAGGCTCAGAGTCCAGGGTCTGGACATTGATACTCTTTCTTTCAACTACGCCAAGGCACTTCAGAACAGGAGTGTGGCCGAGTCCCTTTCCAACATCACAAAGTTCGATTGGGACAAGAAGAACTGGATCAACTACATCATGGGACTCTTTACAGAAGTCGGAAGCGGCTACAACAGCATTGTAGCAGGCGGTTTCGGAACAGGAGCTCAGATCGGAAACTTCGGATTCGGTGTGAATGCGAACGTTGAAGTCAAGTCAATGCCCAGAATCAAGGAAGACGGAACTCTTGATACAGATAAAAAATCAATTCTCGGAAACGGCTATCTTCCTGTTCTTGATGCTGCAATCACATTCGGCTATGGCATGAGAATCATTGATCAGGATGTTTATTCACTGGATGTCGGAGCATCAGTCCACATTGCAGAAAAGATTTACATGCTTCAGATCAACTACGACAAGGTTTCGGATCTTATCAACAAGACTGCATCGTTTGACTCTCTTCCATCCCGCGGAGGCCTTGGATTCCCGATTGACGTGTCAGCTACTCTCGGATTTTTCGGTCAGAGGCTGAATGTCAGCCTTATGGCAAACAACCTCAACGGCTACTACTCAATGAAGTGGTATGAGAATTTCAAGAAAGCTGCCTCTTTTGACGGCGGCGAACGTGCCTATACTTTGTACACTCCGTGGTCACTGAGCGCCTCTGTAATCTTCAATCCGCGTCTTGGGGCTGTAAATCCCACAGTCGGCCTTGAACTTACCGGCCTGAACCTTTACCTTCAGAACGATTATAATAAGGCAAGACCTTTTATGGAGCTTCTCAAGTATGTCCACCTCAGCGCCACAGTTGATCTTTTCGGTATCGGAAGCGTAAAGGCTTCATACAAGTACGGCTATCCGGAGCTTGGAATCGGAGCAGGATTCCTCGGAAGCAGGATGGAACTTGTCTACGGTTACCGCGAGGCCGGAAAGGAATATGGTGATAAGCCTGTCGACTACATGTCATTCAGAGTCAGGCTTGCCTACGACAAGTAAGAAAAAGCAGTCTGTGGAGATATAATTTTTGTTTTAGACTGCCAGAAGCAGTCTACAGACAATACTATGAGGTTTCCAGACTGCTTTAGCAGTTTGCAGACCATACTTTAAGGTTTCCAGACTGCTTTTCTGATTATTAAAAAATAAAGGCTCCCGTTTCTGGGAGCTTTTTTCATCGCCCACGAGGATCGAACTCGTGTTGACGGGATGAAAACCCGTTGTCCTAACCACTAGACGAGGGCGACATCTTGCTGTGATTGCATGAGCCAAGTTGGGTTCGAACCAACGACCCACGCCTTAAAAGGGCGTTGCTCTACCTACTGAGCTATTGGCCCGTGTTCACAACAGAAACGAGATTAGCAGAAGGAGGACAAGTTGTCAATTACGATTTGTCCCTCCCTTAAAAAAGTGAGTCATTTCAATGATCTCCAGTAGTAGTCGCCAAGGCCGTAGCGCCTAAGGCTCTTGGCTTGGGCAAAGTCGTCTTCAGTCACCTGGGGTCGGTCGTCATAGTCAGCTATGGTTCTGGCAAGGGCGATGAGGCTTATCTGGGATCTGGAATTGAGGCTGTCGCCAAGGCCCATTTTGCAGAAGAGGTCGATCTCCGCTGTAAGGCGGGACAGGGCTGTTGTGCTGTAGTGAACCTGGCCGTTGAAGTCGACGCCTTCTATTTCTTTATATCTATGGCACTGCCGTTCGGCTGACTGACGGACTTTTCCCTGATAGTAGGCATCGGTCTGTGAGGGCTTTCCCATGCACGAGAGGATGTCCTTGGGCGTGGTCACCGGAAGACGGATGTCAAAGCGCTCGATCACCTGGCGGCCGACATGGGCCCAGTGGTTTGTGAGTTTCTGCGCTGTGCATGTGCAGATGGCATCGGGATCGCCAAGGCCTCCGCAGGCGCAGGCGTTCATGTTTCCTACCATGAGAAAGCGGGAAGGGTAGCTGATGACTTCGCCGCTGCGAGAGCTTTGTGTGAAGCCCTTGTCGTAGGAGTCCTTGACGGTCTCGAGAAGTTTCGGAGGGTACTTGTTGATTTCGTCCAGAATGAGGGTGCCCATGTGGGACAGAGCGCCTTCACCAGGACTTTTGGGGGAGGATCCTGAGACGAACTGAAGCTGGGTGCAGTCGTGGCCGAGCATCCTAAAGCGCTCGTAGAGTTTGTTGTCGTGGATGTCGGCACAGCCGAGGATTCTTGCAATCTCGCTTCTGCTGCTCTGCGTAAGGGGCGCAAGCAAAAGGTGCATCTTGCGGCTGAGCATGGTCTTTCCCACACCCGGAGGCCCGAATAAAAGGATGCTGTGAAAACCGCTTGCGGCCATGGCCAAAGTATCCTTTTCTTCTTCCATGCCTATCACATCCTCGAAGATGACTTGTTTTGACGCAGGGCCTCCTGATGCAGTCTGGGGTACAAGGTTGCCGGCCATGATGTCGCAGCAGACGGAAAAGGCGTGGGCAAGGCTGGTTGTCTTTATCACAGTCAGGTCCGTTATGTCCTCTACGGCCATGTGGCGGGAGGGGATGATGCAGAAAGAGCATCCGGACCTTCTTGCTGCATCAAGGGCTCCTTCGCTCTGGGCGGCAGGAAGGACTTCTCCATTTAGGGTGAGCTCGCCTGCAATCATAATTTTTACGGGTTTTGTTTCCATCTCCTTTGGTGTGCCTTGCTGGCTTGTGAGAATGGCGCAGGCCAGAGGAAGGTCCAGCAATGTGCTGTCCTTGGGCTGGCTTGCTGGGCTGAGGTTCACAAGAACCCTGTTTTGCGGGAACTTGAAGCCGGAGCTTCTCAGGGCGCATCGGACACGTTCGCGTGCTTCTCTTACGCTTGCTCCTGGAAGGCCTGTGTTTGTCTGGTGAATTTGACACAATTAATCAAAAATCGCAGAGGGATACAGTTCGAAAGGAACAATACCGTCTAAACCAAAAAACTTGACTCGCTTGATTACGTAGTATTAAAATTTATTTGTTTATAGGTTTGGGTTAACAACGTGAACAAGAGTTTGAAATCTTTATCTTATATATCGCTTCTTATCTTTGTAGCATTCCTGCTATTTTCATGTAATGGTGGAGTGGAAAACACCCCTGCAGCGCAGAATTCAACAAAAGCCTTCCAAATTGGTTCAAGTAATGAATCCTATGATACTTTGCAACAAGCAGTTCAGTCTCTTAAGGAAAAATCAAAGAAAGGGGCTAAAGCTGCTTCAGAGTCATACACCATTAGGCTCAATTGGGATAAAACAGATTCTGGCGCAACAATCTCAGGAATTGATGCAGAAGTCAAATTAGATTTTCAAGGACACACGCTTACTCTTTCAGACGGTAGTGAAGGAATCGTCATTGCTAATACAGGAAAGGCTGTTGAGATTGCAAACGGAACTGTTCAGGTGGCAGAAGGAGCTACGCTTAAGGCAGGAACAACAGCTGTTATTACGGCAAGTTCCGATACAACTCTCAGTGCTTCTGTCAATGCAAGCAATACTGAAGCAGATGCAATAACAACGACAGGCGGCAGTTTTAATATTCAAGGTGCAGCGAAGATAACCTCAAGAGAGGATAAAAGAACCATTGTTGCTATGGAAACTTCTGTCATTAAGGTAAACTCCTCACAGGTTGTCCTAACCGGAGGAATGAAACTTGACGGAAATGCTAATGTAGACCTTGGTGATGCGAAACTAAAGCTTACGCAGGACATTGAAAAAGGAGACGAGTGCAGACTTGAGGTTAAGGCTGAGAATGTTGAGCCTCAGAACGATAACGTCCAACAAGACAAAATCGAAGAGGCAAGGCATAACCACTCGTTTTCCTCTGTTTGGACCTATGACACGACGTACCACTGGCACGATGCAACATGTGGACATGAATTGATCTCCAGTAAGGCTGAACATTCGTGGGACAATGGAACTGTCACGACAGAGGCGACCCATACGGCCGATGGTGTGAGGACATATACATGTACTGTCTGCGGTGCGACAAGGACAGAATCAATCCCGGCTTTGGTGGATGCCCATACTTACTCAGATGTTTGGTCTTTTGATGAAATATATCATTGGCACAAATCTACATGCGGGCAAAATGATGCTATAAGTGATTATTCCAAACATGTTTTCTCGACATTAACTGAGAATTTTACAAACAGTATCATTCATACTAAAACCTATGAGATTTGTTCTATTTGTGGCTATGTGGATCTTGACAGTGTTATCGTAAAGATTTCAGCCCCTGAGTATGACCTAGATGAAGGAATCTACCAAGAAGGAAATTCGATTAGACTGTCAACTCCTTATGATGAGTTGGCTATTTATTACACAACAGATGGAAGTAATCCGACTACAGATTCCAACCTATATGTGAATCCGATTATCCTAGACAGAAATTTGATGATTAAAGCTTTTTCCTACTATTGTGATGGGGAAATGGTTGTTTACTCAGATATTGTCAGTAAGAGTTATTATGTTAAAGTTGCGAAGCCCCAGTTCAGCCTCAAGGATAGTAGCGTTGTTAACAATACAAGTTCTCTTTTGATTTCAAGTTCAACAGAGGGCGCACAGATAATCTATACTACTGACGGAAGTACTCCATCCGCTACAAATGGAAATACATATAGTACCCCGATAAGCTTTTCCTCATCATGTATGGTTAAAGCCATTGCCATAAAAGCTGGCATGGAATCTTCAGATGTAGTTTCGGCAGAGTACTATCATATCAATGACATATCTCCAGAACGTCTTTTTGACATAAAAAATGGTGCAGTTTCAATAAATGGTGAGTATATATCTGTTTTGCCATCAGTGGTAGTTGTTCCTGAATGGATTAATGGAACACGAGTTACATCTGTTGCAGATTATGGTTTTGAAAACTGTAAAAATATACAGGTTCTGGTGTTGCCTGATTCCATAACTAAAATTGGAGCTTTTGCCTTCAGGGGTTGTTCTTCAATAATCAGTTTTGATGTAGGGCAGTATATAACTGAAATTGCTTCATCTGCCTTCTCTGGATGGACATCCAGTCAGACCATTAATGATTATTCCAGCATGATTAAGGCAGGTGTTCTGTCAGGCTGTAATGCAAAGATAAATGCAATTGTCAAGAACGGAACTCAGGCAATAACTGGATATGGTGGTATGACAAACCTCTATAGTATTTATTTGCCTGACAGTGTTAGGGCAATTGATCACCAGACCTTTTCTCTTTGTACAAACCTCAGTGATGTGACAATGTCGGGTAACATAACGGCAATAGGCAATCTTGCGTTCAATGATTGTACTAGTATTTCAGACATAACACTTCCTGCAATTCTTTCTGACATGGCCCCTAATGCTTTCAGACATTGGACAAATAGTCAAAGGATTAATGACTTAAGTGGTTATCTTTATGACAACAGACTTTCAGATTCAAATGCCAGAATCTATACGCTTGTTCCGAGTGGAAGAAGCATTGTTGATACAGATGATTTAAGATATCGTTCCGAAATATACGGTCTTGAAATATCTGATACAGTTTATGAAATAGACGACTATGCTTTCCAGGGAACCAATATAGAGAGGATCACTATTCCATCTAATGCTATTTACCTTGGTTTGGAGTTGTTTAAAGACTGGCATGATGGACAGACGGTAGACTATGTATATAACAACAATTGCGTAAGCGTTTATGGTGATAGATCTTCCTTCTCGGGAAATAGCGCTGTATTTAATGTTTCATTCAGGAACGGAATTACTTCAATAAGTAAAGATGCATTTAATGGTATGGCAGGACTGGAGTCAGTTACTATTCCTTCAACTGTAAAATCGGTTGGCGATAGGGTTTTCAAGAATACCTCAATCAGCAACATAGTGATACCTGATAAAGTAGTCTCTCTTGGAGAATCCTGTTTCTATGTTTGCTGAAAGACTAAA
>ONWV01000024.1 GCA_900321635.1 uncultured Spirochaetaceae bacterium | reverse complement strand
ATTATTGTGCCTCAACGGAGGTAAGATGGCTTTCAACTTCTATGAACAGCAGGGCCAAGGTCCGGATCAGAACCAGAATCAGGATCAAAGTCAGAGCCGCAGAAGGGGAGGCAGGGGTTTTTCCTTTACTCCTAAGATTCTCGCGCTCGTTATTGTAGTCATTGTTGTGGCTTTGACGCTTTCCACAGGCTTTTTCGTCGTAGACCAGACCGAGCAGGCAGTCATTCTGCGTTTCGGCAGCTACCTGAAGACTGTGGGACCGGGACTTCAGTTCAAGATTCCGTTCGGAGTAGACAGAAGCTTCAACGTAGAGACCCAGACGGTTCAGACCATGTCTTTCGGATACCGTGCAACAGCGACGGGAAACATCTCGGGTTCCTCGACTAAGTACAACTACTCAAAGTACATGGATGAGTCCACAATGCTCACCGGAGACCTGAATATCGTCGATATCCAGTGGATTGTCCAGTACAGGATCGACGACCCCTACAAGTGGCTTTTCAGTGTCAACAACCAGCCCAAAACAATCAGTGATCTTTCAAGATCCGTGATTAACCAGCTGGTCGGTGATCTTCCTATTCTGAGCATAATGACCAGCGAGAGAACCTCGATGGAAGTCGAGGCCCATGAGAAACTTCAGGCTCTGCTTGATTTCTATGACATGGGCGTGAAGATTGTCACCGTCAAACTCCAGGATATCGTTCCGCCGGTCGGAGATGTCCAGGATGCGTTTGAGGATGTCAACAAGGCCATCCAGGACATGAACAAGTACATCAACGAGGGCAAGGAGAACTACAACAGAGTCATCCCGGCTGCCGAAGGTGAGGCCAGCAAGATCATCCAGGAAGCTCAGGGATATGCTGCCGAGAGAGTCAACTCCGCAACAGGAGATGTCGCAAGATTCCAGAGCGTTCTTTCCGAGTACGAAAAGAGTCCTGACATCACATCCAAGAGACTTTACATCGAGACCATGGAGCAGGTTCTCTCAGGAGAGCTGACTGTGGTTGACAAGAGCCTTGAGAATTTCCTTCCGATAATGAATCTGAACAAGGAGGGCAACTGATATGAAAAAAACAATTATCACAGCAGTAGTAATTGTAGCTCTTCTTGTGATTGTCATGATCCTCGGTCCGTTCTACATCCTCCAGGAGGGTGAGCAGTCCGTTGTGACAAGATTCGGAGCCATCGTGAAGGTGGAGACCGAGCCGGGTCTCAAATTCAAGATGCCGTTCGTGGATACCGTTGTAAGGTACTCGTCCAAGATTCTGTCCTGGGACGGTGATGCACAGCGCATTCCGACCAAGGAAAACCAGTTCATATATGTAGATCCCACAAGCAGATGGGTCATAAGCGACCCCAAGAGATTCTACGAGACCGTCAAGACCGTTGAGAATGCCCAGCTGAGACTGGATGACATTCTGGATTCGACAGTCAGGACCGTCATTTCCGAGAACTACCTGAACGAGGCTGTCAGAAACAGCAACAGAATCAACCAGATGACTGTTGTGGAGGAGGTCTCGAGCATCGACGATCTTGAAGCCGCCGAGAGACTTAGATCCCTTACGGTCTCAACGACCCAGCAGGAGTCTATCAAGGTCGGCCGTCAGGGCCTTTCCGACAGGATGCTCGCTCTTGCCAGCTCATACACAACCGAGTATGGAATCAAGCTCATCGACGTCATCATCCGTCAGATCCGCTATTCCGATGACCTTACGGAGAGCGTCTACCAGAGGATGATCAAGGAAAGAAACCAGATTGCCGAGGCCTACAGATCCTACGGACGCGGACAGCTTGCACAGTGGGAAGGAAAGACCACAAGCGAGCAGATGTCCATCCTCTCGGGTGCAAAGGCCAGAGCCGAGCAGATCAAGGGTGTGGCCGATGCCGAGGCAACAAGAATCTACGCGGAGGCTTACAAGAAGGATCCCGAGTTCTTCGAGCTTTGGAGAACTCTTGAGTCCTACAAGCTGACCATCCCGCAGATGAAGAAGATTCTTTCCACGGATCTTGCTTATTTTGACAACCTTTACGAGTGATTTCATACACCGCAAATGGGTGCTGAGGGCCGTTGAACAAAACGGCCCTCATTCATTATTATAGTCCACATGAAGAAAAGACTTATTACTTGCGCATTACCATATGTGAACAACATCCCGCACCTTGGGAACCTCACACAGGTTCTCTCTGCCGATGTTTTCGCCAGATTCTGCCGTCTCAGAGGCTATGAGACCATCTATGTCTGCGGAACGGATGAGTACGGTACAGCAACCGAAACCAGGGCCGCCAAGGAGGGTGTCACACCGCGTGAGCTCTGTGATCACTACCACGCCATCCACCGTGATATCTACAAGTGGTTCAACATCGATTTCGACTACTTCGGAAGGACTTCTACTCCCAAGCAGACAGAGATTGTCCAGGATATCTTCAAGCGCTGCGACGAAAACGGCTACATCACCGAAAAAGAGACAGAGCAGCTGTACTGTCCCAAGTGCGACCGCTTTCTTGCAGACCGCTTTGTCGAGGGCACATGCCCGCACTGCGGAAGCACGGATGCAAGAGGGGACCAGTGCGACAGCTGTCAGACACTTCTGGATCCGACCGAGCTGATAAATCCACGCTGCATGGTCTGCGGTACAACACCTGTCATCAGAAAGACAAAGCATCTTTATCTGGATCTTCCCAAGATTCTTCCTGTTCTGGAAAAATGGATTGACGAGACCTCAGAGAAGGGATTTTGGGCAAAGAACGCAGTACAGGTCACAAAGAGCTGGCTCCGCGACGGCCTTAAGGAAAGATGCATAACACGTGATCTCAAGTGGGGAATTCCAGTACCCAAGCCGGGTTACGAGAACAAGGTCTTCTACGTATGGTTCGATGCACCGATAGGCTATGTCTCAATCACCGCCAATCTCACGGATGATTGGAAGAAATGGTGGTTCGATCCTGAGAACACTGATCTTTTCCAGTTCATCGGAAAGGACAACATTCCGTTCCATACCGTAGTCTTCCCGGCAACACAGCTTGCCACAGGACAGAAGTGGACCATGCTTCATCACATGAGCTCGACCGAGTACCTGAACTACGAGGGCGGTAAGTTCTCAAAGAGCAAGGGAATAGGTGTGTTCGGAAACGATGTCCAGGAGACGGGAATCCCTGCTGACGTGTGGAGATTCTACATGTACTACAACAGGCCGGAGAACGCTGACTTCACCTTCACATGGAAGGACCTTCAGGAGAAGGTGAACGGAGAGCTTATCGGAAACCTCTCCAACCTGGTCAACAGAACACTGACTTTCGTAAAGCGCTTCTATGACGGAGACCTTGGTGCAGGTGCTGTGGATGAGGATCTTCTTTCCCAGATCAAGGAAAAGGAAGACCAGATCACACAGATGCTCGAAAGAGCCGACGAGCGTGATGCCTTAAGAACCATATTCGAGCTTTCCAACATCGGAAACAGAGTTTTCCAGAACTCTGAGCCGTGGAAGCTGAGAAACACAGAGCCTGAGAAGGCAAAGCTCATCTTAAGGACACTTGTTGGCCTGATCAGAGACCTCGGTATCATGATCCAGCCGTTCATGCCAGTCACATCCAAGAGCATTCTGACCTTCCTTGGACAGGAAAAGGCCGACTGGGCAAAACTCGGCGACTTTGGTCAGAACATCAAGGTGGGGGAGGTGAGCCTTCTTTTCACCAAGCTCGAGGATGCGAAGATCGAGGAGCTGAGAATCCGATACAGCGGTTCCCAGGCAGAAAGAGAGGAGAGAAAAATGGAAAACAACACAGCAGATAAGGCTGCTGAGAAGGCAGCAAAGAAAGAAGCTGCAAAGGCTGCGCTTCTTGCCGCACAGGAAGCTGAGGCAAACAAGAGCATCGCTGAGAAGTTCGCAGACAAGGTCAAGCTCACCGTCAGCAAGATCACAAAGGTCGAGCATCATCCCAACGGAGATATTCTTTACATTCTGAATCTGGACACAGGCGAGGCCGAGCCCAGAATCATCGTCTCCTCAATTGTTCCTTACTACAAGGAAGATGAGCTTCTGGGACACAACATCGTTCTGGTGGACAACCTCAAGCCGGCAAACTTCCGCGGCGTAAAGAGCAACGGAATGCTTTTGGCCGCTCAGGATCCCAAGGCCCCTGAGCACACGACATGTGAGGTTCTTTTCGCAGATGATCTTGAAGTCGGAACACACCTTGTCCCGGAGGGCTTTTGCAATCCTTCAGAGCTCACATATGTGAAGCCGGATCACTTCTTCGCAATGCCGCTCTATGTCAAGGACGGAGTTCTGTCTGTGGATGGAAAGAAGTTTGTAAGTCCTGAAGGAAAGGTTGTCAGATCGAAGAGTTATCTTGACGGACCAGTTGGTTGACGCTCTGTTTGAAGGCGTCCCCTCTGACATGCTCGTTGCCGTAGAACTCATAGGCTGCGGCACCGGGTGACAGAAGCACAACCTGAAGCATATTGCTTTTATCGTCAAGCTGAGAGGAGGCTGTTTTTACGGCCTCCTCCATCTTTTTGAAGGGACCGAAGTAGTCTATTCCGTTTTCAACAAGCTTCGGAATCAGAGTTTTTCTTGTGAACGAACCGTCCAGAAGCTCCACAGAGGCTGCTCCCTTCAGTGCATTGAGCATGGGGGAGGGGTCAAGTCCTGTATCGGACCCTCCGCAGATGATGTGAACCGGAAGGTTCTCGAAATTGTCCATGGTAAAGCCTACTGCTGCAGGCATGACGGACGAGCTGTCGTTTATGAACATGGCGTTGTTGGTCCTGAGCACCAGCTCGTTTCTGTTCGGAATACCTTTAAAGCCCTTCAGAGCCTTGTTTGCCATGGATGAACTGTAGCCCAGCTTTCTCAGAACGGCAAAGGCAGGTCTCATCTTGTCGGGCAAGGCCTTTGACATGGACCTTGATGCGCTTTCGATGCTGCTGATGTTTTTGGCCTTCTTATGTGCGGCCTTTTCAATGGCTGCCTTGACCTCGGCCGGAAGGATGATGTTGTTGGCGTACATGTTGAACTCGCCGGTTCTAGTAATGGGGTCGGGGGCATCGTCCGGATCGAAGATCGATGTGATCAGGGATGTGTTGATGCGGGGAATCTGGCCCTTGAGGAAGTGGTAGCTGTCGCGTGCAAGCCAGGTGGACATCTCGATGATGAGGTATTCGGGGACATCGCCGCTGTCAAGGCGTTTGATTTCGGTGAAGGCGGAGGTTCCCATGTTGTGGGCGTTGCATCCAAGGGCGTTCAGTGCGTGGCAGATTGCGCTGGCGCTGGTTGATTTATCGCGCGCTCCTGTTACGCAGATGACCTTGATGTCCTTGGCCTCGGGGCGCGCGGCAAGGATGGTGAGACTGTTTTCGACACGCTTTGCGTAGTTGAGAAACTCGTTGTCCAGCTTGATGGTGGGGCTTTTGATGACAATGTCGGCCCATTCGAAATCGCTGGTAAGATGGCCTCCGCAGTGGATTACGGCGCCTTTCTTTTCCAGAAAGTCGATTGACTGGCCCAAAGATTCTCTGCTTCTGATGTCAGTGATGACGACCTCGTCGCCGTGTGAGAGGTAGTGCATGGCACATTCAAACCCTCCGCCATGGAGACCGTAGCCGAAAACAAGTATCTTCATATATCCTCTTCCCACATTGTATAACAATTCCGAGCCCAAATGATTACATCATTTTTGCTTGACTTATTGTTTTCTTTGGAGTATTACTAGCTCGGCCCGGATTCCCGGGTGAAAGTGAGTTATTAATGTCGACAGAATTGCTTTCCCTTGCCATCGCAATGGGAGCGGGTCTTATGATGACCCGTTTGTTCAAAGTCCTTCATCTGAATTTTCCTGATGTAACGGCTTTTCTTGTTTCCGGTCTTCTCGTAGGTCCTTACTGTCTCGGACGTCTGGGTGTCCCTGGCCTTGGCTTCAATACATTTGCTGATGTCGAGGCCGTTGAGATCATCTCCACCGTTGCCCTGGGCTTCATAGCCTTCTCAATCGGAAACGAGTTCAAACTGTCCCAGCTCAAGGGAACAGGAAAGCAGGCTGCGGTCGTTGGTGTGTTCCAGGCTGTTGCTGCGATGGTCTGTGTCGACATTGTTCTTGCAATTGTTGCACTGTTCACCGATCCTCAGGTCTTCAATATGTCAGGTGCAATCACTTTGGGTGCAATTGCCACTGCTACCGCACCGGCTGCCACTCTGATGGTTGTAAAGCAGTATAAGGCACACGGAAAGGTCACTGACATTCTTCTTCCTGTAGTCGCATTGGACGATGCCGTAGGTCTTGTAGCCTTTGCCGTTTCCTTCGGAATTGCTGAGGCTCTGATTTCAAGCTCGGTGAACATGGTTGCCATCTTCATCAACCCGCTTCTTGAGATTGTGCTTTCTCTCGGTCTGGGTGCCCTGATGGGCTATATCCTTACAAAGGTCGAGGAGCTTTTCTACTCAAACAGCAACAGACTCAACATGTCGCTTGCCTTTGTTTTCATGACCATCGCCCTTGCTCAGCTCGAGTTCAACGTAGGCCCGGTGAAGATTTCATTCTCATCTCTTTTGGTGTGCATGATGCTCGGAACAGTGTTCTGCAACCTGTGTCCAAGATCCGGAGACATCATGATCAGGTCGGACAAGTGGACATCTCCGCTGTTCTGCTGCTTCTTTGTAATAAGCGGTGCTGACCTGGATCTTTCTGTTTTCGGAAATCCGATTGTCGTTCTGATCGGTATCCTCTATGTCATCGCAAGGTCCTTCGGAAAGTACTTCGGAGCCCGCGAAAGCTGCAAGGCTATGCACTGTGATCCGATGGTCTCCAAGTATCTGGGCTATTCACTTCTGCCTCAGGCCGGAGTTGCTCTGGGAATGTCAGTCCAGGCCGAGGTTCTTGGCACCTACGAGGGCAGGCTGATCAGAAGCATCGTCCTGTTCGGAGTCCTGATCTACGAGATGTTCGGACCTATGATCACCAAGTGGGCTCTTACCAAGAGCGGCGACATTGCACAGATGCCTGCTTCCAAGACGACCCACGACAGATTCAACACCCCGAAAGACCACAGAAGGGCCTAGTTTCCCCATTTTTCTTCACCGATTCTTTGTGGAAACGGTTTTCCAAGATTTTCTCTTTGGCTATACTCTCCGAAGGAGGGGACTATGAGCATCATAATTCCGAAAGGCTACAAATCAGTTCTGGATCCAAGGATGACAGAGCGCGCCATCAAGTTCGTCAAAGATTCATTCGAGAGGGAACTTGCCAGCGAACTCAGACTTTCCCGCGTCACATCGCCGCGCTTTGTTAAGGCAAACAGCGGAATCAACGACGACCTCAACGGCATTGAGAGACCTGTCAGATTCAACGTTGGCAACATGAATGAACAGAGCATGGAGATTGTCCAGAGCCTTGCCAAATGGAAGCGCATGGCCCTTGCAGATCTTGGCTTCTGCCCCGGTACCGGAATCTACACCGACATGGATGCCATCCGTCCTGACGACGACATTGACAACATCCACTCAATCTATGTCGACCAGTGGGACTGGGAGCGTGTCATGGCTCCTGAGGAGAGGAATCTCGATTTTCTCAAGAAGATCGCCTCTGGTGTCTACGAGGTCATTAAGCGCACCGAATTCCTTGTCTCGCAGAACTATCCTTCCTGTGCCCAGGCCCTTCCCGAGCACATCAAGTTCATCCACGCCGAGGAGGCCAGGGAGATGCTTCCCAATCTTTCCCCTGTCGAGCGCGAGAAGAAGCTTGCCAAGCAGTTCGGCGCCATCTTCATCATCGGTATAGGAATGCCTCTTTCCGACGGTGTCATGCACGGCGGAAGAGCCCCCGACTACGATGACTGGTCCACAAAGAATGCCGACGGTTTCTACGGCCTTAACGGAGATATCATTGTATGGGATTCTGTCAGACAGGATTCACTGGAGCTTTCCAGCATGGGAATCAGGGTCTCTCCGCAGTCACTGCTCGAGCAGCTCAAGATCCGCAACTGCGAAAAACGCGCGGAGCTCTACTGGCACCAGAGACTTCTTGCCGGTGAATACCCTCAGACAATCGGCGGAGGAATAGGCCAGAGCAGAATCTGCATGTTCCTTCTCAAAAAAGCCCATATCGGAGAGGTTCAGGCCTCTGTCTGGCCCGAAGAGGACAGAAATGCCGCCAAAAAAGCCGGCATAAATCTGATGTGATTATCTTATTTATACATTAAGCAGTCTGTGGAACAAATTTTTTTCTCACAGACTGCTTTTGGCAGTCTACGCAGCAATTATTTTTCTGCTAGACTGCTTTTCTATTGCTTGCAGCAACACAATTTGCATTTTCTTTCAAACCACACAAAAAACACAGTTCGGAATCCGGAATTATGCTCTATAGTTGACTTGTGAACAAAAGTCAGATCATGAAAACCATCACCTCAAGAGTCGCCTCATTGGACAAGATTATTGCCAGATTGAAAAACTCTCCAATCAGAAAACAGAAGGGTCATCTGATTTATACCACTATCAGAGGTTCTGTCAGGTATTATCTTGTCAAAGGAACAGATTGTAGTAAAAGTAGAGAGTATCTTACAGATCAAAAAACAATAGTATTTATGGCCACTAAGCATTATCAGGATGCTCTCCTGCAAGCTGCTGTCAGGGAAAAGAGACAGTTGGAAATGTGTCCTTCACATCTACAGAAGAGTAGAGCTAACTCCGATGTAGAAAATGTCTTAGAGACAATTGCAGAGCCTATCAGAGTATTTGTTAAACCTGAAGTGGAGACGGATGAAGGCTATGCCAGAAAATGGCAGTCACAATGGAACAAACTAATACCTAAAGACAGTAATCATCCGTACAAGACAATGAAAGGGGATTATGTCCGGTCAAAAAGCGAGGCTCTGATAGCCGACAGACTGTATGCACTTGGGATTCCCTATTTCTATGAGCAGGCAGGGATCTTTGATGAAATAAACGGATGTGTGATTCATCCGGACTTCTATGTGCTGAATAAAAGAACAAAAAAAGAATATGTTTGGGAGCACTGCGGCATCATGGATAACAGCACCTACTGTAATACCACATTGCACAGATTGAAGATATTTACCGAAAACGGTTTCATTCAGGGCAAAAACCTGCTGTTTTCATATGAAACCGGCCAAACGCCACTGAACATCGATTACATTGAACTGCTGATAAATGAATATCTCAGATAAAAAAGCAGTCTGTGGAACATATTTTTTTCTCACAGACTGCTTTTGGCAGTCTACGCAGCAATTTTTTTTCTGCTAGACTGCATTTTTTATTGTCAGGTCTTAGAAGACTGCGATGACTTCGCCGTTCTTATAGTTTTCTGTAATCCACTTCTTGACCTTGTCGCTCTGAAGAGCCTTAACAAGAGCCTTGATGGCATCATTGTTCTCGTTGCCTGCCTTGACTGCGACAATGTTGACATACGGGCTGTCGGCGCCTTCTACAAGAATGCCATCCTTGGTTGCTGATAAGCCGGCGGCGAGTGCATAGTTTCCGTTGATGACTGCGGCATCGACATCTTCCATGACTCTCGGAAGGGAAGCGGCCTCAACCTCTGTGAAGGAAAGGTTCTTCGGGTTTGATGTGATGTCGATCGGTGTTGAATCAAGTCTGCTCGAATCTGCCAGAGTGATCAGGCCTGCGCTTGCAAGAAGAAGCAGTGCTCTGCCTTCGTTGGTCGGATCGTTGGGGATAGCGATTTTTGCATTCTTGGGAAGGTCTGCAAGAGACTTGTACTTCTTTGAATACAGTGCAATCGGCTCGATGTGGATTCCGCCTGCGTTTACAAGGTGGAAACCCTTATCTTTGTTCTGTGCCTCAAGATACGGAATATGCTGGAAGTAGTTGGCATCGATTTCGCCGCTTTCAACTGCTTCGTTCGGTGTGACATAGTCGGTGAATTCCTTAACGACAAGTGTGATTCCCTGGGCTGCAAGATCGTCTATGACAAGATTGAGTATCTCGGCATGGGGCTGGGGTGTTGCACCTACTGTGATCTTGTTTGACTGCTTGACCTCGGCAGATCCGCTTGCGAATACTGCGAATGCAGCAAGAACTACTAATACGATTGCGATAGCTTTTTTCATGGTTTATCTCCTCAAATAATTGATTTCAATGTCATAAGCCTATACGGGCTATATCTGTATAATAAAATTTGCAGAATGATATCACTGCCGGAAAAACAATACACGAAATGAATGGAAAAAATAAAGTACTTATGCCCGCGAGGGCATGCACATTGTCATGGACATGGAGAAGTACATCATCTTTGAAGCGGTGTTGATAGCCATGAATGTCTCCTCCCTGTTGTAGTTGTTTAAAGTTGCCTTACTGTACATAGAAACACAAAAAAATGCAACAGCTTTGTGATAAAAACTGTTGCATTTTTGTTGAAATTGCTGATTTGAGTAAAATCCTCAGCGCTTTTTCATCATATTCGCACTGATTTTGTTTCCGATGAACTGAATCAGCTCGACCAGAAGCAGGATTACTACGATGGCTACAAGCATGACCATCGGTTTGAATCGCTGGTATCCGTAGCGGATTGCAAGGTCTCCCAGTCCGCCTCCGCCGACAGCTCCGGCCATTGCGCTGTATCCGATCAGGTTTATGACTGTCAGCGTCAGGCCTGAGACCAGAGAGGGCAGGGCTTCAGGAAGAAGAACCTTGAAGACTATCTGGTTGTTTGTGGATCCCATGATTCTTGCTGCCTGGATTACGCCGCGGTCGACCTCTTTAAGTGAAGTCTCAACAAGACGTGCTACAAACGGGGCTGCAGCAATTGAGAGAGGTACTATTGTGGCCTTTGTTCCTATTGCGGTTCCCACGACCAGTCTTGAAAGAGGGAAGAGGATTATAATCAATATAATAAACGGGAAGGATCTCAGGACATTTACAATCTTGCTCAAAACTACGTTGAGAACCGGTTTTGGTCTGATTCCTCCCTGACTTTCAGGCGATGTGATGCACAGAAGGATTCCCAAAGGAAGGCCAAGGACCACTGAGAAGATTGTTGAGAACAGAACCATTGAAAGAGTCTGAAGTGTGCTTTGCCAGATTAAAGACCAAAGTGCAGGTGTCATACTTCTACCTCCTCGACAGTAACTCCGCGCTGGCGGATTGCCTTAATGGCATCTGAGACCGCCTTTTTGCTTCCTGTGATGTCACAGACCATTGTTCCCATCTTGGTGTCGCCGACTTTCTGAATTCCGGCTCCGCTGATGTTGAAGACAACATCGAACTGTCTGATGATGTCCGAAATCACAGGGGTGTCGACCTTATCGTTAAGGAACCTGAGAACATAGTGGGCAGGATCGTCTGACCAGATTACGACTCCGTCTTCACGCACGCTCTTCATGTTTGAGGTGAGGTGGGCAAGAAACTCCTTTGTGACGTTGGTCTTGGGGCTTGCGAACAGCTCTTTGACCGTTCCCTGTTCCACGACTTTTCCCTCGGAGAGGACTGCAACATGGTCACAGGCGTCACGTACGACCTCCATCTGGTGGGTGATCATGACGACGGTGAGGTTCATCTTTTTCTGGATGTCCTTGATCAGGGCAAGTATCTGCTGGGTGGTCTTGGGGTCCAGGGCGCTTGTGGCCTCGTCACAGAAGAGGATGTCAGGGCTGCATGCCAGGGCACGTGCTATTGCGATTCTCTGCTTCTGTCCGCCGGAAAGGGTGGATATCGGGGCATTGATTCTGTCTGAGAGACCTACGACGTCAAGGAGCTCGACCACACGGGCGTGGATTTTTTCCTTGGGATATTTGCAGATTTCCATGGGGTAGGCGATGTTTTCACCGGCGGTGCGCGATGAAAAGAGGTTGAAGTTCTGGAATATCATGCCCAGATGTCTGCGCCTCTGGATGATTTCCTTTTCGGGGAGGTTGTCGACACGTTTTCCATCGTACCAGACCTCGCCGCTGTCGGGTTTTTCAAGGAGGCTGATAAGACGCACGAGGGTGCTTTTGCCGGCACCGGACAGTCCGATGATGCCGAAGATCTCGTTTGAGGGAATGGAGAGGCTGACGCCTTCCACGGCATGGACCGTCTCGTATGTTCTTACCAGATTTTTAAGTTCTATCTGCATGCGAAGATGATACCAATTTTCATACTTGATGAACAAGACACCAGCGGCCCCGGATATGGAGAGTCGGGGAGGGATATAACATTTTTAATGAAAAAATATGGAGAAATATTGCATAAAAATACTGAAAACTGTAGTATTAGCCTCATAAAAAACCATCTTTGGGTTATTAAACGAAACTAGAAGGGAGAAATCAAATGAAGAAAGTTTTGCTTTTTGCTTTGGTAATTGCAGCTTTCATTGCAGCCCCGGTCTTTGCCGGCGGTTCCAGTGAGGCTTCTTCAAGTGCCGCTTCCGGCACCATCACAATCGCTTTCATCGGAAACACAACCGGTGACTATGCTATGTACGGAGTTCCTGTACGCAACTCTGTTGTCATGTTCTTCGAGCAGCTCAATGCAGCCGGCGGAATCAACGGCAAGCAGGTCAAGCTTCTTGAGTACGATGACAAGGCAGACGGAACAGAGTCAATCAACGCCTACAACCTGGCTAAGGCAAACGGCGCAACAGCCATCATCGGATCAGTTCTTTCCGGTGCTTCAATTGCTCTCTCTGACGTGACATACGACGACAACATGCCTCAGATTTCAGCTTCAGCAACCAACCCGAAGCTCACCGTCATGGATCCGGATGATCCGAAGTCAGAAGTCAAGACAAATGTCTTCCGCTCCTGCTTCCTCGATCCGTTCCAGGGCGAGAAGATGGCTCAGTATGCAACTTCCAAGTACGGCGCAAAGACAATCGCAATCTTCTATGAAAACGGCAGCGATTATTCCGAGGCCATCGTACAGGGTGTTGAGAGCCAGCTTGCTGCAACAGGACTCAAGGTTGTTGCCAAGGAAGCTTTCGCAACAGGTGATGTCGACTACAAGGCTCAGATGACCAACATCGCAGCTGCAAATCCTGATGTCGTCCTCATGCCGATCTACTACGGAGAGGCCGGTCGTGCAATCACAGCTCTCAGAGCTGCAGGATGCAAGGCAAAGATCATCGGCGGTGACGGATTTGGTTCAGTCAAGAACTATGCAAGCGCTGCAGACCTTGAGGGCACAATCTACATGTCAGGTTATGCACCCGGAACTCCGTCAGTTGCCAAGTTCGAGGCAGACTACAAGGCAAACTACAATGAGGAAGTTCCTAACATGTTCGCTCCTCTTGCATGGGATGCTTCTCTGATCATGGCAGAGGCTCTTAAGGCAGCCGAGGCTAAGGGACTTAAGGCCGGTTCTGCTGAGTACAAGCAGGCTGTCATCGATGCCATCAAGGGCATGAACGCCTTCCCGGGAATCACAGGCAGCTACACCTTCAATGAGACCAACGATCCTATCAAGAGCGTTGCAATCATCAAGATCTCAAACGGCGCAGAGCTGTTCGATGAGTTCTTCTGATAAAAAAAACAGAGAAAAACTCAAAAAAAAGGCGCAGGGTTACTTGCGCCTTTTTTGTTAAATAATCATATTTAGAACAAAATATAAACGTGCCTGGAGAAACCAACTGATGACGTTTTCTTTGCTGATAGCACAGCTGATAAATGGAATGCAGACCGGAAGTGTCTATGCCCTTGTGGCATTGGGATACAGCATGGTCTACGGAATCATCAAGCTGCTGAACTTCGCCCATGGCGACATTATCATGGTCGGTGCCTACATGACATACTATGCCATCGCAAGCTTCGCTCTGCCCCCTGTATTGGCTATTATTCTTGCAATAACAGTCAGCACGCTGCTGGGTGTCACTGTGGAGAAGGTGGCTTACACACCGCTGAGAAGCGCACCGAGACTTTCACTTCTGATTACTGCAATCGGAGTATCATTTCTGTTGGAAAACGGTGCTCAGCTTCTTTTCGGTGCTGACCAGAAGAGTATGGACCCGCTTATCACCGGCTCTGTAATGCTCGGTCAGATAAACGTCAGCTACGTAGCCATTGTGACCATATTGGTCTCTGTCGTGATCATGATTCTTCTGTCCTTCGTGGTCAACAAGACCAAAGCAGGTAAGGCCATGAGGGCTGTCTCCGAGGATATGGGTGCTGCCCAGCTGATGGGAATTTCCCTCAACAGGACAATCTCCATGACATTCGCCATCGGAAGCGCTCTTGCAGGTATAGGTTCGGTCCTTTACCTTTGCGCCTACACCCAGGCCAGCCCGACCATGGGCTCCATGCTGGGAATCAAGGCCTTTGTTGCCGCTGTATTGGGTGGAATAGGTTCCATTCCAGGAGCCATGATCGGAGGCTTCACAATCGGAATCCTTGAGGCCTTGGTTGCCGCAATCGGTTTCTCGATGTGGAAGGATGCGGCCGTATTCCTGGTTCTTATAATCGTCCTGCTCTTCAAGCCCACGGGATTTTTGGGAAAGAAGATTCAGGAGAAGGTCTGATGGAGGTGAACATGAAAGAGCTTAAACTCAAGACTCCGGTCAGATATCTTATCAATACAGTCTTAATCGTTGTCCTCTGGACCCTTGTGACGCTTTTTGTCGCAGGCGCAGGTCTGAAAGGGGAGTATTACCGCGGAATTCTGATCACAATCGGAATCAACATCATTCTGGCAACCAGCCTGAACGTTGTCTGCGGATACCTTGGACAGCTTCCTCTGGGACATGCCGGCTTCATGGCTGTAGGTGCCTACGCCGGTGCTATTTTCATGAAAAGCACACCCGCATCTCAGCTTCTCAGAGCAGGCAACAATGCCGCTGTGATTCCCTACATCATCATTGCGGTTCTGATTTCAGCTGTTGTGGCAGGACTCTTTGGCCTTCTCATCGGTATTCCCGCATTGAGGCTCAAGGGTGATTATCTTGCAATCATCACCCTGGGTTTCGGTGAGATCATCAGAGTCGTTCTTACAAACATTGACTCCGTTTTGGGCTTCAAGTTCACATACGGAGCATCAGGTCTTGCAAGAATTCCCAAATTCACAAGCCTGAACGTGATTTACATCTTCACCGTAATCTGCCTCTTTTTGATTCACGTATTCATGAAGAGCCGCCACGGAAGAGCGGTCCTTTCAATCCGTGACAACGAGATTGCAGCCGAGTCGGTAGGAATCAACACAACATTCTACAAGACAACAGCCTTTGTATTCTCCGCCATGCTTGCGGGCGTCGCAGGATGCCTGTATGCCGGCTACATCGGGTCCCTTTATCCTTCCACATTCAAGTTCATGAAGTCGATCGAGATCCTGGTCATGGTCGTACTTGGCGGAATGGGCTCCATGCTGGGCTCCGTAATTTCGGCCATTGTCCTTACAGCTCTGCCCGAGATTCTCAGATCCTTCAGCGACTACAGAATGGTTGCATACTCACTGGCTCTTGTCCTTATGATGCTCTTCCGTCCGAAGGGACTTATGGGCACATATGACTTCTCCATGGGCAACACCATCGAGAACATCGTCAATAAAATACGTAACGGCAGGGGGTCAAAGCATGAGTAACGTTTTAAAATGCGAGCACCTCAGGGTGGTCTTCGGCGGACTTGCAGCCGTAAGCGATTTCAATATTCAGGTCAATGAGAACGAAATTGTAGGTCTCATCGGTCCCAACGGAGCCGGAAAGACAACAGTCTTCAACCTGCTCACCGGTGTCTACACACCCACAAGCGGAGTCATCATGCTGTGCGAGAAAGACCTCGCCGGCATGAGCACCATTGCCAGAAACCACGAAGGAATCGCAAGAACCTTCCAGAACATCAGGCTCTTCAAGGATATGAGCGTCATTGACAATGTCATGAACAGCTTCAATACAAGAATGAGCTATTCAATCGCCGAAGCCATGTTCCGCCTTCCCAGATACTGGAAAGAGGAGAAGAAGGCACGAGAGAAGGCTCTGGAGCTTCTTCACGTCTTTAATATGGAAGACCTTGCCAACGAGAACGCCGGAAACCTTCCGTACGGCTCACAGAGACGTCTTGAGATCATCAGAGCCCTGGCTACGAATCCGAAGCTTCTGCTTCTGGATGAGCCGGCTGCCGGAATGAACCCGGCCGAGACCGAGAACCTTATGGAGACCATCGGCAAGATCCGCGACCAGTTCCACATCGCCATCCTTCTGATCGAGCACGACATGAGCCTGGTCATGGGAATCTGCGAGAACATCACGGTTCTGAATTTCGGCGAAGTCATTGCACAGGGAACTCCTCAGGAGATCCAGAGCAATCCTGTCGTCATCGAGGCTTACCTCGGAAAGAAGAGGGACTGAAATGGGTACTATACTTTCCGTTAATGACATCAATGTTTTCTACGGGGCAATCCACGCCATAACAGATATCTCCTTCAATGTTGATGAAGGGGAGATTGTCACACTCATCGGAGCCAACGGTGCAGGAAAGTCCACAACCCTGAACACCATAAGCGGTCTTCTCAGATCCAGAACAGGTGACATCAAGTTCATGGGCAACTCCATTGCAAAGACTTCTCCGAACAAGATAGTCGAAAGCGGTCTTGTCATGGTCCCTGAAGGCCGCAGAATCTTTTTGGGCCTGACAGTAGAGGAGAATCTTGAGATGGGCGCCTACACCAGGCCCAAGACCGAGATCAAAGAGAGCATGGAGCAGGTCTACGAACTCTTCCCAAGGCTGAAGGAACGCCAGTCCCAGATCGGCGGAACCCTCTCAGGAGGAGAGCAGCAGATGCTGGCCATGGGCCGAGCCCTTATGGCAAAGCCCAAGCTCATAATGCTGGACGAGCCTTCAATGGGTCTTGCTCCGCTTCTTGTTGATCTTATTTTCGAGATCATTGCCGACCTTCACAAAGCCGGTTCCACAATCCTTCTGGTCGAGCAGAACGCACAGGCCGCCCTGTCCATTGCAGACAGAGCCTATGTTCTTGAGACCGGAAAGATCATCAAGACAGGTAAGGGATCGGAGCTGATCAATGATCCTGATATTAAGAAAGCTTATCTTGGAGCATAAGGTCTGACAGCGTTTTTCATTTACAAATAGGGTATTTAGAAACGATAATTGAATTGGAGGAAGACATATGATCATTGCTGACAGAATGAAGAAGAATCCGGCTACCGCCACTCCCGACATGAGCATCTCCGATGCAAGTGCCAAGATGAAGGCCGAGAAGGTCCACAGACTTCCTGTTCTTGATGATGACAGGCGTCTTGTCGGAGTCATTTCTGAAAAGGACATACTGCTTGCAGCTCCGTCTCCGGCTTCGACCTTAAGCACATATGAGATCAACTACCTGCTCTCCAAACTCAAGGTCAAGAACATCATGAGCCGCAATCCCGTGACCATCACCCGTGAGACCACCATTGAGGAAGCCGTCAGGCTCATGGTTGAAAACGACCTCTCCTGTCTCCCTGTAATGGAGAAGGGCTATCTTTGCGGAATTGTCTCAAAGAGCGACCTGTTCAAGATTCTTCTTGAGATGCTCGGCGCCAAGCATGAGGGCATCCGTGTCGAGGCCCTTGTAGAAGACAAGGTCGGTGTTGTCGCAGGACTTTCTGAGAAGTTCACATCATCCGGAATCAACATCATTTCATTCGGAACCATCGACGGACCGGATCCTGAGCACAAGGTTCTTACCTTCAAGCTCGAGCATGCCACAGAAAAGCAGGTCCGAGCTATCTTGGAGCCTGTCTCCGTCAGCCTGGACATCAGATCCGTCTGATTTTCTATTAATTCTTATAACTGCGTCAGCCCAGTTTGCATTTTTATGCCTGCTGGGCTGTCAGCTCAGTTGCATCTTTTTTTCAAAGTATGCTGACGTTGCGATTGTGCGCAGGCTGTTCGCAGCCTGTGAAGTGGTCAGTCGGAGCCAGGAGGCCCGCAGGCAGGATAGCAAAAGTGGGCTGACGCAGTAGAGGCGCCAGGCTCTGTACAGGATGTGAATCGGTCTGTGCAGCATGAGCTAATTAATGAGTATTCGTTCCGATTTGTGTGCTATTTTCAAAACTTTCATTCCGATTTGTGTTAACACCCTACAAAACGTGTGTTACTATTATAAACATGAAACGCGATTTGTATGACAAACTGCTTCAATGGAAGGATAATCCTCACAGAAAACCGCTGGTGGTCAAAGGAGCCAGACAGGTAGGAAAAACATATCTCATCGAAGAGTTCGCCAAAGAGGAATTCGACAGTTGCGTAATACTTAACTGCGATAAGGATCCCCGTATCAAAGATGTCTTTGAAAATGGATTCAGAACTGACAGAATTATCTCTGACCTAGAGATTTTGGGAGAAAAGAAAATCGTTCCCGGAAAAACTCTGTTGTTCATCGATGAGGTAGGGGATGCTCCTAAAGTCCTGGGAGCCCTGAAGTATTTCTGTGAAGATGCTCCTCAGTACCACATAATAGTTGCCGGCTCATTGCTCGGACTGGCAATCCATGAAGGAGTGTCATACCCGGTTGGCAAAGTTGATGAATTGACACTCTTTCCGCTCTCTTTTCCTGAATTCGTAAGGGCAAAGCATGGAGATGCCCTATCTGATAAGCTCAGAAACGCTCCGCTTGAGGATCTTTCATCATTGGGAACACTGTTGGAAGAATCACTTCGTGAATACTATTTCACAGGGGGTATGCCGGAAGTTGTCAGAGAGTTTGTAGACAAGCGAGATGTTGCTGATCTTCGCAATATTCAGAAGAGAATACTTGCAGATTATGCTCTTGATATTTCAAAACATGCTGAACCGAGTATTCTTGGAAGAATACATCAGATATGGAACTCTATTCCACAGCAATTGGCAAAAGCCAACAGTAAGTTCATATATGGCAACATTCAGAAGGGAGCAAGGGCAAAGGATTTTGAAGCTGCGATTGAATGGCTGATTGATGCAGGCCTCATCTATAGAATTTCCCGCGTTAGCAAGCCCGGAATCCCTCTTAAGTTCTATGAAGACTTCTCGGCTTTCAAGCTCTTCATGCTTGATCATGGACTGATGGGCGCAATGGTTGATGCCCCTGTTTCGGAAATCCTTCTGAAAAAGAATGTCTTTGAAGAATATAAAGGAACTTTTACAGAGCAATATGTTCTAGAGCAGCTGATTTGTACTTCAGAAACCGGAGTATTTTATTTTGACAAGGATACTTCAAAACTCGAATTGGATTTTCTTCTTCAAGAAGGAAATACACTTGTACCGGTTGAAGTCAAGGCTGAGGAAAATCTGAAGTCCAAGTCCTTGCGGCAATTCAAGATGGATTATCCAGAATCAAGACCGATTCGTACTTCAATGTCAGGGTATAGGAATCAGGATTGGATGATAAACATACCGCTCTATGCCGCTTCAAGAATTTCAGGAATATACGTATATTGATTCAGCTCAAAGTTGACTCAACAATTCGGAAAACAGTTTGTTGATTTCTCGTTTCATAACATCTTTTGAAATGTATGCATCGGATTTGTCATCCTGTTTTGGATTGTCAGGTATAAACAGCCTATACTGGGGAATACTTAAGGCTTTAGCTATAGAGGCTATTACAGATGCAGAGGGAAATGAGACAGAACACTCAATGTTGCTGATGTATTTGACAGTCAGTCCGGTCTTTTCTGCCAACTGTACCTGTGTCATTTTGAGCTGTCTTACATAAGTTTTAACATTGTTAGCAAATATAGCAACTATACTTGAGTTTTCGTTAGTAATGAAAAAAAGGGGACTGCAAGGCTGCTATTAAACACCCATTAGCAATTCTTCGTGCTCCAAAATCTTATTTACAATTACATAGTGAGGTCTTAAAATCAAATAAGCAAATATGTGAGCAATTCATATAGTGTCAATTGTTTGCCAAAGGGATTGGGTTCCGAACGATGACCAGCAGAATGGTGTTTCTGTATCTGAATTCCTGCGGATAAATTAACCCAAAAGGAGTTTAAAATGTCATCTGAAATGATTGATGTAATCAAATACGAAGGCGATAACTCAACATTCGTTTGGAAGCATCCTTGTGAAGATTTTTATACCATGACCCAGTTGATTGTTCATGAATCCCAGGAAGCTATTTTCTTCATGAATGGTCAGGCTCTTGATCTGTTCGGTCCCGGAAGATATACGCTCGAGACTCAGAATATTCCCAAGATATCAAAGCTGTTCCATAGAGTAACCGGAGATACAACGCCATTTCACGCTGAGGTGTATTTTGTCAACAAAGTCGAACAGATGGCAATCAAGTGGGGCACCGATTCGAAGGTCCAGTTTATGGAACCTACATATAACTTCCCTCTCTCTATTGGAGCAAATGGAGAAATGACTATCTCCGTAGCCGATTCACGCAAACTCCTGATTAACCTTGTTGGAACGGAAAAGGACTTGAGCCAACAACAGCTGGTCAGCTATTTTCGTTCTTTTCTAATGACGAAAGTTAAAACCTATCTGGCGCAAGCCTTTAAATCTAATTCTATCAACATATTTGAAGTCGATGAGAATTTAGAATCTTTCTCTACTACTTTAAGACAGAAACTTATTCCTGATTTCTTAGACTATGGAGTGAATCTAAAACAGTTTTTTGTCACAGGGGTTCTCAAGCCAGACGGCGACAGCATATATGAAAAATTCAAGGATTTATATTATAGACAATATGCCGACATAGCAGAGGCTGAATTACAAAAGAGAGTCGGCATCATAGAACAGGAAGAAAGTGCTCAAAGAATGATTATCGAGGCACAAGGTTTAGCAAAAAAGAGAGAAACCGAAGGATACACATACCAACAGGAACGTGGATATGATGTGGCAGAAAAGGCAGCCTCAAACGAAGGTGCTGGCAACTTCAGTAGTGCAGGTATCGGCCTTGGTATGATGACCGGTGTAGGTGGTGTCATTGGAGGTCAAGTTGGTAATATGGTAAACCAAAGCATGGGAGCAATGAACCAAGTTCCAACAAATGCTCATTCTTTCTGTGAGCAATGTGGGGCAGCGCTTACACCAGGAGCATCATTCTGTGAAGGGTGTGGAATGCCCGTACAACAGCACACTCCCAATGCCTGCAGCAATTGTGGATACCATTTCACAAATTCGAACGGACGTTTTTGTCCTAAGTGCGGAACACAAAGAAAATGATTTCATATGAAAAG
>ONWV01000059.1 GCA_900321635.1 uncultured Spirochaetaceae bacterium | reverse complement strand
TGCGGAGAACCCTGTTCTTTACGACCTTTACATCGAGACGGATTTCAGCTGCATCCATCAGAGAATCGGCTTCAAGAACATTGAAATCAAGGGCAATTTATATCTTCTGAACGGACACAAGATAAAGTTCAAGGGCGTGAACCATCATGACACCGACCCGAGAAACGGCTACTGCATGACGGCTTCGGAAATCAGGCGCGATCTTGAGCTTTGTAAGAGATTCAACATAGACACCATCAGAACCAGCCACTACGCACCCGATCCGTTTTTGATCGAGCTTGCCGCGGAGCTTGGAATCTACATCATAGACGAGGTGGATATCGAGACCCACGGGGTCTTTGTCGGAAAGCTTCCGCCAAGCTACAACAGAATTTCAAACGACCCTGCTTGGAAGAGCAGGTATTTAAGCCGCACGGTGCGCCACTATCAGCGTGACAAGGCTCTTGCAACGCCTGTTGTCATGTGGAGCCTTGGAAACGAAAGCGGAGGCGGCTGCAACACCGATGCCACATACGAGTTCTTCAAGAGCATGTCCGACATCCCTGTTCAGTACGAAAGCGAAATCTACACCAAGCGCAAGGCTTATGATATTGCATCGCGAATGTATCCGCCTGTATCGGAACTCCATGACATAGGCGAGGGGGTGTGTAAGACGCGCCAGTTCATGGACCGCCCGTATTTTATGTGCGAGTACGCCCATGCCATGGGAGTGGGTCCTGGGAATATCGACGGCTACTGGAATGAAATCTACAAGTACGACGGCCTTATCGGAGGCTGCGTCTGGGAGATGAACGACCATGCTGTTCTTCATCCTGACGGGTCGTACACATACGGCGGAGACCACGGCGAGTGGATCCACGATTCGAACTTCTGCTGTGACGGGATCTTCTATCCGGACAGAAGGCCCTCGACCGGGGCTTGGATCGTGCGTCACGCATACAGGCCCATAAGGATTTCGCGCATAGAGGGCAATGAGTTTGAGATTTTCAACACCACAGCCTTCACGGAGGGAAAGTCCTTCAAAATCCACATCAGCATCACAAACGGCAAGGCCCTGGACGTTGTTCCGACGGCGGGCCCGCTGGAGAAAGAGCGGGTAACGCTTGATCTGGGTGATATTTCGGGCGACTGTTTCCTCAATGCAGATACCTATGACAAAAACGGAAACCTTGTCTCTACGGAGCAGATCTGCCTGAACGAGGAGATTCTGTCGGATAAGGGCTTTGAGAAAGCAGGTAGCCTTCCGTCGTGGTTCGATGTTGTAAACGGATGTCCTGTGGTGAAGACGGATGACAAGACTATTATGGAAACCTCTGATCCGTACACGATTCTTTTCCGCGCAGAGACTGACAACGACAGCATCAACTTCGTCCGTAAGCCCATGAGGGCCTGGTACAAGCAGAAGTCGCGCTTTCTTGCAAGCAAGAAGTCTAAGGGCCGCATCGCAACCGAGTGGGCCTTAAAGGATGCGAAAAAGACATTCCTGCTTTCGGATCTGTTTGAGGGAGTGACGCTTTCCGACGGAAGACAGGCGGTTTTGGTGACAAGTCTTCTTCATCCTGTTCACATCAAGGGAAAGCTCCCAAGGTTCGGAAAGGCCTTCAAGCTGGACAGCTCCTTTAATACAGTGAAGTACTTCGGCCGTGTGGGCGAGTCCTACATAGACATGAAGGAGCAGTTCCCTGTCGGAGAGGTCAAGTGCAAGGTCAGCGAGATGACAGAGCCCAACCTCAGGCCTCAGGAAAGCGGAAACCGCTGCGATACGCGCTTTGCAGAAGTCAGCGACGGAAAATGGAAAATAGGTTTTTATGCCGTGGACAGCAGCTTTGAGCTGTCGGTTAAGAGCTACAGCGACAAAGAGCTTATCGGCATGAAACACAGAGAGGATGAAAAGACCAGCGGCACATACGTGACGATCAATGATTTTCAGATGGGAATCGGCACAGGAAGCTGCGGTCCCTATACATTGGAACAGCACCTTTATGATGCATCGAAGGATTACTTGTTGAGATTCTTAATCTTAAGGGAGCATATTGATGGTTGATTTGGAGAAACTCGTAGAGCAGGTCAAGGACCTGGTTTTGGAAGCGGCCAAGTTCACAAAGGTCGGAAACTACTCGATCACCGAAAAGGAAGGCGAGTCTTACAACATCGTCACATCGGCTGATGTGGCGGTTCAGGAGTTCTTGCAAAAGGGTCTCCTTGAGCTGGTTCCGGGCTCGGGCTTCATGGGAGAGGAAGAGGATCAGAGGGACACTGACAAGGAGATGTGCTGGATTGTGGATCCGATTGACGGAACCACGAACTTTGCCCGCGGCATGCAGCAGTCTGGAATCTCGGTTGCCTTCAGAATGGGCAAGGATCTTGTTCTGGGCGTTGTCTACAACCCCGATCTTGATGATATGTTCTGGGGCGTGAAGGGCAAGGGTTCGTATCTTAACGGAAAGAGGCTCTCTGTCTCCAAGAAGGACTTTGAGCACTCCATCGTCTGCACGGCGCTTTGCCTTTACAGGAAAAACTATGCCGACATCTGCGCAAAGATTCTGAAGGAAGTCTTTTTGGACTGTGCCGATTTCAGGCGCTTCGGAGTTGCATCCCTTGAGGTGTGCTACGTTGCTGCTGGCAGGGCTGACAGCTTCTTTGAGTTCCGCCTCTATCCGTGGGATATCGGAGCTGCGGCAGTCATTTTGAGGGAAGCCGGCGGAGTTATAGGAACAATTGACTGGAGTAAGGGAGGCCTTGAGCTTTCCACAGATCTGATTCTGGATGCTCCGAGTCCGATAATTGCCTCCAATTGTTGTGAAAACTTTCACAAAATCGGACAAATTGTCCTGAAACATATGGATACTTTTAACCCTGCGGAATATAATTGATGCAGTTGCACATAATAATATGTGCATTTGAAATAGGAATCTTTAAATAGAAATCTTTGATAAGGGGTTTTGAAATGTACAAAATTCTCAGCAGAAAGGAACTCAATCCTACTGTCACCCAGCTTGAGATCGAGGCACCTCTTGTAGCCAACAAGGCCAAGGCAGGTCAGTTCATCATTCTCAGAGTCGATGAGGACGGAGAGAGAATCCCTCTTACTGTCGCCGGAACAGACAAGAAGACCGGTGCAGTCAAGATCATATTCCAGATTGTCGGTGCAACCACAGAGAAGCTCAACCACAAGAAGGCAGGCGAGTCCATCCAGGACTTCGTAGGACCTCTTGGAAAGGCTACTGAGATTGCAGGTAAGAAGCGCGTATGCATCATCGGCGGCGGTGTCGGTTGTGCAATTGCTCTTCCTGTAGCACAGGCTTTCAAGGAGCAGGGAACCGAGGTCGTCAGCATCATCGGTTTCAGGAGCAAGGATCTTCTGATTCTGGAGGACGAGTTCAGAGCAGCTTCTTCAAAGCTCGTCGTCATGACAGATGACGGCTCATATGCCCGCCAGGGTAACGTCACAGTTCCACTCAAGGAGATGCTTGAGGCCGGCGAGAAGTTCGATGAGATCATTACAATTGGACCTCTTATCATGATGAAGTTCGTCACCCTGGCAGCCAAGCCGTTCGGCGTTCCTGTAACAGCTTCAATGAACCCGATCATGATCGACGGAACAGGAATGTGCGGAGGATGCAGACTCACCCTCACTGAGGATGGAAAGCGCGTGACCAAGTTCGCCTGTGTCGACGGACCTGATTTCAATGCATATGAGATTGATTTCGACGAGGCTATGTCCCGCTCAAGGATGTACTTCCCGTTCGAGAGAAAAGCTCACGAAGAGATCTGCAATCTCTATAAGAACGCTTGAGGAGGACGAATATGGCACTTGATCCTAAAAAACATGCTATGCCGGTACAGGACCCTCAGGTTCGTGCCCACAATTTCAGCGAGGTCGCTCTGGGATACACCCACGAGATGGCTATCGACGAGGCCAAGAGATGCCTCAACTGCAAGAACAGACCCTGCGTTCAGGGCTGCCCTGTAAACATCTCCATCCCTGATTTCATCAGCTGCCTGAAGCAGGATGACATCGAGGGTGCTTACAATGTTATCAACAAATCTTCTTCACTTCCTGCCGTCTGCGGCCGTGTATGCCCGCAGGAGACACAGTGCGAGAGCAAGTGCACACTCGGAATCAAGTTCGAGCCTGTCGGAATCGGACGTCTTGAGCGCTTTGTCGCCGACTGGCACAACGCAAACTGCAAGGAGTCCCCGAAGAAGGTCGCTTCCAACGGTCATAGAGTTGCAATCGTCGGTTCAGGTCCTTCGGGCCTCACATGTGCAGGCGATCTTGCCAAGGCAGGCTTCAAGGTAACAGTCTACGAAGCTCTGCACACAGAAGGCGGAGTTCTTGTCTACGGTATTCCTGAGTTCAGACTTCCCAAGGCAATCGTCGCCAAAGAAGTCGATACCCTCAAGCAGCTTGGCGTAGAGTTCGTCACCAACGCAGTCATCGGTAAGACCCTTACCATCGACGAGCTGTTCGAGCAGGGCAATGAGGCCGTGTTCGTCGGTTCAGGCGCAGGTCTTCCGAACTTCATGAACATCCCAGGCGAGTCCCTCAAGGGCGTGTACTCTGCCAACGAGTTCCTCACCAGAAGCAACCTGATGAAGTCCTTCCGCGACAAGTGCGACACCCCGATCATGAAGGGCGGCAAGGTCGTCGTCGTAGGTGGCGGTAACGTCGCCATGGACGCAGCCAGAACAGCACTCAGACTCGGCGCCGAAAAGGTCTACATCGTCTACAGACGTTCCATGACCGAGCTCCCCGCAAGACGCGAGGAAGTCGAGCACGCTGAGGAAGAGGGAATTCAGTTCGAGCTCCTTCGCAACCCTGTCGAGATTCTTGGCTACCACAACCCCGACAACCCGCGCGACGAGAGAAACGGCTTTGTCACCGGCTGTAAGGTCATCAAGATGGAGCTCGGCGAGCCCGATGCAAAAGGCCGTCGCCGCCCTGTCCCTGTCGAGGGCTCAGAGTATGTCCTTGACTGCGATACAGTTGTCATTGCAATCGGTACCTCCCCGAACCCGCTGATCAAGTCCACAACCAAGGGTCTTGAGGTCAATGCCCACGGTGGAATCATCGTCAACGAAGACGGCCTGACATCCAGAGCCAACGTCTACGCCGGCGGAGATGCAGTCACCGGAGCTGCAACAGTAATTTCTGCCATGGGTGCAGGAAAGGTAGCAGCTAAAGCCATCATTGATTCTTTCAAATGATTTCCGAACTCATTTGAGATTAACAATCAGCCTGGTTTGAAAAAAACTTCAAATCGGGCTGATTTTGTCAGCCCAGTTTGATAAAAAATGTGAACTGGGCTGATTTTGTTAGATGATGTTGTACTGTTTTAGGAAGCTCTCAAGCACCTGCTTGTACTGCTCGGGATGGTCCCAGACGCTTTCTGCGTGAGTGGAGCCCTCAAAGAGCTGCATCTGCTTTTTGTCCTTTTTGGCGTTGTAGACGTCGTAGACCATCTTGGTGGGCACGAAGGTATCGTTATCGCCATGGCAAAAGAGCATGGGGATATCGGTGCGTGCGACGGCTGAGACGGCGTTGACCTTGGCCATATCAAGGCCGTAGCGGTGTTTTAAGATGAAACCGCCGATGTTGAGAATCGGGAAGTGGGGCAGTTTCTTGGCATCGAGGGTGGCGGCCATCTCGCCGCGGACGCTGCTGTAGCCGCAGTCCTCGACCACAAAGGAGAGCCAAGGCATGTCGGGTGCGGCCTGCATGACGGTGGCAGCTCCCATGGACTCGCCCTGAAGGCCCCAGATGGTGTCTTCGGGGAAGAATTGGCGCACGTAGTTTCCAAGTCCGACCAGGTCCTTGGATTCATAAAGGCCCATGGTGCAATTGACGCCTTTTTCGCTTTTGCCGTGGAAGCGGTGGTCGAATGCCACAAGGGAAAAGCCCATTTCGAGGTAGATCTTTCCATATGCGAGCATTGTGATGTGGTTGCTCGTCCAGCCATGGCTGAGAATCACAACGCGCTGCTTTCCGTCTTTGAAACGGGGTTTTGCGTCAGGGCCGTCTGCATAGATGATGCGCCCGTAGAGGTTGTAGCCGAATTCGGATTTGTAGGTGAATTCCTGGATTCTACGGCCCTCAAGGACGGTGTAGAGGTCAAAGCCGCTCCTTTTGATCCTGTCCTGGCGGGATTTCTCATAATCGCTTGTGTGCGGCAGGGCGACCACCTGGGCGAATTTAGATGCCACAATGTAAGAGAGCACGGTCAGAACAACGACCAGCGAGAGTGCGATTATGAGAATTGTCATGTGAGACTCCTTTTCTTCAGTGTACTCTAAATTTTAGTGGATTTGGTGTTTTTCTGACACTTTTGATTGAAATGTTAATAGTGTTTCATGTTAAAATGTCTTGAAAAAGGAAATCTATAAAGGAAAGTCAGGGTCTGCCATGCCGAACAGAATGCCGTTTTTAATCAGAATCGCCCGTATGACATACGGCAGGATTCTCAAACTCAGCGGCCTTCAGCTTAAGAATACATGCGGCGCAGATTTGAAGGCAGGACCGTATCTGATTCTTTCAAACCATGTTGCGATTCTGGACCCGATCATGATTTCCGTTGTCATGCCCAAGCACATCAGATGGGTCGCAGGGGCGTACCTTTTCAAGACAGCTTTTCTGAATTTCATCATCGGAAAGTGCTGCACGGCAATTCCAAAGCAGCAGGGAAGACAGGATATTACAACACTCAGACGCATCCAGAAGGCCCTGAAGAACGGGGACAACGTAGGACTTTTTCCCGAGGGAACACGCACCTGGGACGGTGAGATGGTCCCCATGGATTATCTGCCTCTGGCAAAGCTTCTGAGACTCTACAAGGTTCCGGTACTGTTTGTGCATCTTGAGGGAGGCTTTGCCCGACACCCCAGATGGGCTCAGAAGGGCAGAAAGGGCAAGGTTACGGTGAACTTCACATCTATGCTGACCCCCGCCCAGATTTCCCAGATGCCTGTTGCAGATCTTGCCGCAACGCTTGAGACAAACCTTCATTTTTCAAACGACCAATGGAAAGAAGGCATCAGTTATGACTACCGAAGCCCAAGGCGTGCAGAGGGCCTTCAGAGGCTATTATACCTGTGCCCCAGCTGTAACAGCATGGACAGCCTGACAACATCAGGCAACCGAATTGTGTGTTCCAAGTGCAATTCGATTACCATACTCGATGAAAAGGACAACCTCACATCAGTGTCCACGCCGTTTTCAAAACTCAGCCAGTGGCACAGCTGGGAGGCCGAAAAGATCTCCCGCATGAAGGAGTTTCCCAAGGAGAAGGGCGTTCTTCTTCAGAAGGGCGATGCCAACGACGACGGAACGCTGGAGACCCTTTCGAGCAACATCACTATCCAGCTTAAGAACGACATAATCTATGTGGAAAAGGGCTCAGAAGGGGGCTCTGTTCTTGAACTTCCGCTTGAAAAAGTGTCATCCTTGGTGCTGAACGCAAAGCAGACGATGGAGCTCTTTTGCAACGATGTTCTTTACAGGATCAGGCTTCTTCCGGATTCGTGCTCGCTCAAGTACCATGAGTACTTCCTTTCATTCAAGGCGTCCGGAAAGCTTTTGGAGGAGAAAAAGACATGAACTACATCCACAGCGCACATGACTTTACCATAGTCATCCACATATGCATAATCTCATGCGCTCTTCTTCTGGGCTCGACGCTCAGGTCAAAGATCAGAATCTTCCAGAAGTATCTCATTCCGGCTCCGATGATCGGCGGTCTGTTTCTGTTCTTCTTCTACAATTATGTTGCCAAATATCTGAATCTCGAGGCCGGCCGCTTCTTCCTGGAGGAGCTGATGTTCCACCTTCTGAACGTCTCCTTCATTGCCATGCAGCTCAGAATCCCCGCCAAGAAGGAGAAGGTCCAGCGCAAGGGCGCCCTCTGGTCCAACGTCACGGCCCTTCTTGCCGAGTACGGTCTTCAGTGCTTTTTAGGCCTCTTGGTGGCCGCACTTCTTCTGAAAAAGTTCCTTCCTGGGTCTTCCGTGGCCCTAGGACTTACGCTCTGCCTTGGCTTTGAGCTTGGCCCCGGCCAGGCCGAGTCCATGGCAAAGGTCTGGGAGGGTGCTCCTTATAACGTTGTGAATGCAGGCGATGTTGGCCTTGCGATGGCGGCAATCGGCTTTGTCATCGGCTCTGTCGTGGGCGTTGTCCTGATCAACAGGGCAGCCAGAAAGGGCTGGCTCAGTGCCGACTACGTGGAAAAGCTCAGAAACAGAAAGGCCGGCACCGACTTCTTCCGCCTGAAGAAAGACCGCGTTGCCACAAGCTATCAGACCACTGTCAGCGAGTCCATGGACACTTTCACACTGCACATTGCCCTGATCATGTTCACATACCTTATCAGCTTCCTGATTCTGGCAGGCCTTGAAAAACTCGTGGCCGTAACCGTCGGAGGCAAGGTCCTTGAGGCCGTAACAGGTCTTTGGGGCATCAATTTCGTATTCAGCTCGCTGTGTGCGATTGTCGTCAGAAAGACACTGATTGCCACACACGCAGACCATGTGATTGACAACCAGACCTGCAACAGAATCGATGGCATTGCCGTTGACTTCACCGTAGCTGCATGTCTCGGAGCAATCGAAATAGCCGCAATCAGACAGTACTGGGTCGTAATCGTGGCCCTGACTCTGGTGGGCATAGCCATCACATGTTTCATCACGCCGTGGTTCTGCTCGAGGCTTTTCAAGGACTATTCCTTCATGAGATTCCTCATGATCTTCGGAACTGCAAACGGAACCCTGCCCACGGCCCTTTCTCTTTTGCGTGTCGTAGACCCGGATTTCGAGACCCCTGTCGCCCAGGAATATGTCAATTCCACGGCTCTGATCTTTGTATTTGCCCTGCCGATTCTGGCTCTGGTCAACTGGCCGGCCAAGGGCCTTGTATGGCCGTTCCTCGGAATCACCGCACTCTATGTCCTTATTTCCTTCTTCCTCTACCTGAAGCTTTCCGGAAAGCGCGCCTTCGCCAAGGGCGGCTACTTCTACATGCCCCCTGAGGAGTGAAAAAGATATCGATACATAGCGCTTTTGCTGATTATTGACAATGCTGTGCCATTTTCGTATCATCAAAGGGCATTTGGGGCTGTAGCTCACCTGGCTAGAGCGATTGAATGGCATTCAATAGGTAGTCGGTTCGATCCCGATCAGCTCCAAAAACGAAAGCGGATCCGTAAGGGTCCGTTTTTGTTTTTGTAAGATGTTTGGTAGGGATCGAAGCCACGCGGTATGAGGACAGTCCGGTGAACTGTCCGAAGCGTGGCCGGCCCGGAAAGGCGACCAACAATTGGAGCCTTGGAGGGCGATCCCGATCAGCATCGATCCCGATCATTATCGACCCCAATCAGCTTTAATCCAGCACCGGAGGGCGATCCCGATCATTATCAATCCCGATCAGCTCCAAAATGGAGAGTTTTGCTGGGCTTGATAAAGCTGCTGGGCTTGGTAACGGTGATAGGCTTGATAGGCTTGCTAGCGGTGATAGGCTTGCTGGGCCTGATAAAGCTTGATCTATCCCAGTTTTTTGAAACACTTACGCAGCTGATGTTTCCTTCACAGGTGCTGGCAACGCCAACAGATTCCCGTGAGGGTAAAAAATGCTGTAA
>ONWV01000033.1 GCA_900321635.1 uncultured Spirochaetaceae bacterium | reverse complement strand
ATGGCTCAGAATCAGATTCCAGTCGTGTCTCAGCTGTGAGGTTTCAGGTTCTACCTGGAGATAGCTCAATGGAGAAAGGTCCCCGGCAATACAGATTCCATCATCCAGCGTGACACAGATGCTGTCCATGCTATGGCTGGGGGTATGGATTATCTCCCCATGGATTCCAAGACTCTGAAGGAATGAACGGCTTTCACCAACAGTGATAATCTTTGCTGATTTCACGTCAATCGGATCTGACCCAATCCGTTGTTCCCAACACTGGACATATCCCTTCTGGATATCGATCAAAACAAGAGACACGCCCATATCCATCAGGTTTCCAATCAGTCCCATATGGTCCGGATGGAAATGTGTAGCCAGTACAAATGAAATGTCACTTACCTGAAGACTATGGCGCTTAATCTCTTTGAAAAATGCGCTCATGGTTCCGGGCATGTCAGTGTCAACCAGGAGGTTTCTCTTCTCTCCTCTGATGAGATAAGTCTTCGTATTCCCGTACCTTAGTTCTATCGTTTCCATGTCCATTCAAATGATACAAATAGTTCTCATAATTCGCAACAAAAGGCTATCTTTGTAGAAGCCGCAGAAAACAACAAGAGCATAGAGAATAAAAAATCTTTTCAAAGGAACATGACAACCAGCTAATCAGATTGTTCAAGACAATCAGAATGTGTAGGAAACACCAACTGTGACGGGCAATGCAAAGTTGACCTTGATACCGGTTATCTTGTCATTCTTGATGAGCTCACCCATTTTTGATGTTCCACTTGCAATGTCGAACAGGCCAAGCTGGGGATTGATTGTTACACCGGCTCCGATGTTCTCTGTAAACATGTACTTTACATCAACCAGTACATCCAGACCGATGACTGAATGTGAAATCTTGTATTCAATTCCTTCAAACTTGTTGTGTACTACCGCGCTGCTCATTGAAACACCGGCTCCTACTGCAAGCTTCACTGCATTGAAATCAAGCTTGTAGGCAACACCAGCTGAAATGTTGTAGAAGTGGATATTCAGGCCATCGCTTCCTTCGCTGAGCTTCTCCCAGTCACCGTTGCCTTCTTTAAAATCACCATCCTTCGGGAAAACCATGCTGAGCTCTGCATATGCAGTAAGATTGTCGGATATATCTGCAAGAACACCTGCATCGAAACCGAAGCCGCTGGTCTTCAGGTTCATCTCTTCCTTGAATAATCCAGAGTTCTCATCAACCGGGGTCTTGAAATTTGCAAATGCAAATGTGCCACCTGCCTTGACTGTTACGCCTGCGAACAATGCTGTTGCTACGAGCAGAACTGCGAGAATTGAAAACAATTTCTTCATAATTTATTTCTCCTTTCCTGTTGTTAATATAATACCAAAAATGGATACATGGTTACAGAACAAAAAATATACTCAGTCCTGTGAGTCGAAAGATTCATACAAGAAAGCGTTTCGGTATTAATCTTGACTTGACGGAGTCGGGAGCCGGTGATTAGCGAGGCAGCCTGTGAAGCTCTCTCATCGAGAAGACTTCTGACATAAAATTACACAATACTCTTAACGTCCGAGAGATTAAGTTCCCCACCATATGTGAATTTGCCATGAAAACCCGAATCGGTGAACAAAAATGAATTACAAGTTAAGCTACACGATGAGACTGTTAGTTAATTGTAAGATTGTTTATTTTATTTGACGTAAAGAAATAAAAAAATACTGAAGCCTTTTGAATTGTATCAAAAAGCTTCAGTAAATATGGAGGTGGGGGGAGTCGGCCGTTCCGGTGCTCTTAAGGTGGGTCGCACCTGCAGGCCGGCCTGGCTTCGGACGCAATGCACCTGCGTCCTCCTACCGCCAGGCGTCCGCCTCCCATTGACACCTATCTCCAAATAAAAACAGGACCCATCTCTGGGTCCCGTTTTCATTTGGAGGTGGGGGGAGTCGGACCCCCGTCCTAACGAACCATCCATCAGCGTCTACAGGCTTAGATCCGGCTGAATGAGTCTTGATTCTCCTAGGCAGTCGGTCAGTCTTTCAGAGAACCCAGGGTGTGGAGGTCTCTACAGCCTACATCCATCAGCCATAGACAAGCCCAAAGGATTTACAGGGTATAGGACCATGGGCGAGGCACCCCATACCTTGTCCGTTCTGGCTACGATTAAGCAGCGAGAGCGAATTCTGCTTCGTCGAGGACGAAATCGTCTTCTTTCTTGGCAGTTGTGAATTTTGCTAGTTTAACAAGTTGGCGCTTGACCTGCAGCTGGTGGCCTGAAACCCGCCAGTCGAAACCAATACACCCCCGAAGAAATATATTGGTGCAATGGGAATATACAACAATTTCCATTATGGGGCAAGCTTTTTGTGTCCGCCGACTTTGTGATGTGGTAAAATTACTCAGTTTGAATTCAATTTGGAGTGAATATGCAGGATCCGCTTGTTCTTACCTTTGATCTCGGTACACAGAGCATGAAAGCTCTTCTGATAAACAAAAAGGGAGAGACGGTGCTTTCATCCCAGGTTCAGTACGAGTATCCGTGCATCCCGTCTGAAATCCGCGGCCGCGCCGAGCAGGAACCAGACTTTTATTATGACCGCCTCTGTGAGGCAGGCGAGCTTCTTAAGAAAAAGGATACACAGAACTTCTTTTCTCACATAATCGCTGTTACTGTCACATGCATCAGAGACACAGGACTGATACTGGACAAGGATCACAAACCGCTTAGAAACATCATTGTCTGGATGGATGAGCGCCGTGCAAAAGGCGATCCCAAGCCGCCGTTCTTACACAAGCTTCTATTTGCTTCTGTAGGAATGACAGAGACCATAGACCTTCTGTATAAGAGTGCTCAGTGCAACTGGATAATGGAAGAGGAGCCTGAGCTTTGGGCCAAGGCAGACAAGTTCGTGATGATTTCATCTTATATGAACTATAAGCTCACGGGTCAGCTCAAGGACGGAGACGCAAACCAGGTAGGCCATATCCCGTTTGACTACAGAAGACGCAAGTGGATGAAGAAGGGCCTTTCCAGATGTGTGGCCGATATTCCTTTAGAAAAGCTTGTAGACATAGTAGATTCTCCGGGTATTGTAGGGTCAATCAACAAGGAAACAAGCCTAAGAACAGGCATTCCGGAAGGAATTCCTGTAATCTCTACGGCAACAGACAAGGCCTGTGAAGCTCTGGGGCTTTCTGTTACAACAGAGGACAAGGCTGCAATCTCACTGGGAACTGCTTCAACCATTCAGTTCTGCAGCCCGCATTACTTTGAGCCGTGTCCGTTCCTTCCGTCTTATCCGTCTGCCATGCCGGGGTATTACAACGGCGAGTATCAGCTTTACCGCGGTTACTGGATTCTTACATGGTTTATCAGAAACTTCTGCAAGGAAGAAAAGACGCTGGCTGATAAGAAGGGTGTCTGTGTGGAGGCTCTTCTGGATGATACTCTGAAAGATGTTCCGCCGGGAAGCGGAGGTCTTGTTCATACTCCTCATCTTTCTCCCGGAAACAACAATCCCTTTGCAAAGGGAGTTCTGATGGGTCTCAGTGATTATCACACCAAAGCCCATGTCTACAGAGCAATCATCGAGGGTATTGATCTTGAGCTTTATCATGCCATGCTGAGGATGGAAAGACGCTCGGGACAGCACATCAAGGAACTGTACATCGCAGGCGGAGGCTCTGTAAGCGATGAAGTTGTGCAGATCTGCTGTGATGTCTTTGGTCTTCCTGTGAAGCGGGTTCAGACTCATGAAGCATGCGGACTTGGATCTTCGATTGCCGCATTCATGGCGATGGGAGAGTTTTCTTCATATGAAGAGGCTGTCAGGAACATGGTTCATGATAAGGATGTGTTCATGCCTGATATGGAAAACCACAAGGTTTATATGGAACTGTACGAAGACGTTTACAGGCATATTGAGAAGAACAACACAAAGTTATTCAGAAAACTCCGTAAATTCGGAAAAGAAAGCTGATAAATAAATAGGGGTGGATAAAATGACTTACAATAAGTCTTCATCAGTTTTACGAAACAATTCTGAGAATGATTCCGTTTCTTTGGCTAAGAATGCTGCAGAAGAGCTCTATTACGAAATAAAGAAGGCGTTGGATATTGATGAGAAAGAAGGTGTTTTAACAGAAGAAGAGGCTAAGAAGATAATTGGAATTAAGTAAACCTATTATCTAAATTTATAATCCCGGGCTTCGCGCTGGGCCTGGCGGTTGATATCGCGCTCTTTGATGGCTTCCTTCTTGTCGTGAAGGGCCTTTCCTCTGCAAAGAGACACCTGAACCTTTACCAGATTGCCTTTGAGATAGACCTTTGTCGGAACAAGGGTCAGACCCTTTTCCTCGACCTTACGCCTGAGGCGTTTGATTTCCTGCTTGTGCACAAGAAGACGGCGGTTTCTGTCCGAGACGTGGTTGAAGATAGAGCCCTTGTCGTACGGCTGGATTGTAAAGCCGATGAGGACCATCTCGTTGTTCTCGATTTTGACATAGGAGTCCACGAACGAAAAGCGTCCGGAGCGGATGGATTTGACCTCGGTGCCTGCAAGGGCGATTCCTGCCTCAAGGTCCTCCAGGACCTCGTAGTTGAAGTAGGCCTTCTTGTTGGTCTGTAATGTCTTTATCTCAGATTTCTTGTTTTCCATGATCAATCCCAGGCAATTCTGAAGCCCATGAAGTCGCTGCAAAGTGACCTGTATGCAGATCCGACGCTGTAGCGGTCGATGCTTCCCACTGCGTTCACATAGGAGCCGCCCTTTACGACAATGTCACACTGTGTGTCGTAGTCTCTGAGAACCTTTCTAGCATTCTCGACAGTCGGGCCTTTGATGACTCTTGAAAGAGGAATCAGGTCTGTGTCCGTCAGCTCCCAGACTCCGCCGAGCATTGCAGCTGGGGCCACTTCAGCCTCGGACGGGGCAAGGGACCTCTGATAGCCTTCCTCGGGGTCTGCTAGGCTTGCTGCGATCCACTGATCCTCAGTAGGGAGGTAGACGTTCTTACCTGTTACGCTGCTTAGCCACGTGCAGAAAGCCTGTGCAGCATAGTAGCTGATGTTTCTGACAGGTCTCATTCCCGTAACGGATGCTGAGATGGTCACACCGTCAAGGTAATAGTCATCGACAAGTCCCTTGGCCTTGAGCTCTTCCTTGTTCGAGGCGCTCCAGTAGGGGTTGGCCTGGACGAACTGGGAGTACTGGTATTCTGTGATGCAGTAGGAACCGATGTTGAAGGAATCCGTGTGGGTCTTAAGGCCCGCCTCAAGAACCTCGGGGTAGGAGTCCTTCACGCTCTTTCCGTTGGAGAAATCAGCCTCGGAAATTGTAAAGCCTTCTATACTGAAAGATCCTGCATCCAAAGATGTCTTTTTTGCACCCACAACAGGTCTGTCTGCTTCCTCTCCGAAAGTAGAGTTCTTGTCCAGAATCTGGTAGGGGATTACCGCATCAAGACCCAGAATTCCAAGTGCGTTCTCAGCATCTTTGAACATCTCGTCCGTAGTTACAAAGAGCAGGGCGGCCTCGAAGGGGCGCACATTTGTCTTGTAAGAAGGATAGGTCATGATGCTGTTGACATAGGAAGTAAAAAGTTCCGGATAGCGGTGAACCGAGTCATACTCCAAAACAGCGCTGTAAAGGCTTACATCGTTCAGAAACTCTTTTGTAAGTGCCTCAAAGGCCTTATCGGTAAGAGGCGCGCTGCTGTGAACGCTCTGAGTTCTGGGAAAGAGCCAGTTCAGAAAGACAGGATGTCCTACTTTGACGGTGAAGCTGTCTATTTCCTCTCCATTGACCTTGTATGAGACATTGTGGCTTCCGCTGGAGATCTTTCTGGTAAACGGTGTTCCGCCTTCATAGATGCCGTCAACATAGACTGCTGCGGTTCCAACGTCGCTTGTGAAAGTAACACGCTTGGAGCCATGGATGATGTCCGGAAGAAAGCAGATCAGAAATACTGCTAAAACCAGTGCAAGAGCATAGGCTATTGTCAGCCAAAGGCCCGGCTTGAGGCCGAACAGAGGTTTTATCTTTACAGGTTCTACCTTCGGTAGGTTCTTGTCTTTCCTGGTGAATCTCATGCCTCAAAGTTAACTGTATTGGCGATTGTTGTCAACAAACGCAATTGTCATTATAATCCAAGCTATGGACAGATTCTTTGACAGGGTACAGTCATTCACAGAAAGAAGGCTTACAAAGCGCAAGGCAAAAAAGCTTGCCGCAAAACAGAACAGGACATTCATGGGTGAGGTCTTGGGCTGGCTTGATGCACTTCTGTTTGCCGTTGTGTTTGTCTTTTTACTCAACCAGTTTCTGATCCAGTTCTTCGTGATTCCGTCACCATCAATGCTGGACACTCTTTTGGTCAAAGACAGGGTCCTGGTATCCAAACTGACATACGGAATCGAGTTATTCCCGCAGGGGCCAAAGATTCTTGATTCAAGGATTCCCGACAGGGATGACATCATCACCTTCTATAACCCCGAGTACGAGAGCAAGGGACCGTTCTTCAACATCTTCAGCCAGATTGTCTACATGATCACATTCTCTCTTGTGAACATCGATGTCGACGAGAACGGCCAGATGCGCGAGAAGCTTCTTGTAAAGCGCAGCGCAGGAGCTGCAGGTGATACCGTGACATTCAGAGACGGCGATGCCTATTTCAAGTATGCGGGAACAGGCGATTATGTTCTTGAGTCTGATTTCAGAGCTCAGAATAATCTTTCAACAGCTCCCCACACTACAATTGAGGACAGAGCCTACACATGGTACAACGCCATGGGCAGAATCAACGGTCTTTCCTCAAAGGGTGTAACAACTGGCAATGTTCCGCGTCATCTTGTTGCCGATTATCAGGCTCTGGATGAGTCCGTAACTTTTTATGATTACTACTCTTACAACAAAGAGACGGAAGTAGGGCGCATGATGGCGGACCCAACCGACATGGTTTGTCGCGGTGTCTGGGCCAAGTACCAGATCGGCATTTATGTGCCTCAGGGCCACGTGCTTCCGTTGGGAGACAACAGAGACAATTCTCAGGACGGCCGCTATTTCGGTCCGATTGATGCCAAGAACATCAACGGCCGCGTTGTTCTGCGTGTCTGGCCTCTGGGAAGGCTTTCTTTCCTTATCAACAAGTAATTGATGTCATCAGGCATTTTTCTTGACAGCTTTGATTTCTCATCGGACACATCGCTTTATGTCCATGTTCCGTTCTGCACATCCAAATGCTCCTACTGTGCCTTCTATTCGGTTTCAGGATGCAAGGAAAGCGAGATGGATGCCTATACGGACAAAATCGTCTCTGAAATAGAAAGCGTCAACGAGAGAATGGGCAATAGGCCCTATGAAACCGCATTCATTGGCGGAGGAAATCCGGGGTGCCTGGGAAATAAGCGCCTTACCAAAATAGCAGAGGCCATATGCAGAAACGGAAGGCCTTCTGAATTCAGCACGGAGATGAATCCTGAAAGCCTTGACGAGTCGTTTTTCCCCTTGTTTGAAAGCTGTTTCACACGATTATCGATGGGAGTCCAGAGCCTTGAACCCAAGGCACTTAAATTCTTGGGACGAAACTCTGATCTGGATTCGACTCAAAGAGGCCTTAATCTATCGCAGAAACTTCACGAAAAGTACGGTACTGACTTAAGCTACGACCTTATCACATGCCTTGGTAGTTGGCATGACGAGCTTTCAGATATAAAGCACATAATAACTGATTATCCATCGGACCACCTGAGTGTCTATGCCCTGACTTTGGAAGAAGGAACGCCGCTTTACAGAAAAAAGCCGCAATTGCCCGACTCTGATGAGCAGTATGTAATTTTAAGCCGCATATGGTCTTACCTTGAAGACCAGGGCTTTGAGCACTATGAGGTCTCAAACTTTGCAAGAAACGGAAAGAGGTGTCTTCATAACTGCCGCTACTGGGCCTATAGGCAATATGTGGGCTTAGGTCCTGCTGCAGCATCCACAGCATTTTCAGCTGATAACAACGTCACTCGTTTTGTTTTCAGGCCATCGGTCTTTGACTGTGTGAAATCAGGTTTATTTGAGGGCTTTGAAGAAGAGAAACTCTCTGAAAAAGAGGCTGCGGAGGAAGAGATTCTGATGGGACTCAGGTACAAAGGCGGCCTTGATCTGAAGCGTCTTTCAAAGAGGGTGCACAGGGATATCGATCTGAGCAAACTGACAGGTATCGAAGGGTTTTCGGAAAAGGATGGCTTTCTCGTGCCGGATGACAAGGGCCTGATGGTTGCCGATGCAGTTGCCTCGCGCATTGTGGATGCGTTGTATTGACAGTAAAAAACCACCGATGTTATATTCATTAGGTAGTCTTTTTAATTATTTAAAGGGGAAAATATGTCAGGTCACAGCAAGTGGGCAACCATCAAGCACAAGAAAGGAATTGCTGACCAGAAGCGTGGTCAGAAATTCACAAAACTCATCAAGGAGATCAGCGTCGCTGCCAGAATGGGCGGTGCAGATCCCGATATGAACGCAGCACTCAGAACAGCCATTTTGAAGGCAAGAGCTGAGAACATGCCTAAGGACAACATCGAGAGAGCCATCAAGAAGGGTTCCGGTGAAATGGGCAATGCAGTGTTCATGGAACTTGTCTATGAGGGATATGCACCTGGCGGAGTTGCCATCATCGTTGATACACTGACAGATAACAAGAACAGAACAGCAGCTGATGTCAGAAGCACTCTGACAAAGCTCGGCGGATCTCTTGGATCCTCCGGTTGTGTTTCATACATGTTCCAGACAAAGGGTGTCATCACTTATGATGCATCCAAGTATTCAGAAGAAGACATCTTCAACGCGGCTTTGGAAAACGGAGCTGAGGATGTCACCAACGAAGACGGAGTGATTGAGGTCACAACATCTCCTGCTGATTTCGGTGCGGTTCTTGAGGCCATGCAGGCTGCAGGATTCGAGCAGGACAGCGCAGATGTCAGCAGAATCGCAGACCAGACAGTCACACTTGACAAGGAGAAGGCTCAGAAGGTCATGAACATCGTCGAGCGTCTTGAGGATCTCGATGACGTCCAGAGCGTTGCAACCAACCTTGAGCTTCCGGACGATTTTGACGAAGAGTAATTGATATGCACATTCTTGGCATAGATCCAGGAATAGCCAATACGGGCTGGGGCATCCTCGACTTTGTCGGGCAGAGGTTCCAGCCTGTTTGCTATGGAGTGATCAACACAGATCCTTCCGAGAAACTCGAAAAGCGCATTGCTGTCATAGCCGAAAGCGTGGCTCAGATCATCGTAAAGTACGATGTGAAGTATGTTTCCATGGAAGATATCTTCTTTGCTAAGAACGAGGTAAGTGCTATTGGAGTTGCAAAGGTAATAGGGGCGGTGATACACGCCGCCTACAAGGAGAATGTGGAGGTATCCATGTTCACACCTATGCAGATAAAGATGTCCATCACAGGCTTCGGAAAGGCCGAAAAGAAACAGGTTCAGGAGATGTGCCGTATTCTTCTGAAGCTTGATAAGATACCAAGACCCGACCATGCGGCGGATGCACTGGCTGCGGCAGTATGCTTTTGCAACACCAATGCCACCATGGGAAGACTTGGGACGATAAAATGAGGGTTCTGTCATGATTAACGCCATCATAGGTCAGCTTGTATGTGTGAACGCACAGACTGCTATCATCCTCGGAGGCAGTGTGGAGTATGAGCTTCTCATATCGTCCCAGACGGCCACAAAGCTTTCCAACCTCACAGGTTCGGACAGAAACAACGTGCGCCTTCTTGCCTGGCTTCAGCACAGAGAGGACGGCATGACGCTTTTCGGCTTTTCTGATGAAGACGAAAGGCGGCTGTTTCTTGAGCTGATCAAGGTCAACGGAATAGGGCCCAAGCAGGCCATGAAGATTCTTTCAGGCGTCCGTGTCAGGGATTTCATCTCAGCTCTGGATCAAAGTGACGTGAACTTCCTTTCAAAGATTCCGGGCCTTGGAGCCAAGACATCACAGAAGATAATCCTTGCTTTAAGGGATACTCTGGTATTCACGCAGGAAGCTGCAAAGCCTCAGAATGTTGCTACTGGAAACTCCAAAAAATATCAGGATGTCATCGATGCCCTGGTTGAGATGGGTTATGATAAGAAAAAAGTGCTTGAGACAATCGCAAAGCTATTAAACGACAACGAGCAGTATGTTGCTTCGCACAGCCAGAGCGCTGTTGAGGAGTGGCTGTTCAGATCCGCGGTTGTAGGACTTTCCTGAGGTGAATGATGGACGACGTTGAATTTCTTCAGAGCACATCGATAATATCTACCTCCGCACAGGAAGCTGATGCCCAGGAGAACATCCTCAGGCCCAAGTACCTGAAGGATTTCCAGGGCCAGAAGAAGATCAAGGAGAACCTTGGAGTCTTCATTCAGGCTGCCCGCGACAGGGGCGAAGCTCTGGACCACGTGTTTCTTATAGGGCCTCCTGGACTTGGAAAGACCACGCTTGCATCAATTGTGGCCAACGAAATGGGATCTGAAATCCGCATGACAAGCGCCCCGGCTTTGGATAAGCCCAAGGACCTTGCCGGAATCCTCACTAATGTCACAGAGAACTCCGTCTTCTTCATAGACGAGATCCACCGTCTCAAGCCGGCTTTGGAGGAGATGCTCTACATTGCCATGGAGGATTTTGAGATTGACTGGGTCATAGGGCAGGGCCCCAGCGCAAGAACCATGCGCATCCCAATTCCTCACTTCACGCTCATCGGCGCCACAACCAAGGCGGGCATGGTCAGCTCTCCGCTTCAGACCAGATTCGGCATCAACTGCCGCATCGAGTTCTACAACGAGCAGGAACTGGGCCAGATCATCAAACGAAGCGCATCGCTGATTGATGTGAAGATCGAAGACGAAGCAATAGCTCTTCTTGCAAAATGCTCCCGCGGAACCCCCAGAATCGCAAACAGGCTCCTTAGGCGCTTCCGCGATTTTGCCGAGGTCACTGCAAACGGCGTCATCACAACAGATGTCGTCAACAAGAGCATCAAGAACCTTGGAATAGACCTCAACGGACTTGAGGATCAGGACCGCAACATCTTAAGAACCATCATCGAGTTCTACGGCGGCGGCCCTGTAGGAGCAGAGACATTGAGTATCTCGGTCGGTGAGGCAATTGAGTCGTTGGAGGACTTCTACGAGCCGTATCTGATTCAGAAGGGCTATCTCAAGCGCACCCCGCGCGGAAGAATGGTCACAGCCAAGGCCTATGAGCTTTTGGGCCTTCAGGATCTGATGGAAGCTCAGATGCATGCAAACGGAAGCATTGTTTCAAACGGGCCACAGGGCACGCTGTTTGATTGAATCAGATTGAGATATAGATATGAAAATAAGCGAATTCACATTTGATCTTCCGCAGGAGCTGATAGCACAGACTCCGGCTCAGAGGCGCGGAGACGACAGGCTTTTGGTAATTGACAGAAAGACCGGAGAATATCAGGACATGAAGATGTCCGATTTTCCGTCGCTTATAGAGCCGGGCTCGGTTGTTGTTGTAAACGACACCAGAGTCAGAAAGGCCAGAGTGTTCGGCATTTCCGAAACAGGCGGAAAGGTGGAGTTTCTCTTCACAGGTGCCATAGGAGCGGACAGATGGCAGGCCATGGTGTCCAAAAGCAAGAAGCAGAGACCTGGCAAGGGCTATGATTTCTTTGACAAGGACGGAAAGCTTTACTGTAAGGCCATGGTGGAAACCGATGTGCAGGACAGCGACAGCGGCTCGTCACTTAAGGTAATCAGATTCGACAGGGAAATCGATGAGGATTTCTTTCAAAAGTGCGGTCATGTGCCTCTTCCTCCGTATATCAAGCGTGAGGACGATTTCAACGACGAAAAGCGCTATCAGACAATTTTTGCCAACGAATGCGGCTCAATGGCAAGTCCCACGGCAGGCCTTCATTTCACACCTGAGCTTGTTTCAGAGCTTGAGAAGAAGGGTGTGGAGGTTCTTCATATTACGCTTCATGTGGGAATGGGAACGTTCCTTCCCGTCCGTACAGAGAATCTTGAAGACCATGTGATGCACACGGAAAGCTACCATGTATCGCAGGAAGTGGCCGATAAAGTCAATGCTGCAAAAAGGGAAGGGAGAAAGGTTGTTGCCATAGGAACTACAAGCGTCAGAACACTTGAAAGTGCCGTTGACAGAACAACCGGACTTCTTTGTGCAAAATCATCCTCAACAAATCTCTTTATTAAGCCGGGATTCGAGTTTAGAATAGTTGATGAGATGCTGACGAACTTCCACACACCGGAGTCAACGCTTCTTGTGCTTGTGTCTGCCTTCGCGGGTAAGGATCACATTCTGGCCGCATACAGGCATGCTGTAGAGCAGAAATATCACTTTTTCAGCTACGGGGATGCAACATTCCTCAAAAGCTGACTAGGAGGAGAAAATGAAGAAATTCAAGAAAGTTGCGGCAATCATGATGATCATGATCATCGCAATCACAGGTGTCTTCGCACAGTCCATCTCCGAGGTTTACCACGGAGCTTACGAAGGCAAGGTTGTTATCCTGCATTCAAACGATGTTCACGGAGCTCTTGAGGGTTATGCAAAGATGGCCACTCTTTATAAGTATTATGAGAAAGAGGGTGCAAAGACCATCGTTGTTGATGACGGAGACTTCGCTCAGGGTTCCCCTTATGTAAGCCTTTCAAAGGGACACAATGCAATCACAATGATGAATGCTGTTCCTTACCATGTTGTCGGTCTTGGAAACCATGAGTTCGACTATGGTTATGACCAGCTTATGGAAAACCTGAAGGATGCAAAGTTCTATGCTCTTTGTGCAAACGTTTTTGACAAAACAACCCAGAACAGCATTCTTCCCCCATATGCAGTTTTCAGAACAAATACAGGAGCAAACATCGGTATCTTTGCTCTTGAGACTCCTGTAACACAGACAAAGGTCAATCCTCTGTACCTCGAGAATCTCTACTTCCCGGTATTTGAGGACTTCTTCAAAGTCGCACAGCAGGTTACAGACCATCTCAAGCAGAACGAAGGTGCAGACGTAGTTATCTGTCTCGCACACCTCGGAGTTGCATCAGAGGATGATCCTTACACATCACCGAACCTTCTGAAGTATGTCAGTGGAATCGATTTGGTCATCGACGGACACTCTCACTCAGTGTTCACAGAGTATGACGGACTTCCGATCCAGCAGACAGGTACCAAGTTCGCAAACATTGGTGTCGTCGTTCTTGATGACAAGACCGGAAAGATTGAACAGCATTTCCTCCAGGATTGCGCAGAGATTGCTGACGATCCTGAAGTTGCAGCTCTTGCAAAGAAGCTCATGGATGAAGTCGACCAGAAGTACGGTGTCAAGTTCGCAGAGTCAAAGGTTTCTCTTAACGGAGTCAAGGCTCCTGGAAACAGAACCATGGAGACAAACAACGGTGACCTTATCACCGATGCAATGCGCTGGGCTATCGTAAAGGATGCTTCAATCCTCAAGGTTCCTGCAGAGGATGTCATTGCAGTTACAAACGGTGGTGGAATCCGTGCACCTATCGAGCCGGGTGATGTCACAATGAGAGATATCAACACAGTCCTGCCGTTCGGTAACACACTGGCTGTTATCTACATCAAGGGTTCAGAGCTTCTTGAGGCTCTTGAGGCTTCAACATACTGCTCACCTGATCCTGTCGGAGGATTCCCGCAGGTTGCAGGTATGTCCTACACAATCGACACAACAAAGCCATATGACAGCAACGCTGAGACTTATCCTGCATCAACATACTACGGACCTAAGTCAATCCAGCGTGTCACAATCAACGACATCAACGGCCAGCCGTATGATCCTGACAAGACATATGCTGTCATAACCAACAACTTCTGTGCAGCTGGCGGAGATACTTACTATATCTTCAAGAATGCATCAGATCAGTTCGATACAGGTATTCCTCTTGATGAGGTTGTCATGCAGTTCATTACCGAGGAGCTCAAGGGCGTAATCGGCGAGGAGTATTCTCCTGAGGCATGCACAAAGAGAATCATCATTCTCTGATAGTTTCCGTATCGGAAAACTGGGCCTTCACTTCGGTGAGGGCCTTTTTTTATAAAAAAACTTGACGGATTGAAATAGGGGGTCTAGACTCATTAAGAAGGGATTGGATTAGGCATTTTTGCCAAATAATTCCTTGTATTTTTTGTATTCTTTTTTAGGGGTTAAACAGTGACAAAGAAATCTGTTTTATTGGCAATTGTGCTGATTGTCGCTCTTTCATGCGTCTATGCGGCATCAGTCAGCGCAGATCTTAAGGCATCACCGTATTCATTGCAGTTTATTCAGCGTGATGATGCCACATTCTTATCGAAGTACGGATATGGATTTGAGACCGGTGTCAGACTTAATCTCAAGGAAGCTTTCTGCTTGGGAATCAATGTAAAGTATTCGAGCTACAGCTACAACGAGTCCAAGGACAACTATCAGGTGCTCAACGCACTCATGCCTTATGTGGGCTGTCTTTTGACGATCAATGACAAGTGGACAATGACAACCGATTTCGGAGTAGGAATCCAGGAAAGGATTCTGGGAGATATGAGAAACTTCTTCGTAGGTCTTAATCTGTCTCTTGGCGTTGGTTATGCAGTCAGTGAGAAAATCGCCCTCACGCTTGGAACTGATTTTGGAATTTGTTACCAGAGCGAATCAAGGGACTGCTCCTTTGATACCATGCTGGGTGCTAGATTCACACTGTAAGGAGGCAAGGATATGAGAAAACTTTCAATCGTTTTAACTGTACTGCTTTCAGTACTTCTTGCCTTTGTGGCATGTGACAACTCAATTGACATTGGCCTTAATACGAAAGTTGAGGTTAAAGAAATCCGCCTTAATAAGACAGAACTGGATATTTCTACTGGGGAAGAAGCAACTCTTGTTGCTACAGTTCTTCCTGAAGATGCAACGGATAAGAGTGTTACCTGGTCATCCAGTGATCCTAAGGTTGCAAAAGTAGATGCAAACGGTAAGGTGACAGGCGTCGGTGACGGAGAGGCTACGATAACCGTAACATCCAATTCGGATAATACTGTATATGAAACATGTTCTGTAAAGGTTACTTTTGATCCGTATAAGATTCCGCTGACTCTTGAGTTTATTAATGCCGGAGAATTCTGGATTAATTACAAAGATAATTATGACCTCTCTCTTGTTGAGTATTCACTAAACGGCCAGGCTAAAAGGGAATTGGAAGATGAGCAACATGTTGAAGTATCTGCAGGCGATAAAATCTGTTTTTACAGAAATTATGAAGAAGATGCAAAGGCCATAATTATTCCTTTTAAGATTGTTTGCGATTCTGAGTGCTACGTATATGGAAATGTGATGAGTCTGATTGATTCAGATGGCTTTGCAGAAGCAAAAGAAGTACCTAGTGGTTCTTTACTAGGTCTTTTTGCTGGTAATACCTGCATCAAAAATCATGATACATATGACTTGGTTCTTCCTGCTAAAACGTTAGCAGCGAGTTGTTATGCATTTATGTTCGCCGGCTGCAACAAGCTCGAAAGAGCACCTGAGCTTCCTGCTACACAACTGGCCTATCGTTGTTATGAAAGTATGTTCTCTGGCTGCTCAAATCTTACAACAGCACCGGTTCTTCCTGCCAAAACACTTGCTGATCATTGCTATTATTATATGTTCAACGGCTGCTCAAGTCTTAACAGTATTACCTGTCTGGCAACTGATATTTCTGCACCGGAATGCACCACAAACTGGGTATCCGGTGTTGCTTCGACAGGAACATTCACAAGACATCCTCTTGGTATCGAATGGGAAACTGGTTCTAACGGCATTCCGTCAACATGGAGCCAAAAAGTATACGGACAGGACATTCCTCTTACATTTAAGTTCAGTGCTGCAAGTGACAATGCATTCACCATCATAAATCCGTCATCGTCATTAGCTTATTCAATTAACGGTGGAGATTTGATTGATTACTCATCCCAAAGCATCAGTGTAAATGCTGGTGATGAGGTCAGTTTCTATGCAATTGGAACTGAGAGTACTTCTTCTGCGCCCATGGTAATAAACTGCAACGAGGATTGTATTTTATACGGCAATGCCATGAGCCTGATTTCAAAAACAGATTTTAAGAATTTGTATTTTTTGTCCGACACATATGTGTTCAGCAGTTTGTTCTCAGGGAACGCGCATTTAAAATCTGCTGATGGTCTGGTTCTTCCTGCGGCAATATTAACAAATGGATGTTATGCATACATGTTCAACGGATGTACAAGTCTGACGAAAGCGCCAGCTCTTCCCGCTGCAACATTGGAAAATCAAAGCTATTGGTGCATGTTCAAAAACTGTACAAGTCTTACTTCTATTACTTGTCTGGCAACTAATATCGATGCAGATGATTGTGTATATGACTGGGTGTATGGTATTAACACTACAGGAAGCTTCTATACCAAGGATGCACCTGGATTTTGGGTGAAGGGAACTAATGTTCCTTCAAATTGGACCATATATCCTCAGTAGACATGATTTAATTCATTAATCAGTTTTACCGCCTTTCTTCCGCTTGGAGGAAAGGCGTTTTTTTTCAGGAAAGATAGTTGAGAAAAAAAAGCAGTCTGAGATGAAAAAAATTGCTCCGTAGACTGCTAAGGCAGTCTGTGATGCAAAATTTTGCTCTGTAGACTGCTTTTCAATCTTTCAGAACAAAAAAAAGAAAATCTTTCTCAAAAAGTCGAATATTTT
>ONWV01000008.1 GCA_900321635.1 uncultured Spirochaetaceae bacterium | reverse complement strand
ATTTCACAGGTGATTTTCATGCAATCGGAGCTGCAAACAATCTTCTGGCTGCCATGATAGACAACCACATCTTCCAGGGTAATGAGCTTGGAATTGACCCCAAGACCATAGTCTGGAGACGCTGTGTGGACATGAACGACCGTCAGCTGCGCTTTGTGGTAGACGGCCTTGGCGGAGCCAAAAACGGATGCCCCAGAGAGGACGGCTATGATATCACAGTAGCATCCGAGGTCATGGCAATCCTGTGCCTTTCTTCTTCCATTTCCGATTTGAAGGCACGTCTTGGAAAGATCATTGTAGGTTATAAATACGACGGCTCGGTTGTAACAGCAGCCGATCTTAAGGCCCAGGGTGCCATGACGGCCATCTTGAAAGATGCCCTAAAGCCCAACCTTGTCCAGAGCCTTGAGGGAACTCCTGCCTTCATCCACGGAGGTCCTTTTGCAAACATCGCCCACGGCTGTAACTCAGTTCTGGCAACTCGAATGGCGCTTAAGTGTGGCGACTATGTAATTACCGAGGCAGGCTTCGGTGCGGATCTTGGTGCCGAGAAGTTCATGGACATCAAGTGCAGGACCACAGGCCTCAGGCCTTCTGCGGTTGTTGTCGTGGCTACAGTCAGGGCCTTGAAGATGCACGGCGGCCTTAAGAAGGACAGCCTTGGTTCAGAGGATCTTGATGCCCTGGAAAAGGGTCTTCCCAATCTTTTACGCCATGTTTCTGTCATGACAGACGTCTATAAGGTTCCGTGCGTGGTTGCAATCAACCGCTTCCCCACAGACTCCGAAGCAGAGCTTTCCCTAGTTGCAAAGCGCTGCAAGGAGCTTGGAGTCAATGCGGTTCTGTCGGAAGTCTGGGCCAAGGGAGGGCAGGGCGGAATTGCCTTGGCAGAGGAGGTTGTGCGCCTTTGCGATATTCCTTCCCGCGTCGAGCTTACCTATGAAGATGAAGACAGCCTTGAGACCAAAATAGAAAAGATCGTAAAGCGCATCTACGGAGGCTCTTCTGTCTCCTACGCGGCAGGCGTCAAGACAAAGCTCAAGAAGCTTGAGGCTCTTGGATTCTCCAAGTGTCCCGTGTGCATGGCAAAGACACAATACAGCTTCTCCGACGACCCCAAGAAGCTCTGTGCACCTACAGGTTTCACAGTCTCGGTTCGTGATGTCAAACCAAGCGCAGGAGCGGGCTTTGTGGTAGTCTACACAGGAGAGATCATGACTATGCCGGGCCTTCCAAAGGTTCCTCAGGCAACGGTCATAGATATTGATGAGAACGGAAAGATCACCGGACTCATGTGATTTGATTATTATTTTTGGAGGATTAAGATATGAAGACTATTTTCAGTGATAAGGCACCTGCCGCAATCGGACCGTACTGCCACGCAACAGTTTCGGGAAACCTTGTTTTCACCTCCGGTCAGCTTCCGCGTGACCTTGAGGCCGACATCAAGACCCAGTCAGCTCAGGCTCTTGAGAATCTCTCTGTGGTCCTTGAGTCCGCAGGATCTTGCCTTTGCAAGGTTCTGAAGACCACATGCTTTCTGTCAGACATCAAGGACTTTGCAGCATTCAACGAAGTCTATGCCAAGGCTTTCGGAGACCATAAGCCTGCTAGATCATGCTTCCAGGTGGCTGCTTTACCCAAGGGAGCTAAAGTCGAAATTGAAGCAATAGCAGAACTTTGATTAAATATTGTTATGCCCTGCAGTTGACATAAAGCCGACTGTTTCATAACATCACAACAGAAACTCTAGTTCATGATAGAGGAGCGGTTTCAAAGAGTAGCTGCCTGTTTTCAGGAAATGACGGGCATCAAAAGGGGAAACCGCCGAGGGGCCTAAGTCCTGCCTGAGGATGAAGGCGTCCGGGCTGTAGGACAATATCCTGCAGACTGTCGCAGAAATGCGGAGAGCTATCGTACACTTGTTCAGCCTTCTGAGATAGTGTCATGGTAGTATCATGGCACGGTTTCGGGAGGTTTTTTTATGGGTAAAACCAAGAAATCAACGTACGTAATGTGCGCCTTTGTGCTGGTGGTCGTCGTACTGATGATCGTCGCTGCCGTTTCAGGCAGAGATTTCGCCAACACCGCCTGGGCTCTTCTTCCGCCGGTTGTAGCAATCGGCCTGGCCCTGGCTACCAAAGAGGTCTATTCCTCTCTGTTCATCGGTATCCTCATCGGAGGACTTCTCTATTCAGGTTTCAGCTTCGAGGGAACACTGGTCCATGTTTTCCAGGACGGCTATGTCGCATCCGTTGCCGATGCATATAACGTCGGAATTCTGATTTTCCTTGTTATCCTCGGTGCAATCGTAGCCCTGATGAACAAGGCAGGCGGATCCGAGGCATTCGGCCGCTGGGCATCCGAGCACATCAAGACAAAGACAGGTGCAATGCTTGCAACCACAGCCCTTGGTGTTCTGATTTTCATCGACGACTACTTCAACTGCCTGACAGTCGGTTCGGTTATGAGACCTGTTGCCGAAAAGCACGGAATCTCCAAGGAGAAGCTCAGCTACCTGATTGATGCAACGGCAGCCCCGATCTGCATCATCGCTCCTGTTTCTTCATGGGCAGCAGCTGTTTCGGGCTTTGTTAAGGACTCAGGCGTCAGCGGCTTCAGCCTCTTTGTTAAGGTCATTCCTTTCAACTTCTACGCAATTCTGACCATCGTCATGATGATCTCCCTTGCTCTTATGAAGTTCGACTACGGCCCGATGCGCAAGTTCGAGCCCTACACCAAGGAAAGTGCAAAGCAGAAGATCGATTCCATGATCAAGCGCAGCGGCTCATTCGCCGAGAAGATCGAGGTCATGGAAGATGAGACTCTGAAGGAGAAGGGCAGAAAGGGCGGCAAGGTCATCGATCTTGTGTTCCCGATTGTTGTCCTGATCATCGCATGTGTCATCGGCATGCTTTACAGCGGCGGCTTCTTCCAGGGCGCCTCAATCATCGAGGCCTTCTCTGACTCAGATGCATCCGTAGGTCTGATGCTGGGCAGCGCATGCACATTCATCATCACAATCATCTACTATCTTGCAAGAAGAACCCTCAAGTTCCAGGACATCATGAGCTGCCTTCCCGAAGGCTTCAAGGCCATGGTTCCTGCAATCCTGATTCTGGTCTTCGCATGGACCCTCAAGGCAATGACAGACAGCCTGGGTGCAAGAGAGTTCGTCTCAGGCCTGGTAGAGGGATCTGCTGCCGGACTTCAGGTCATGCTTCCTGCAATCATCTTCCTGATCGGATGTTTCCTTTCATTCTCAACAGGAACATCGTGGGGAACCTTCGGAATCCTGATTCCTATCACAATCAGCGTCTTCCCGATCACAACTTCAATCGGTGTTGTCTGCGTGTCCGCATGTATGGCAGGTGCTGTCTGCGGTGACCACTGCTCGCCGATTTCCGATACTACAATCATGGCATCAGCCGGAGCCGACTGCGACCATATCAACCACGTCAACACACAGCTTCCGTATGCAATCACGGTCGCCGCTGTCTCATTCGTTGCATATATCATCGCAGGTATCATTCCGAACTGGCTGATTGTCCTTCCGATTGCAATTGCAATGATGATCGGAACCCTGTTTGTCATCAGAAACAAGGTTGCCAAGAACGCCTGAGCCGGTTTTCTGAGTTTTAATTGCTTTTCTGTCAGCCCGGTTTGCTTTTTTTTGCCGACTGGGCTGATTTTGTCAGTCCAATTGCAATTTTTTATCAAAGTAGGCTGACGGAAAGCAGTCTGTGAACTGACAAGCACATTCTTTTGATGTATTATTTCAATTGATGAAAAAGCTGTCTTTTTCCGTCTTGTTATTTGCATTTTGTCTCGCTTCGGTCTTTGCCATCAGCATAAACCATGCAGATGAGGTGCATTCATTTGACTCGGTTCCCATGCTCAATAGGTATTTTGACATGACGGATGACGGCAACGATGACTACTGGGACAGCTACACAATATCACTTCTGACAATATCGCAGGGCGGGCCTCTTTATTCGTGGTTCGGGCACTCGGCCTTTCTGGTCCAGACCCCCACGGGGCGCAATATCGCATTTGACTACGGCACGTTCTCGTTTTCAAGCGATGACTTTATCAAGAATTTCATCATGGGAAGGCTTTGGTTCGTGTGTCTTTCTTCATATGCGGACCTTCGCATGGCGGAGCTTGAGGACGACGGGCGAAATGCCACAACTGTAGTCCTGCCTCTTACACCTGCACAGAAGAAGGCCATTGTCCGTTTCATGGATGAAAATACAAGTCACGAAAACCGCGACTATCTGTATCATCACTATAAAGATAACTGCGCCACAAGACTCAGAGACATCATTGACAGGGCAACGGTCGGGGACTTTAAGAAGTGGGCGCAGAGCCAAAGAGGCTACACATTCCGTCAGCAGGCTTCGCGCGCTCTTTCCAGAAACCGCTTCATTCAGTGGGGCCTTGAGTTTCTTCAGAGTTCAATGATCGACAAAGAAGCCACGCTGTGGGACGAGATGTTCCTTCCCGATGTTCTTGAAAAAGCCGTGATGGAGTACTTTGGTCTTAAGAGCACGGTTGTGGTGGACAACGGCTCTTTGTATCCCTCCGTTCCTGACAAGCCTCAAAGCAACATCCTGTTCTCCGCACTGTTTGGTCTTATTCTTGGCGGGATTTCGGTTTTACTGTGGTATCTGGGCTTTGACAGGGCCAATGGAATCTACAGGGGCATTGTGTGCATCATCTTCGGAATTCTGGGTTCGGTCCTTTTTTTCATGATGTGCTTCACAAATCACGATGTGACCTGGTTCAACGAGAATATCGTCTTTGTAAATCCGCTTCTTCTGGTTCTGGGAATCCTTTCGTTCTTTAAGAATGAGAGGGTAGTAAGGCTTTGCAGAATCTGTTTCCGCATCCTTGTCGGCCTGATTCTTATGCTCATAATCCTGAAGGTCATAGCTTCAAGATTCTTCTTCCAGCAGAACTGGAGTGCCATAATCACAATGGCTCTGCTTTATATTCCGAACACCTTCAAGTCCCGTAAATCGGAATCCTAATACCAGGGACAGCAACATTTCTGAAATTAAATATCAAATTAGTCCTCTTTGGCGTGAAAAATGGTTTACAAATTGCATTTACAAATTGATAGGTGCGTGCTACCATAAACTTGATTTATACAGACAAATTTTTATCCTTTACAGGATTTTTGCCCGTAATAAGTCTGTACAAAAGGAGTTGATATGAAGAAGGCCTACCTTATCGCACTGTTTGTTCTTCTGTTTTCCGTGACTCTTGTTTCCTGCGGTGGTATTTCCAAGGACAAGGCTGTAGATATTGCCCTGAAGAGCATCGGAACATCCAAGGTTTATGTCCAGAAGTGGGAAGTGGAGCTTGATAAGAGCACAAGTCCTGCAGTCTACAAAGTCACCACCTGGAGGGAAGGCAAGTACATCATCAGCGTTGATTCCAAATCCGGTGAAGTCGTAAAAACGGATTACTTTCCTGAGAACTGAGCTTTCATAATAAAAGGAGATATACTATGAAGAAGGGAAAATTCAATCTGTTGACCCCCGAAAACGCATGGCGCGTTCTGGGAGTCTTCATTGTCCTTACCCTGATTTTCAGCGCCATTGCAGGTCTGACAATCACCAGGGGCAACAAAGTCATCATCAAGAACATCACTCTTGATGTCCGTGGCGCTGCTCTGAATTTCGAGCAGTATGAGCCCAGGAACGTCGACAGCGAGGACAGCCTTCCTGCCATCATCCTGTTCCACGGCGGATCAGAGAGCCTGGCTGCCAGCAACATGGTCGCCTGGGAACTTGCAAAGCGCGGCTTCGTCGTACTGAATGCAAGCATGTACGGTTGCGGTCTTTCAGAGCAGCCGGCAATCACCGAGGACGGCTTCAGGGAGGAAAACTACTTCCGCGGCGGATCTCAGGGAATGTACGACATCTTCGAGTACTGCAAGAACGTCAAGTTCATCGATAACACAAGAATCGGTGTCTGGGCCCACTCAGCAGGTGCTCTGGGAAGCGCAGCAGTCGTAAACCTCTCAGGTGCATATCTCACACTCAGCGACCGTATGTTCAATGTCCTTCATGACAGATTCGGAGTCGAGGTCACAGCCGAGCAGATTCAGAGCGCAGATCCTGATGCTCTTGCAAAGGACAAGCTCAGCAAGGAAGACTTCGCAGTTTATACATCACTTAAGGCCGCAGAAGAGAAGGCCGTTTCCGAGTATCCGAAGGGAGCAAGACTCTCACCGGGCGGAAACTTCAACAAGAAAATCAAAGTCGCAGGTGTCGAGGTCATCAGAGATCCGCAGCTCAACGTCATGTCAGGTGTAGGTGTTCACGAGGATTCGGGTTATCTTGAGAGCGGAAAGACCGAGCGCTACCAGCAGACCTTCCATGTTGACGAGGCAAAGAGAAACGGCTGGTACTATGAGCCGGATCTTTCAGTCGATCCCAACGGAAAGGGCCAGTACATCGGTCAGATCTTCGACACAACAATCGCCAACTCAGCACTTCTTGCCAAGGCTATTTCCGAGAACCGCGCAAGACTGTTCTACAGCCCTGAGACAATCCATAACGGAAACCTCTGGGATGCCAAGGCAGTCACAAAGACCTGCGAGTTCTTCAGCCAGGTCATGAACTGGAACAACGGTCCTATCGGAGATCCTGCATCCAAGCCTTATGACACAAAGTACGCAGGCGGAAGCTACTGGACACTTTTGTTCACAACTCTTGCAACTTGCACGATGATCGCATCGCTCATGGCTCTTACTGCAATCCTTCTCGGATCAAAGTTCTTCAGCACAGCCAAGTTCGATCTTTACACTCCGACACTCAGCACAAAGAGCTCGAGCTTCTGGATTGCAATCTGCTTTGCAGTAGTTGCAGCCTTTGTCGGAACATGGATGGCATCAAGCGGTGACAGATCATTTACAATCTCCAATGCAACCAATACCAAGTGGCTGCCTTGGGAGCCGGGTCAGGTAAGAACCATGACCATGGTCATTGTAACTGCTGCTGTCGGAGCTGCTCTGTTCACAGTCCTTTACTTCATCACAAAGAAGAAGGGCGGAACTCTTGCAAAGTTCTCATCAGTCCATCTCAACTGCGGCGTTGCAAATGCCTTCAAGTCAATTCTTCTGGCAGTGATTCTGTTCGCAGCCTTCTACAACATGGCCGTCATCATCAAGGCTCTGTTCAATGCAAGATTCATGTCAGCCGACGGATCCTGGGAGCTTATGAGTCCTGTCGGATTCATGAGAACCCTCAAGTATGCAGTCATCCTGCTTCCGTTCACACTGGTAATCAGCACACTGAACAACATGTGGGCAATCAAGAACGTCAGCGACAGAGTAGACACTCTGATCAACGTGATTGCAACTTCTCTCGGAGCAGAACTGGTTGTCTGGCTCGCACTGGCAATCACATTCTCAACTGCAGGTCACGGAACAGTATTCGATGTCCATACAATCCTTTCTGTGATTGTCATGGCTCCGATCATGAGCTACATCTACAGAAAGATGTACAAGGTCACAGGATCTCCTTGGGCAGGTGCCGCACTGGTTGCACTGATTCTCGGATGGAGACTTGCCTCCTACGTATCGCACCAGTTCATCTACTACGGACCGGACCCGATCAAGGCATTCTGGGGAATCTACTGATAATCAGAAAATCCCCCTTAGTTCTTCAGGCTGTCGCTATTGCGGCAGCCTTTTTGTTTGGGATGACTGGTGCGTCTGGTGTGTCTGGTGCGTCTGGTGTGTCTGGTGCGTCTGAGGCGTCTGGTGTGTCTGGGCTGTCTGCGGCTTACTGTTTCTTTGTTTTTTCGGCTTATAGTTGCTGTTTATGAATAGTTGCCTGTTTTGTTCCTCTGTCCAGTCTGAAAACCGTTCCTCTGCATATGCCATGATCTGTTCTTTCGTCATGGTTTTATACAGATTTACGAGTTCCTGAACAGTTAGTCCGAACAGCTTCTGATATATGCTTCTGTCGTATGCCGGCTCCTGGAGCTTTCCGGTCTCAAACGCCTTGAAGCAGCTATGTGGAGCTCCTTTATCACTTTCAGTAAGCACCAACGGATTGTCATATGCATATTTGCCGAGATAGAAAAGAATTTTGATATCCCTGATTATCACGTAGACCGGGTATTTGCGGAAAACCTTCTTCTTTTCAGGATATTTCTTTCGTATATAGTAGCTTACATGCGAGTTCACTACCTTCATCACCTTGGAAATGACATCCCAGCTTGGTCCCATCAGAACATCATGGGTATGGTTGGGCATAGTGACGGAAAACAGTACCGTCACTCCGTTTTCGGCACATGTCTTGCATAGTAAATCATGCCTGTACCGTGCTATGTCAGGATAGAAGATTGTCTCTTTTCTCCATGATTGCGATACTACATGATAGAAGTAGCCGTTCTTTTCAATGTCTCCCCGAGCCGAAGACCCTCTGTTCCCGCCGAAGTCCGAATCCTGCGGGCGCCGTAATGATTCAAAGCAAAGAAGTCTCATCTCTTTTCTCCTTTGCCATCTAATACAAAAAAAGTGTCGAAAATATTCTGGTTTTTTCGAAAAAAACACAAAAAAAAGTTAAGAATCAGTCAATCAGTTAGCCGCAGACAGCCCAGACGCACCAGACAGCCCAGACGCCCCAGACACACCAGACACCCCAGACGCACCAGACAGCCCAGACAACTATTTCAACTTCCAGATAAGGTCGTTATACAGAAGCTCTTTTTCGAGGGACTCGACCGTGGTGTCCTTGCCGATATGGACGAACTCGATGTCCATGATTCTGGCCCAGTCACGGAGCATCTCGGCATCGACATCGTAGGAGAGCGTGGTGTGGTGGGCACCGCCTGTCAGAAGCCAGCACTCAAGGCCGGTTGTGAGGTCGGGGAGGGCTCTCCACATGACCCTGGCGACGGGAAGGTTGGGCATCTTCATGATCGGCTTGACGGCTTCGATGTCCTGTACAATCAGGCGAAGGCGGCCACCCATGTCGATAAGGGAAGCGACTATGGCCTTACCTGCCTTGCCTTCGAATACAAGACGGGCAGGGTCCTTTTCGTTCATGCCTATTCCCAGATGGTGGGTTTCGATTCGTGGTCTGTCTGCAGCAAGGGAGGGGCAGACTTCAAGCATATGGGCGCCGAGGCTGTATTCCTTGCCTTTGACAAGGTGGTAGGTATAGTCCTCCATGAAGGCGGAGCTGCCGTTTTCGTTTTTGCCCATGGCCTTGATGATGGCGGTCATGGCGCTGACCTTCCAGTCGCCCTCGCCGCCGTAGCCGTATCCCTGGGCCATGAGGTTCTGAGATGCCAGGCCGGGAAGCTGCTCCATGCCGTAGAGGTCCTGGAAAGTGTTGGTGAAGGCTTTGCAGCCGTTTCTGTCCATCATTTTCTTCATGGCAATCTCTTCGCGGGCCTGGTAGCGGATGGCCTGGATGTTGTCAGTGGCAATGTCATATTTTGACTTATAGTCTTCCATCAGGCTGTCGATTTCACCTTCAGTGACTTTTGACATTTCCTTTACAAGGTCGCCTGTTGCCCAGGTGTTGACCTGCCAGCCGAGCTTGATCTGAGCTTCGACCTTGTCGCCTTCGGTTACTGCGACTTCTCTCATGTTGTCGCCGAATCTCATGACCTTCATAGTCTGTGAGGCGCGCACTCCGATACAGACGCGCATCCACTTTCCCAGGCGCCTTTGCAGCTCTTCGTCTTTCCAGTAGCCTGCGATTATCTTGCGGCTTGTTCTGAGTCTTGCTGCGATGAAGCCGTGCTCTCTGTCGCCATGGGCACTCTGGTTCAGGTTCATGTAGTCCATGTCTATTTCGTTGTCAGGGATTTCCAGGTTGTACTGGGTTGCCAGGTGGCAGTAGGGTTTCTGAAGATTGGTAAATCCGTTGATCCACATCTTGGAAGGGCTGAATGTATGACACCAGGTTACGATTCCGTAGCAAGAATCATCGTAGTTGGCCTCTTTTATCACATCGGTGATCTGGCTGTTGCTCATGGCAGTGACTTTGTAGACCAAAGGATAGGGCAGGACTTTTGAAAGTTCCTTTGCCATCTCCTGGGCACGTTCTGCGACTGTTCTGAGAACCTCCTGTCCATACAGGTCCTGACTTCCGACTATGAACCAGAATTCCTTCTTCATTTATTTCCTCCCTGGCCGTAATAGGCGTTCTTTCCGTGTTTTCTGTAGTAGTGCTTGTCCAAAAGACCCTGGCTTACGCAGGGGGCTTTGGGATCAAGTGTGATTGCGTGATAGTTCATGAAGGCAACTTCCTCCATGACAACTGCGTTGTGAACTGCGTTGGCAGCAGATGTTCCCCATGCAAACGGTCCGTGGTTTCTTACAAGAACTCCGGGAATGGCTGAAGCGTCCTTGCCGCTGAAGGTCTCGATTATCACAAGACCTGTGTTTTTTTCGTATTCTCCCTTGATTTCGTCATCTGTAAGAGATCTGGTGCAGGGGATGCTTCCGTAAAAATAGTCGGCATGGGTTGTCCCCATGGGCTTAAGTGCGCATCCTGCCTGAGCAAAGCTTGTTGCCCAGCGGCTGTGGGTATGTACAATGCCTTTGATCGAAGGAAATGCCTTGTACAGTTCAAGGTGTGTGGGAGTGTCGCTTGATGGTCTGAGAGAGCCTTCCACAACGTTTCCCTGAAGGTCAACGACGACCATGTCAGAGGCCTTCATTTCATCGTATTCGACTCCTGACGGCTTTATTACAACAAGGCCTTTTTCCCTGTCGATTGCCGATACATTACCCCAGGTGAATGTGACAAGATTGTATTTTGGCAGAAGCAGATTGGCCGCAAGGACCTCTTCTTTGAGTTTCTCAAGCATTAAATACCTCCAATGCGCGTCGCTCTATCTCAAGGACCTTTCTGTAGTCCTGAATGTATTTGTCAAAGCCTTTGACCTCGTCGTCGCTTGCCATGATCGTCTCGGTTCTGCTTGAGCAGAAGACCTTGCTGTCAAGGTAATCCTCAAGGCTCATGGAAGTTCCCCAGATCATGTAGGCGCAAAGCAGTGCCATACCGTAAGGGCCGCCTTCTCCAGCTGTCTCCATGACGGAAACGGGGGCTCCTATTGCGGCGCTTAATATCTTCTGTCCTGCAACAGGGGTTTTGAAGTAGCCTCCGTGTCCGAAGATCTTGTCTATGGCAACACCTTCTTCTCTGAGAATATCCATTCCGATTTTTAGTGTGGACATGGCGCTCATCATGTGGCTTCTCATGAAGTCTGCAAGGTTCACATGGTCATCAGGCCTATGCAGGAAAAGCGGAATGCCTCCGTCAAAGTCCGTCACTCCTTCACCAGAGTAATAGTTGCAGCTCATAAGGCCTGAGCAGTCTGGCTTTCCTTCAAGTGAGATGGAGTAGAGCAATGAGAACAGGTCGTTCTTTGAAATTACTAGGCCCGCGCGCTGTGCAAACTGCCCGAAAAGATTTATCCAGCTGTTGATGTCGGTTGTGCAGTTGTTGCAATGCACCATGGCAACAGCCTTGCCGGACGGGGTTGTGACCATGTCGATCTCGCGGTGGACCTTGAGCTTCTTGTCAGTTACGACCATTGCAAAGTCGCTTGTTCCCGCGCTGACGTTTCCGGTTCCAAGACGTACCGAGTCAGTTGCAACCATGCCTGTTGCGGCATCTCCCTCAGGGGGCGCAAGCGGAATTCCGGCTTCCAGATCTCCGCTGGGATCCAGAAGCAGGGCGCCGTCTTTTGTCAGTTTTCCTGCACTCTGACCTGCTGTGAGGACCTTGGGAAACACTTCTCTTATGTCAAAGCCAGTGAGCTTTTGGAACTTGTCGGCCATGGTGCTGTCAAAGTCGTTTTTTTCGCTGTCAATCGGAAACATTCCTGAGGCGTCATCTATTCCTATGACATTCTCACCTGATAAGAGGCGGTGGACATAGGAGGCTAGGGTCTGTACATGAGAGACCTTGGCAACGTGGTCCTCGCAGTTGAGGATGGCCTGATAAAAGTGGGCTATGCACCAGCGCTGGGGGATGTTGAATCCGAATAAATCTGTAAGTTTTTCTGCAGCCTGGCCTGTGATGGTGTTGCGCCATGTGCGAAAGCCGCAAAGTGGCGTCCAAGAACTGTCGGAGGGAATATAGCCGTGCATCATGGCGGAGATTCCTATTGCTCCTGTTGTGGTAAGTTTTACTCCGAGCTTTGCATTCACATCATCTTTGAGGCGGGAAAAGCAGGTCTGAAGGCCCTTTTCAACCTCATCGTAGTGATATGTCCAGATGCCGTTTTCAAGTCTGTTCTCCCATTCAAAATCGCCTGAAGCAACTGGCCTGAACTGGCTGTCGATCATGACGGCCTTGATTCTGGTTGAGCCGAACTCGATTCCGATTACTGTGTTTTTAAGATCCATGGCTGACCTCCGTCTCTGACAGTGTACAGACAGTATATCATCGTTAACTAAAATAGAACAATACAAATATCTTTACAAATTCCTAATTTGTGTTAGACTTCAACTGAAGTTGTATGAACATTTTGTAGTGGGGGTGCCAAAGATGTCTAAGTATTCCGAGATTGCGGACGTTCTCAAAAAAGAAATATCTGATGGCAGATATTCAGATACAGGCAGACTTCCGACCGAATTCGAGCTGGTAAGCCGCTTCGGTGTCAGCCGTCAGACCATCAGGCAGGCCATCTCCAGCCTCAAGAACGACGGCGCCGTCTATCAGGTTCAGGGAAGCGGCACATATGTGTCTACCTCGCGGTCTCAGGCCAGGCCTCAGAGCGCCTTCAAGAACGTGTTCATCATCTGCACCTACATAAGCGAATACATCTTCCCGCGCATTGTCAGCGGAATCGAGTCCACACTCAACGGAACAGGTTACCGCATAAACCTTGCCGCCACAGGTAACAAGGTCGAGCTTGAGCGCAAGATTCTGAAGGATGTCATCAAGCTGGGCGAGTGCGACGGCCTTATTGTCGAAGGCTCCAAGACGGGCTTTCCGAACCCGAACATCGCCCTGTATCAGGAAATCGAGAGCCTGGGAATCCCGATTGTCTTCCTTCACTGCTCCTACCAGGAGCTTTCCGATTCCGTTGTTGTGGGCATGGACGACAAGGCCGGTGGAAAAATCGCATCGCAGAAGCTGATAGAGCAGGGCTGCAGAAACATCCTCGGCATCTTCAAATCAGATGACAGACAGGGCCTTCTCCGCTATGCAGGATTCTCCGAAGGTATTATCGAAACAGGGCTTGGCCTTGACCGCTCTGATGTCAGATGGTACACCACGGAGGATGTCCAGGACCGCGGCATGACAATTGACAACGGTATCCTGGATCTGATTTCACAGAAGAAAATCGACGGTATTGTCTGCTACAACGACATGGTTGCATCTGATCTTGTGAAGGAGCTTACCAAAGCAGGCATCCCGCTTCCCAAGCTTGTCAGCTTTGACGACAGCTATCTGGCCCATTCCTCGCAAGTCAGGTTCGAGTCCCTCGGACACAGAAAGGAAGAGCTCGGAATCCTTGCCGCCGAGAAGATCCGCAATATGATCGAGGGCAGAAAGGAAAAGTCCGAGCTCCTTTCATGGATAGTCTGACAGGCCTTAAATTTGGCCGTCTCAGTGTCTTCTCATGTCCATAACAGTCAGCTGAATCAGCTCCTGGTTCTTGTAGTAGTTTCGTCCCATCTTAAAGACCACATCCACAATCTCGCCTTCTGAGAAGTCTGTTCCGACTCTCTGGCCTGCGCTCCAGAAAACGCATGACCACTGAAGAGAGCCATATGAGATTGTGACTCTCAGGTGTGCATGGGCGGGGTCCTTTGAGTTCTGCATAGCCATGATGTTTTCTACTCTTGCACCTTCGATGAGAAACAACAGGGGGCTGCTCTGTTCGCCGTAGGGCTCAAAGCGCTCGACAGTCTGAATCAGGTTCTCACGCATGTCGTCCTTTGTAAGAACGGCGTCCACCTCCAGAGTCTCGTCGGCTTCGCTCTGCGGGCAGTCCAGATAGTCCACATCCTCAGAGATTCGGATGCAAAGTTCGTCCACCTTGTCCGGGTCAAGAGAAAAGCCTCCGGCCTGAGCGTGGCCGCCGTAGTCATCAAAGAGGTCGGCGTAGTTTGAAAGAAAATCGTGACAGTTGAAGCCTTCTGAGCTTCGCATCGATCCTATGGCCCTTCCGTCGTCGGTTGCCGTAATCACAATGGCCGGGCACCTGAATGCCTTAAGAAGCCTTGTGGCTATGATGCCTGTGATTCCGCGGGCGATGTTGGTGTCGTTGACAAGAACCATCTTGGTTCCGAAGCTTTCATAGCTTTTTTTGGCCTTGCCTTGAAGTCTTGACCAGGCTTCCTCGCCAAGGCGCTGTCGCTCCTTGTTGAGCTTTCCAAGCTCCTGGGCGTGCTCCATGGCACTGACCTGGTCTGTGGAAAGGAGCATGTCAATTGCCTCATCAGGGCGTCCGAGGCGACCTGATGCATTCAACAAAGGTGATATCTGCCAGCCTACATCAGTTGTGGAAAGTTTTCTTCCCAGAAGATTCTGCATTGCCAGAAACGGCCTGAGGCTTTCTCTGGGCTGGGTCTCAAGAACCTTAAGTCCTGCTTTGACAAGGATTCTGTTTTCATCTGTCATGGGCATCAGATCGCTGATGGTTCCTATTGCCACAAGGTCCATGATGTTCTGATAGTCCTTGTAAAGAGCAGGTGTTGTTGCGCGCACATAAGCTCCGAAAAGTCCAATCAGGGTATCAAGCTCGCTTCTGACCTGTGTGTACAAGGCAAAGCGGCTGACCTGGCTTAAGGCAAAAAGTGATTTTCCTTTGATACCGGGCAGGGCCTTTTGAAATTCATCGCGTAGCTCTGCCGTGTAGATATCGGCCTTGGGGAAGGCCTTTTTCAGCTGAAGCATCTCCTGGTCGCGGTCAAGGACATAAATCGGAGTACCTGATGAGAGAAACTTCACAAGGCGGCTGTTGTGCTCGGGCAGTGTGCCAGGAACAACCTCCTCGGCGATGCGCCCTGTGACCTGGAGGTTCTCGATTCGGGCTGCCTCTATGACCACAGTGTCGTTTCCGGGATATGAGTGAAGCAGGATGACGGGGGAGCGGTAGAATTTGTTCTGGGCAAAGCGCATGGCCCAGATGCATTTTGCAACCACACCTACGCCTGCCAAAGACTCGAACGGGTAGCCGCAGCCTGTGACCTTGGGGTCAATGATGGCGCTTGCAGGCGGAAGGTCGCTTGCAGGGATGTGGTGGTCTGTGACAAGAACATCCAGCCCATGGCTCTGAGCATAGTCAATCTCGCTTATGCATGAGATTCCGCAGTCAACGGTTATGGCAAGAGTCACGCCGTCTTTGATGGCCTGTTTTACGCTGGAAGGTGTCATTCCGTAGGGCTGGTCGCCCATCGGGACTGTGTATGAGGCATCAAGGCCCATCTGGCGAAGTTCTGTCACCAAAAGTGCCGTGCTTGTGATGCCGTCTACATCGCGGTCTCCGAAGACGCGCACCTTCTCGTTGTCCTCAACGGCCTGGAGGATGCGGTCGCAGAAAAACTCCATGTCCTCGAAAAGGAACGGGTTGTGCAGAAAAGAGATATCGCTTTCAAGCCAGAATCTGACCTTATCGGGTGAGCAAACACCTCTTCCTGCGAGGATCCTGGCAGAAATCAGGTTCAGGGCGAACCTGTCCTGCAGCGCCTTGATGTCCTCATAGGCGGCTTGTCTGATTTTCCATTTCATCTATATAACCGAGCCGCCCGAAGGTGGCTTTCCCAAAAATAAAAATACAAATTAAGGTACTTTAAGAATAAGGGAAAAATGTGGACCTTTCAACTGAATGTCGACAGTTCCTTGAGAGTCTTAAGCGGGCTTTGGGCAAAGATCGATGCCCATCTGAGCATGTAGCGGAAGATTCTGTCCTCGGCTGCGGCATTGATTTCAACGCTGACTGCCTCATTGAAGCTCATGGGCATTGTGTGCCTTAGATAGCGCCGAGATCCCGGAAGAAGGACAAGGTATTCTGAGTCCGAGCAGCTTTTACAGCATGGAACTCCCATTGGATTTGAGAAAAACAAAGTCTCGTCTTCTGCGTACGGCCTGTCGCAGACAGGGCAGGACTCAAGGTCGCAGGCAGTGCCTGAAATCTGCATCAGCTTCCAGATAAAAGATGCGGTGATTCTCTTTCTGTTCTGTGGTTTCTGCTCCAATGCCCTAAGAGCATCGCAGATTAAAGAGAAGGTCTGAAAGGGCTCGTCTGACGGAGATTTTGCGATGATTTCACAGAAGAAGGCTGCCGTGTAGGTGCACGCAAGGTCTTCTGTTATGGCCATGGGCACAAAGGAGCTTACAGCCTCCACAACCGAGTACTCGTTTTTGACGGGGTTGTGATAGATCTGCATCTCGCTGATTGAGAAAAGAGGCGCAAGAGCCGTCTTTTTGCCCTTGCGCCCTCCGAATATGATGGCATCTACAAGGCCAAGTTCGGGTGAGAGAAGGGTGACTGCCTTGTGCAGCTCCCCGAAGCGTCTCACTGAAAGAACTACGGCCTGTGTGCTTATGTTTCGTTCCATAACCTAGAGGATGAACGGAATCATGAAGTTGTGAGCCTGATACACGACGAACGTCTCCACATCAGAGATTCCCTTGATCTTGGAAAGCTCGTTCTTGAAGAAGTTCAGAAGGCTCTGGTCGTCCTGCGTGCTTGTCACAAGCTGGACGATCAGATCATATCTTCCCGTGACCACGACAACTGAGATGACTCCTTTGAGGTTCAGCATCTCCTTGGCCTTGAGCTCCAGATCCAGCGTGCTGAGCTTGATGCCCATGATCACGACCTGCATCTCGGGAATGCTCTGCGGGTCCACAAGGCCGGAAATCTGAAGAACTCCGTCCTCCAGAAGTTTGTTGACTCTGGATCTGACGGTGTTCTCCGTGATTCCGATCTTTTCGGCTATTGTGGAGAATGCCTTGCGTCCGTTGCTCAGCTCTTTGATTATGGCTTTGTTGGTCTCGTCAAGTTTCATCAGAGCTTGCCTTCAGCCTTAAGGCCTTTGATGGTCTCAATGATCTCGTCTCCGATTCTGTTGAGGTTCTCGTTGCTGTTGGCTCCGACGTGCGGGGTCAGTGTGACGTGCTTTGCCTTGAGAATCGGGTAGTCTGCTGCCGGTGGGTCGTTTGGATAAACGTCGGCGCAGTACCATGAAACCTGGCCTTCATCAAGGGCTTTGACCATGTCATCGGCATCGATGATTGCACCACGGGCTGCGTTGATGATGACAGGCTTCTTGTTCATGATGGAGAAGAGCTTCTTGTTGAACATTCCGCGGGTCTCGTCTGTAAGCGGCATGTGGATCGAGATGTAGTCGGCGTCCTTGACGGCGTCCTCGACGGACGGAACAAGCTTTGCCACAGCTGAGCTTGAGACGTACTTATCATAAGCCACGACATCCATGCCGAAAGCCTTTGCACGCTCGGCAACCTTGCTGGCGATGTTTCCGATTCCAAGCAGTCCCAGTGTCTTTCCGTAAAGCTCGGTTCTCTTGATGTTCTTCAGCCACTGTCCGGCTTTCATGCCCTCATCGTACTCGACAATGTGGTTGGGGACGCTGAGCATCAGTGCGAATGTCAGCTCTGCAACCGCGATTGCGCTTGATTTTGGGGTATTGCGGACGATGATGCCCTTGGACTCGGCATAAGCCTTGTCAATGTTGTCAATTCCGACACCGCCTCTGATGATGAGCTTGCAATTCTTTGCAGCATCAATATATTCCTTGTTGCAGATTGTCTTTGCCCTGACAAGAATGACATCAGCCTCTGGGGCCCTTGCCTTGTCGGTGGTAACGTCTCCGAACGCCTTAAGCTTCGATTCAAGCGATGCGTCAAATGCATCTGAAATAAGAATGAGCATGTTTCCTCCTGTTCGCGGCTTGGGCCGCAGCATTGTTTTCAACACTGATAATTGTATCATGGTTTTCGCATAAGTCAAAATTTTAATGAAAAAACTGCTGGAAAAATCAAAAAATGAGTTGTCTGTTGTGTTTTTCCGTTATTCGTCCAAGAATTGGGCATCAGTGGGGTTTAATTTGCCCGACCTTTTGATATAATAGACTGCGGGGGTCTGTCATGGTTAACGATGATTACAGGGACATAGCGCCTTTCGAGGGCAAGGATTTTGACGATGCGGTGTCAAGGCTCATTCAGTATCCGCAGCTTCTGAACAACTTCACCGACATAATCTCCAGGCACAGCCGAATTGTCAATAGATGGAAGTCCTTCCATGCCAAGAAGCTTCTTGCACGCATGCTCACCCAGGTGCACAACTACACCGAATTCCAGGAATACATCGTCTGCGACATCTTTCTGGAGATGATCGAATCCTCCAGCATCGACAACTTCACATTCGACGGAATAGAGCAGCTGGGCGTCGAAGACAAGCCGCACATCTACATCAGCAACCACCGCGACATTGTCCTTGACACTGCATTGCTGGATCTGGCCCTTTACCGCAGTTCAAACCGCAAGAAATGCGAGATGGTCATAGGCGACAACCTCCTAGTAAACCAGTTCGCAACCGACCTGTTCAAGGTAAACGGCGCCATCACCGTCAAAAGGTCCCTCACATCCACGGCCGACCTCAGAAACGAAACCATGCGTCTTAGCCGCTATATGCGCCACTGCATCCACGAAAAGGACGTCAGCCTCTGGATTGCCCAAAAGAGCGGCCGCTCCAAGGACGGAATCGACAACACAAGCCCCGCAATCCTCAAGATGCTCTATCTTGCCTACCGCGAAGACGGCATGAGCTTCCAGGACTTCATCCGAAGCACATCCATCGTACCGGTCGCCATCAGCTATCAGTACGATCCCTGTGACATCTCCAAGAGCGAGGAGCAGATCCGAAAGCTCAAGGCCGAGGGCGTCTACGATGTCTACAAAAAGAAGAAGTACGCCGATGTCCTGGATCTGGTCCGCGGTCTGAGGATGAACAAGGGCAACGTCCACATCCAGGTGGGCAAATCCCTGGACCCCGAAATCGTCACCGACCCGCGCGAGGCAGTCCGTGAAATCGACAGACAGATTCACACGAACTATCGGCTCTGGGACACCAACTATTTCGCCTACGACTATATCAACGGCACCGACCGCTTCATCGACAAGTACGAGGACATGAACACCAAGGCCTTCATCAAGCACTACAAGCACCTCAAGCCCGAGGTCAAAAAGCTCGTCTTCCAGGGCTATGCCAACCCGGTGATCTCCATGCTCAACGAGACGGAGGGCCCCGATGCGAACAATTAGGGCCGCTTTTCTTGCCCTGATTTCCATCCTTGCCATTTCCCTTGCCATTTCCTGCTCCAAGGCCGAGTTCTCCGCATCCAACCTTCAGGCTCAGCCCTATGTCCGTCGTGACGGCAAAATGGGCCTGAGCCTCTATGTCATCCCGTCCTCAGGCTCCAAGAAAAAGACAGATCTTGCGGTTCAGATGGTCGTGACCAGCCCTGACGGCAACCTCTCTTGGAGTTTCGAGGCCTCCAAGGTTGAATATGACAAGCTGACCTATTACGGAAGCTCCGACATAAGCATGCCCGATGGAAGGGCCCTTCCCAAAGGCAAATGGACTGTGGATGTGATAAACAGTGACGGCAGCACGGTGACCCTTGATTTTGACATCTCCTACACAGATGCCTCCATGGCTCTTGAAAACTACTCAATCCTAGGCCTCGATGGCCCCTGGTTCGATGAAAAGAGCAATCTTACTGTAATTCCATAATTCTTTATTGTGCGGTCTGTGCATCATAAGCGGGTCCTCATGTCAATAAGCCGATGTGTAACCTGTGCATTGCGAACCTGCACAAGCCTAAAGGCCTTAGGCGCCAGGCTGCATGGCCGCGCCTGGCCTTGCATGTGCAGACAAGCGCACAGGTAACACACAGCTGATTGACAATCGGAGGTCGGATGCTTGGGATTACATCTTTTTTGATTGATTTTTAAAGAAAAAGATGTAATACACATCTTTTTTATCCATTTCTTAAAGAAAAAGATGTAAAGTTACTCATGAACAAACGCGAAATAATTAAAACCCTCGAAGAAACAGCAACGGAATTAGAAAGTGTTGTTGCGTCAGCAGATACCTCTATCATTGAGACAGGAAAAGATTGTCTGAATCTGAAGATGCTCAGAGGCTATGCGTCATTTTATGCCCGGACATCAGATGGGAAGCAGGTTTATGTCAATTCCGCCGATGAAAGAAGGATTCAGGAGCTGGCCTCGGCCTATTATGCTAAGAAGCTCAAGGCGGCGGCCGAGCGGGAGAAGAAGCAGATAGACAGTTGTTTAAGGATTCTTAAGAAAGATGCTGACAAAAGTGATGTCGATACTGTTTTTGACAGACTGCCAGAGGCAATAAAGCAAAAAGCGAAGCTTACGGAGCTCACAAGTGAGGGCTATGCGCAAAAGTGGCAGGAAAGCAACGGGATTGTGAAAAAGAGACGTACTCATAAGCAGGACGACTATCACAAATACAAGACACTCAGAGGCGATTATGTGGCCTCAAAGAGTGAGGTGATAATAGCAGACAGGCTGTATGTGAAAGGAATTCCGTATCACTATGAGATTGCGTTGGCGCCTGAGGCCGTGTTGGATGAGACAAAACCGGTGTTTGATAATTATGGAAGGTTTGTGGGATTTGAGAGCATGGGCAACGGCCCGGACAGTGCGGATACACTGCATCCAGATTTCTTTGTGCTGAACAAGAGGACGAGGAAGGCCTATTTCTGGGAGCACCTTGGCAGGATGGATGATGCGCAGTACTGCATGAAGAACTTCAACAGGTTCATGAGGATACTCGATGCCGGTTATGTGATAGGCAAGGACCTGATTGTGACACATGAGGACTCAAGAAATCCGCTGAGGATTGAGGATATAGAAAGGATAATAGAGAAGTATCTGACCTGAATCAGACGATGCGGCCGACTTTCTTGAACAGTTCTTCCTTGGTGATGCTGAAGGAGAACTCACGGCCGTGGGGGCAGACCATGCGGTCAAGCTCAAAGCATTTTTCAACAAGGCTCTTTGCGGTGTAGCTGTCCAGCTCGTCACCGGCCTTGATGGCTGCGTGGCATGCGATTATGGCAAAGAGGCCCTTCTGGGCGCTTTCGATGTCGCCGGTCTGCTCACGGATGAATGAGACGATCTTCTCCTCGTTTTTTCTGCAGGCGGCAGGCATGCTGGCCATTTCCCATAGAAGGGGTTCCTTGCGTGTGAGCTCGATTCCGAAGTCCGCGTAGATCATGCTGTTTTGCTGCAAGAAATCGTCGACGGAGCGCTCGACTTCGAATTCGTAGGGGACGATGAGGCGCTGGACGTCCTTGAGGGACTTGATTTCGTCATACAGCAGCCTTTCGTGTAGGGCATGCTGGTCGATGAAGAGGACCTTGTCGTCTAGCTCAACAAGAAGGAAGGTGTTGAAAAGCTGGCCGATGTATCGGTAGGTGGGGACGACTTTCGTGGTCGAGACTTCCGAGGCGGCGCGCTTTTTGTCGTCCTTGGCAAGGATTGTCCTGGCGTTTTCGAACCACGAGGGGTCAAACGGCTTTGCTGAAGGACTATAGGGGCGTGAAGGCTTCTCGCTGACGGATGACGAGCTCTGTGGCTGCGACGGTCTCCATGCCGAGCTCTGCGAATAGGGCTTGGAATCAGGTTTTGACGTCGGCTGCGAAAGGCGCTCTGTAGCGGGCTGCGAATCAGGCCATGCTGCTGGTTCCTTCGGAAAGAGGGGCTCCTGGCGCAATTCCTGACGGGGTTTCTGAATCAGAGCATTTCTGATCATGTTTGTTATTGCCCCGTAGATCTGGCTCTGGTTTCTAAGCTTGCATTCGCGCTTTGCAGGGTGGATGTTGAAGTCCACAAGCGCGGGATTGTCCTCTATGAAAAGATAGAAGTAGGGGAAGGCGCCTCCCGGGAGGGCTGCCGAATATGCGTTTGTGACGGCTAAGACCAGCTGGTAGCTGTCGATTATCCTGTTGTTGACAAAGATCTTGATCTGGGCACGGTCACGTCTGTGACATGACGGGTCAGAGCTGATTGCATAGAGCTTTTCATTGTCGCCTTCATAGCTCATCTCAAGAACCTGAGCCGGCATGAAAGCTTTGTCCTGCTTCATTATCTGAACGCAGCGGCTCTGTCTGTCCGCCTTGGGAAGGTGGAGGACAAGAGAGCCTTCATTGAAGAACAGAAATTCTATTTCGGGAAAGCCCAGGGCTTTTTCTATGAAAACTTTTTTGCATTCTGCAGCTTCACTCTGGGGGCGCTTGAGATGGATCTTCCGTGCAGGGATGTTCTCAAAAAGGTCCTCCATGGAGACTGAGGTGCCCTTGTCGGTGCTTCCCGGAAGGATGGAGCTTTTTTCTCCGTTGTCCACGACGATGCGCTTTGAGTTTGAATCTATTGTGAGTTTCGAGCAGGAGCTGATGCTGCTTAAGGCCTCGCCCCTGAAGCCGAGCGTCTTGAGGGAAAACAGGTCTTCCAGGGTTCTGACCTTGCTTGTGGCATGGCTTTCACAGGAAAGCAGAAGGTCCTCTTCGGACATTCCGCTTCCGTTGTCTGTGACTGTGAGATTCTTGATTCCGCCCTGCTCGAGGTAGACGCTGATTTTTGTAGCACCTGCGTCTATGGAGTTGTCCAACAGCTCGCGCAGGACGGAGGCCGGCCTTTCGACCACCTCGCCTGCGGCTATTCGTGAGGCAACTATCGGATCAAGTATTCTGATCGATGCCATGAAATTTAGAAGTTATATGAGATACCGACTGAGACGGGGATTCTGATCCCCTTCTCGATCTCAGCAACATCTCCTCTGAGGAACACGTCCAGGATTCCCGGGCCGATATTGGTCTTGAAGTCGAATTCTGTGAAGAATGCGGCTGTGTCAGGCGAGATGATGTCTTTCAGAGCAGCCTTGACCTTCTCCGAGTCTCCGAATGATGAGACCAGCTCCTTGACCTTTCCTGAGAATCCGTAGCTGGAACCTCCGACTATGAAGGTGAAGCCACCGAATGCAAGCTGGGCCTGGATGTCAAAGGCATCAGCCGACATGTCTATGAGATCTCCGCTCTTTGTACTGATTGTGTTCTGGACAAGGCCCTTTCCGCCCAGTCCGATAGGTACTCTGACAGCAGCGTTCAGGTCAAAGACCTTGGTATCAAGCTTTGCCTTGAAGATTACGTCGACCGATGATCCGTCGGAGAAGCCGACTGTGGTAATCGGTGCGTTTGTAATCAGATCAGAGAAGTGGCTTCCCTGGTTGTATGAACCTCCGAAGCCGAGATAGACGGGACCGTAACCGATTTCAAGAACTCCCTGTCCGAGGTAGCCGCCAAGCTTGAAGGTGTCGTTGAAAGAAACCTGTGCGGCTCCGTTTACGACGAAGTTGAACTTTGTATCCGAAATTGTGAACGGAACAGTCAGGTCGACTGACGGATAGTATGTGAATTCCTTGAACTCCTTACCGATATCAGCAATCAGTGAAAGACCTGCCTTCATGCCGCCGAACTGGACACCGGCTCTGAAGCCTGCGTACTCGCCGCGTTTTTCAATCTTGTTCGAAAGTCTCAGGTCATCCAGGAATGCTGTGAAGGAGAAGGCACCTGATTTGATGTACATGTTGGTGACAAGTCTCTCCTTCCAGTCATAGCGCCAGTCATATCCGTTGTAGACGGGGCTTGTGGATGTGAAGTCAGAGTTGATCTTTGCAATCAGGCCGAAGTTCTCTGACTCGAATCCGAGTACTGAGATGAACTTGGCGATTGAGTTGATGTAACCTGCGACTCCGTGCTCTGTGTCGAATTTGTATGCATCCGGATCAAGCTTGAGGTCATAGAGGTTGGTATCAAGGTCAAGACCGAATGTGAAGCTCTTGTACTTGATGTAGGGTCTGAAGAAGATGTCGATATCCTTCCAGAAGATACCTACGCGGCCGTCGGTGTACGGGAACTTGAGGAATGTATCACCGTTCTTTCCGGCTCCGTAATGAACGCCTGCCCACATTCCGAATTTTAGATCGGACTTCTTCTCGGGCTCTGCTTCGACTTCCTGCTCCTGAGGTCTTGGGACTGTCTCAAGCGGAGTCTTCTCAGGCTCCGGCTCTGCCTCGGCCTGTGTCTGTCCGAGCTGGACCGATGCCACCTGGGTCTGTTCTGTCTCTTCGACAGCAGGCTCCTTTGTGGCAAAGAGTGATGCGATGTAGGATGGGAGCTCTGCGTTCAGCAGATTGGTTGCGAGATTGAACTCGTTCTCTCCGTAGCTTTCAGGATAGGAAAGGGTGACCTTTCCGGGCTCGGTGATCTGATAGTAGATACCGCTCATGTACTGAGGGTATGCGGCAACAGCTGCGGCTGCGGCGGCCTGAATCTCCTCATCCGTGACAAATGATGGATAGGTGAGCACTGCATATCCCTTGAAGGCTGTGAGGGTGGCCTTGTATCCGCCGTATGTGAAGGTTGTTGTCAGCGGGCTTGGAACCTGCTGTTCAGCCGGCTGTGAAGCAGGCTTGGCTTCAACGGTGGCCTCTGGTGCAAGTGAGCCCCAGAATCCGGAAACTGTTGTACTTTCGGGGTTGAAGCCGCTGATGGAGTTGTCAATGTATTTGTCCTGGGAAAGAAGGGTGTTCAGTCCTGTGATGTAGTTCTGAACCTGTGCGGTTCCGTCGATGATGAAACCCATCTCGCTTGTCGGGTTGGTTATCACGTAGATTGAAGAGCCTGATTTGGCTGTGTAGGTGGTAACCGTTGTCATGACGGTGAAATCTCCGGCGCTTGATGAAACCAGCATTCTTCCGTCAAGGATGTAGATTTTGACATTTGAATCCAGACTGTTGAAGAGAACCAGTGAGTTGGCGTCGACCTCAACATGGGTTGTTCCGTTGTCCAGAACCACCGAATTGCCGGCTGTCCTGATTACGTAGCCGTCTGAAACTGCCTTTGCATTGCGTACGGCCTTGTAATTTTCGTCATAGACTTTGGCGTCTCCGAATCCGTTTCTCGGTGTGAGAGGGGCGGCGAAGACGGATGCGACTGAAATGGTCAGAATCAGCATCATTGCGATGGCGAATCTGCTAATAGATGGCTTTGTCATATATAGCTCCTATAACTTTCACAGACAAGTATATTATTATTTTCGCGCTCAAGCAACAACAGGGTTTTGCAGGGGGTTACGGGCGTTTGATTCGGCAGTTGAGGTTGTGGGCCTCAAAGACGTGCTCGCGTACAAATTTGTCCATGTGGGAAAGCTCTTTGACAATGGGCTTGAGTTTGGCCCTGATATTGGTCTGGTCGTAGGGACAGACAGGCTTTATCACGGGAAGGTCATAGGTCTGCGCGAGGCGGATTATGGTGTTCTCGTGGATTTCTATCATGGGACGGATCACGTAGAGATCTCCGTCAAAGAACTCCTGAATCGGGTTCATCGTGGCAAAATCACCGCGGAAAAACAGATTCATCATTGTTGTCTCCACAAGGTCGTCTATGTGGTGGCCAAGGGCTATCTGCCTAAAGCCGCGTTTGTTTGCAATCTCAAAGAGGATGCGGCGTCTGTTTCTTGCGCAGATGTAGCAGTTGTAGTTTTCAGGCTCAGTTGTGGGAAACTGTTTCTCGTCGATAATCTCGAATTCTATGTCCAGGTCCTGAAAGTACTTCTTGAGCCTGGGCCTGTAGGCTTCATCAATGGGGTGCTCGACCCAGTTGATCATGACGGCGTGTAGTTTGTATGTGATGGGAAGCCATTTGCGTCTGATTGAAAGGGCCATGGCAAGAGCCAGCGAATCCTTGCCTCCTGATACTCCTATGAGGATGTCCTCGCCGTCTCGGATCATGTCAAAGTCGTTGATTCCTTTGCCCACGTCCTTAATGAACCTCATGACCCAGGGCTGGATTCTGCCCTCTATGATGTTCGTGTACGAGAACTTTGAACTGTCATATTCGCTGACATTAAGCTCTTTCATGGTCGTCATGATACAGCAGTGCGCAGGTTTTGAAAATAACCGGGGCAGGGCCTCTCTTGTGCAAAAGGGTTCTTTGGGAGAAAATAGGGCCATGAGAAAAGCTTTTGCGAGTCTTATTTTCATCCTAGCCGCGGCCGTTGCCTTTGCAGAAGACCAGATTCCCGTGCGTATCTTTTTGCCTTCACAAGCCTCTTCTGAGGCCTATCCTGTGGATAAGGTGATAGGGCAGACCTGCCCGAATTCCGAGACACAGGCCCACAAGGCGCTTTTTTCAATGCTTTGCGAAAGCTACAGCTTCGAATGGACTGAAAGCCATATCGCAGAGCAGGTCAGGTCTGCGGTAGTAAGGCTTTTCGGAACCTGGCTTTCAGAGTATCTGGGAGAATCGGACTACATTCTTTCAGTTGCAAACGCCAATTCCGACGGAAGCTATGGCATAAATGTCAGGGCAAAGGACTCCTGCATGGCCTTTGTACTGAAGGATGCTCAGATCATTTCAATGAAACAGCTGTGAGGCCTTTTTCAAAAAAGTCTGTCATGGGTATTGTCTTTTTTTCTAAGATGTTCTATAAAATCAAAGTCTTGGCGGCGTAGCTCAGCTGGTAGAGCAATCGGCTCATATCCGATCGGTCAGGGGATCGTGGCCCTTCGCCGCTAACAATAAGGCATCCAGATTATTGGGTGCCTTTCTTTGTAAATATGCATTAGGGGAAATTGATGGTACGGTATTCGATTCTTGGGTCCGGAAGCTGCGGAAACAGCTATGTGTTCTCATTTGACGGACAGTCGATAATGGTCGATGCCGGATATTCGTTCAAGCAGATAATCCAGAGAATGGAAGACGGCGGCTTTGACATTTCCCAGGTCGAGGCGCTTTTTCTGACGCACCTTCATCCCGACCACGCCCACAGCGCGGGAACGTTTGCTCGTCGTACACACAAGAGCGTCTATCTCAGCGCAAAGTGCCTTTCCCATGCAGGTTCCGATTATCTTTCTCTGAACATCCCCGCTGAATGCGAGCACTCGATAGACTGCGGCCAGATTGTTCAGATCGGACCGTTTTCAGTGGAGATGTTTTATACAAGTCATGACAGCACAGGAAGTTGTGGCTATCTGATTTCTGTGGATAATAAGACGTTTGTCATTGTTACGGACACGGGATGCTACAACCGGGACATCATAGAAGCCGCAAGAAGGGCGGATGTTCTTTTTCTTGAGTCCAACTACGATGTCGAGATGCTGCGCCGCGGTCCCTATCCGCTTTATCTTCAGCGTCGGGTTGCATCCGAGCGCGGGCATCTTTCCAACGACCAGGCGGTAAGCTTTCTTTCCGATGCCGGTTTCGGTGAAAGCAGAAAGCTTGTCCACCTCATCCATCTGTCCGCCAACAACAATACAGTAGAGCTTGTCCAACTTGCCACACAGGGCTTCAACTCCCGTGTATGCGCACGCGGAGAACGTTATTCTTACGTCTTGGACTGATTGACTGAAAACATCCTTAAATCGTAAAATCCACTCTATTGAGGAGGCCATGATATGGCAGATTTGATCAGTAAAATCAAGACGATGGAACCGGGACCGCAGACCATCTTTGTGGAAGGCTGGGTCAGAACAAAACGTGACAGCAAGACAGTCACATTCATAGAGGTCAATGACGGAAGTTGCCTCAAGGGGCTTCAGGTTGTTGCAGACCGCTCATCCATCGATAATAATCTCCTCAATTCAATCTCCACAGGATGCTCGGTAATCTGCGAGGGAAAGCTTGTCGCCTCAATCGGCGGAGACCAGAAGGTCGAGCTTTCTGCAACCGACATCAAGCTTGTCGGAGAGTGTCCGGATGACTATCCGCTTCAGAAGAAGAGACACACTCTCGAGTACCTTCGTGAAATCGGACACCTCAGAGCAAGAACCAACACAATCGGAGCTGTTGAGCGCGTCAGAAGCACCATGGCCTATGCGGTTCACCGCTTCTTCCAGGAAAACGGATTCTTCTACGTGAACACTCCGCTGATTACGGCAAGCGACGCCGAGGGTGCCGGCCAGATGTTCCAGGTCACCACACTGGATCTTGAGAACGTGCCGAAAACCGAGGACGGCAAGGTCGATTATTCCAAGGACTTCTTCGGAAAGCGCACAAGCCTCACCGTCAGCGGTCAGCTGGAGGGCGAAACCTACGCAACAGCACTTAAGAACATCTACACATTCGGACCTACCTTCAGAGCCGAGAACTCCAACACCAAGAGACATCTTGCCGAGTTCTGGATGATCGAGCCCGAGATGAGCTTCTGTACATTGGAAGGCGACATGAAGGTTGCCGAGGACTTTCTGAAGTATGTGTTCAAGTACGTTCTGGACAACTGCCAGGAGGACATGGACTTCTTCTCCAAGTTCGTCGAGCCCGGTGTCAAGGACACTCTGGTCCACGTTGTGGAAAGCCCGTTTGCCCACATGACTTACACCGATGCCGTAAAGGAGCTTGAGAAGGCTTCCGACAAGTTCGATTTCAAGCCGTTCTGGGGTTGTGACCTTCAGACCGAGCACGAGAGATTCCTCACCGAAGAGGTTGCAAAACGTCCCGTGATCGTCACCGATTATCCGAAGGAGATCAAGGCTTTCTACATGAAGCTGAACGAGGACGGAAAGACAGTCCGTGCCATGGATGTCCTGGCTCCGAGACTCGGAGAGATCATCGGAGGTTCCGAGAGAGAGTACAGACTTGATATTCTCAAGGCCAGGATGGCCGAGCTCGGACTGAATGAGAAGGATTATTGGTGGTATCTGGAACTCAGAAAGTACGGCTCCGTCCCACACTCGGGCTTCGGACTTGGATTCGAGAGAGCCGTTCAGTATGTGACGGGAATGCAGAACATCCGTGATGTCATTCCGTATCCCAGAGCATCCAAACAAGCAGATTTCTGATCAGATGAAATCCGATTGTCTATAAAATGGAGGGACAGATGAAAAAGGTTCTGGCAGTTCTTGCAGATGGTTTTGAGGAGCTTGAGGCAATCTCCCCGATAGATGTTCTGAAAAGAGCCGGAGCCTCTGTCACTCTGGCAGCCCTTGAGAAGTACGATAATCTCACTGTCCGCGGTTCCCACGACATTTATATTCAGTGCGATGCTCTTTTGTCAGATGTGGCAAAAGAACGTTTTGATGCCATAATCTTTCCGGGTGGAATGCCGGGAGCAAAGAATCTTGCTGCAAGCTCTGAAGTCAAGGATCTGATTCTCAGCACATACAAACGCGGGGATCTTGTCTGCGCAATCTGCGCATCTCCTGCATATGTCCTGGCTCCTTTGGGAATTCTGGATGGAAAGAGAGTCACATGCTATCCGGGATGCGAAGAGGTGGCTCCCGCTGTGAAATTCGGAAACTATCGTGCGGTTAAAGATGAAAATGTCATAACATCGGCAGGGCCGGGAACGGCTTTGGAGTTCGGCCTTCTGATTGCGGAGGCTCTTTTCGGCAAACAGGTGAGCGAAAAGCTTTCCGGTGGCATGATCTGTAAGTGAGGTTCTTATGAAGAAAATCGGATTCGACAACGAGAAGTATCTTGAGGAACAGAAGAAGTTCATCCTTGAAAGAGCCAAGAAAGTCGAGGGCCGGCTCTACGTCGAGTGCGGCGGAAAGCTGCTGTTCGATTATCACGCAGCCCGCGTCCTTCCCGGATTCGACACCAACGACAAGATGAAGGTCTTTCAGTCCTTCAAGGAAAAGCTGGATGTCATCATCTGCATCCACGCAGGAGACATCGAGCACCGCAAGATGCGCTCGGACTTCGGAATCTCATATGACACCGATGTCTTCAAGATGATTGATGATTTCGCCTCCTGGGGCATCAAGGCCGACAAGGTCGTCGTCACCAGGTACAACGGCGAGCGCAGCGCCAACAACTTCGCCGACATGCTCACAAGGCGCGGCATCAAGGTCTACTTCCACCGTCCGATCATGGGCTATCCCGACAACGTGGACATGGTCGTAAGTGACGAGGGCTACGGTAGCAACCCATACATCCAGACCGATGCCGATGTGGTCATTGTCACCGCTCCGGGCCCCGGAAGCGGAAAGCTTGCCACCTGTCTTTCCCAGATCTATCACGAGTTCCGCGAGGGCAGAAAGGCCGGCTATGCCAAGTTCGAGTCCTTCCCGATCTGGAATCTGCCCATAGATCATCCCGTGAACATCGCCTATGAGGCTGCCACGGCCGATATCGGAGACTACAACCAGATTGACCACTATTATGTTGCAGCTACAGGAAATATCTCTGTTAACTACAACCGTGACATGGAAGCCTATCCTCTTCTGAAGAGAATCCTGGACAAGATCACAGGAGGCTCTTTCAGCTACAATTCTCCGACCGACATGGGTGTCAACCGCCTTGGATTCGGAATCATCGATGATGCTGTTGTCCGTGAGGCTGCAAACCAGGAGATCATCAGGCGCTACTACCGCTCGGCATGTGAATATGCCCAGGGAATCGGCACAAAGGAGACCGTCCAGAGAAGCTATGAGATCATGAACAAGGCAGGCCTTTGCTGCGAGGACAGACCTACAGTCAAGGTTGCCCAGAGTGCCCTGGAAGATGCCATCGCCCGAGGAAAGAGCAAAAACGGAATCTCATGTGCCGCAGCGATACAGCTCAACGACGGAACATTTGTCACAGGCCATAACTCTCTTCTGATGCACGCTTCAAGCGCACTTGTTCTGAACTCGCTGAAAGTCATGGCCGGAATCGACAAGAAGACAGAGCTGATTCCCCATCAGATTCTGGACAGCGTCTATGCCGTAAAGCGTGATGTTCTCAGAGGCCGCGGAATCAGTCTGAACCTGGACGAGACCTTAATCTGCCTTGCCATGGCAGCTGCAATGGATGAAAATGCCAAGAAAGCTCTTTCCATGCTTCCGAACCTCAGAGGCTGTGAGTCCCACATGAGCCACATCCCAAGTGCAGGAGACTCATCAGGTCTGAGAAAGCTGGGAATCAACGTCACAAGTGAGCCGAAGTTCCCGACCAACAACATGAGAAACTTCTGATTCAGATCAGATTCAGGTACTGAAAACAAGCGACGCACTGAAAAGGCGGTCCTGATCCAGAGAAAGGACCAGGACGCAGTCCTTGAGCTTTTTCTCCATGGAAAGCTTGAGTTCTGTCTTACCGTCCTGGATTTTCACAGTTGCATTGGGAAACTTGGACTCAAGATAAAAATCTCCCAAGGTGCTCTTATTGTATGCATCCCGGCTGAGCGTGAAGTGCATCTCAAGCTTGGCTTTATCATAGTCTGATGTGACTTTGAACTGAGTCTTTTCTATTTTTGCAAAATCGGACTCAAAGCTCTTGCTGTGGTTGGCTTCTATTTTGAAGGCCCCGTATTTGACTGCGGTTCTGAGCTCTATGGTCCTTATCTGGCTGTGGCCTCCGTACAGGGGCTTTTCATGGGTGCTTGAGACGTATTTTACCTCCAGGGAAAGGTCTTCGTCTTTGAAAACCGCACCCAGGCTGAGGTTTTCTATCGGGCTGTCTTTTTCTTTTATCCGTTTAAGCGATGGCCCTGATCCTCCCAATGCTCTTGAGGCATTAAGGCCTATCTTTGTTCCGTTTACGGATAATGACCAGTGTGTAGTGCTATCTCCTCCTAAGAGCCTGTCATAGGAGCTTTGCAAAAACGATGTGCTTTCTATATCAAGACCGTATAATGTGAATTTGTCAGAGCCTCCCAGAATCCAGAAAAGCATGTTGCGACCAAAGCCCGTACGGCTCCAGTTTACCTGAAAGTCCTTAAGTCTTTCTTTGAGGACAATCTCATTCTGAGATGCATACATGACTCCTGCAAAGGCGTTTTGGTTTCCGGCAATGGATGCAAAGCCCGAGGGAGACTTTTTGTTCATCATGGGATTGAATGAAATCAGATCCAGATTCTCAAGACTCATGGCAATGCCTGAGACCGACGGTGTGATAGAAGGGCTTTCTATGTTCTTTAGGTTCTTTCCCTTCAGAAAGCCTTCGGACAAGTCTACATCGCTGTAGGGCTCCATCATGGCGCTTAGAATCCTGTCGTCCTTGAATTCTCCCATTCTGATGCCATTGTTGAATGAGGCATTCAGAAAAGGAGGGCTTTCGATTTCAAGCTTCCCGTCATAGTTCTGACGCACTATGATCTTGTACGAAATCCATTCGTTGTTGACCAGAGCCTCGATGTATCTGGACTTTCTGAGCATACCGTAGCTCAGGCGGAGATTGTTCTCTGCCCACAAAAAGGGCACAAAGGTTAAAAGAAAGGCGGATATGATTAGTTTTGTCTTCATATCCGCCTATACAACTTTTTTGCTGTTTTTATTCAGCTTTTTGAGAAAAAATCTTTATTTTCTTTTCGGCTTGGCAATGATGGCCTTCAAAGCGGGGTTTTTCTCAAGGTTTTTGACAAGTCCGCGCTCGCGTCCCTTGTTGACATATGAGGGATCTTCGAAGCTGTAGTGGAACTTGGTGTGAATGTCATATGTTCCGTTCATCAGTGCAACTGCATCCTCTGTGATGACAAGCTCCTCGTCAGTAGGAATGACGAAGATTCTTACAGGAGAGTCGTCTGTTGCAATGTCGAACTCTGCATTCCTGCAGCGGCAGATCTTGTTCTTGTCGGCATCGATCTTGATTCCGAAGTTCTCCAGGCCGCATGTTGAGAGGTATCTGATGGTCGGTCCCATCTCTCCGACACCTGCTGTGAAGACAATGGCATCTACTCTTCCGAGAAGGGCTGCATATGCTCCAATATATTTGCGGATTCTGTGGCACTCCATCTCCATACCGAGCTTTGCTCTCTCGTTGCCTTCGCTTGCGGCGTTCTCGACATCACGTCTGTCGCTCATGCCGCAGATTCCCAGAAGACCGCTCTTCTTGTTGAGTGCGGTGTCCATTTCCTTGGCTGTCATGCCGGTGTTGTTCATGATATAGGGCATGATTGCGGGGTCCATGTCTCCGCTGCGGGTTCCCATGACAAGGCCCTCAAGCGGGGTAAGTCCCATTGATGTGTCGATACAGACTCCGTTCTTGACTGCGCTGACGGAAGCTCCGTTTCCGATGTGGCAGATGATGACGTTTGTGTCCTTGTTTTCCTTACCAAGAAGAACAGCAGCTCTTTTTGCGCAATAGAGATGGCTTGTTCCGTGGAAGCCGTAGCGCCTTACGTTGAACTTCTCGTACCACTCATAAGGAACTGCGTACATGTATGCCTTAGGCGGCATTGTCTGATGGAATGCTGTGTCCATGACAATTGCGTGCGGAACATTGGGCATGACCTTTCTTGCTGCCTCGATTCCCATGATGTTGGCCGGCATGTGAAGCGGTCCGAGCGGGATGATCTTCTTAAGCTGCTCAACAACTTCGTCTGTGACCAGTGCGGACTTCTTGAAAACCTCGCCGCCGTGCAGGACTCTGTGTCCTACGGCACCGATTTCGGAGACATCCTTGATCACTCCGTATTTCTCGTCGGTGATGAGCTTTATGATGAGCTCGATTGCTTCCTTGTGGGTGGGACATGAGAACTTATTCTCATACTCGTCCTTTCCGGTTGCCTTGTGCTCGATTGTGGAATACTCCAGTCCGATTCTTTCGACCACGCCTACTGCCAGGACATCCTTGTTGTCCCAGTCATAGACCTGATACTTTGCGGAAGAGCTTCCGCAGTTCAATGTCAGAATGACCATTGCGTCCTCCAGATAACAATTTCTAAGTGCGGGAAAGAGCCCCGCAACGATATAGATTTAATCATAACGGGATGTTATTTACAAGATAATAATACATTATGGCGGCCGAGTTGATTTTTTGCCGTTTTTTGCTTATCCTTTCTTAAGAATCGGAGCGCCATATGAAGGTATATCTGTATAATACGATGTCTCGCACAGTTGAAGAGTTCAAACCCATCACCGATAAGTTCGTGGGAATGTACTGCTGCGGACCTACGGTCTACAACTATGCTCACATCGGAAACCTCAGGACATATATTTTTGAGGATACCCTCAAGAGAACACTCAGACATGCAGGCTACAAGGTTAAGCATGTCATGAACATCACCGATGTCGGCCACCTCACAGGTGACGGAGACGACGGTGAGGATAAGATGGAAAAAAGCGCCAGGGAGACCGGAAAGAGCGTCTGGGACATTGCAAAGTTCTATACGGACGCCTTCTTCAAGGATTACGACTCTCTGAACAATATCCGTCCCGATGTCGTGTGTCCTGCAACAAAGCACATCGACCAGATGATCAAACTCATCCAGAGGCTCGAGGCAGGCGGACACACATACATCGCAGGCGGAAACGTCTATTTCTCAATCGACACCTTCCCTGAGTACGGAAGGCTTGCCAAGCTGAATCTGGATGAGCTTAAAAGCGGTGCCAGAATAGACATAGACTCCAACAAGAAGAATCCCAAGGACTTTGTCCTCTGGTTCACAAACAGCAAATTCCGGATATCCCGGCTGGCATATCGAGTGCTCGGCAATGAGCATGTACTACCTTGGCGAGCAGTTCGACATCCACTGCGGCGGAATAGACGCCATTCCGGTTCACCACACCAATGAAATTGCCCAGAGCGAGGCTGCCACGGGCAAAAAGTGGGTCAACTACTGGATGCACGGTGAGTTCCTTCTGTCCGATAAGGGTAAGATGTCAAAGAGCTCGGGAGAGTTCCTGACACTCTCTGTTCTGACCGGCAAGGGTTACAGCCCTCTGGATTACAGATATTTCTGCCTGGGTGCCACATACAGGACCCAGCTTCAGTTCTCATATCCGGGAATGGACGCAGCCAGAACTTCAAGACTCGGCCTTGTTGAACGTATTTCTGCCCTTGGAGACCAGGTCGCAGAGGAAAATGCTCTGAGCGAGAAGACGCGCTCCTACATGGATCAGTTCGATTCCTTTGTGTGCAATGACCTTGCGACCGCACGTGCTCTTTCAGTGCTCTGGACCATGCTCAAGGATGATGGAATTTCAAATGCCGAAAAGAGATATGCAGTGAATTACATGGACCAGGTCCTGGGACTTGGACTTGATAAGGTCAGTTCTGCTTCGGGCTCGGCTGAAGATATCCCCGAGGATGTCAAAAAGCTTGTGGAGCTGCGTTCTCAGGCCAAGAAGAATAAGGATTGGACATCTGCCGACATGTACAGAAAGCAGATTGAAGATATGGGCTATTTGCTCAAGGATACGCCGACTGGACCATCTTTGCAAAAAAAGGTGTAATTTCGGAGTAACTTTTGTTGAGGATGATTGTTAAGGTTTATGGAAATCAGAAGCGGCGATGAGTTAGCCTTTAGACAGGTTTACAACGAGGTGTTTCCGGTTGTGATGAAGGTGGCATACCACGTCACCTACAATCAGGATGTTGCCGAGGATATCTGTCAGGATGCATTCATCAGGTTCTATGACAAGGACATGTCATTCCCTTCAATGGATGACGCTAAGTTCTGGTTGATCAGGGTTGTGAAAAACCTGGCCATCAACCACGTCAAGAGAAAGGTGAGGGAATCTGCATCACTGGAGAAGGTCATGAGGGGCCCGCAGGTCAATCCTTTCAAGGATGGTGCCTCGGAGCTGATCCTCAAGGAATCTACCGCAGCGGTCAGAAAGGCTGTCAGCGAGCTTCCTGAGATCTACAAAACTGTTATTGTCCTTCGGGAATATGCAGGGCTTAACTACAAGGAGATTGCAGGAGTCCTGAAGATTTCGGAGAGCAATGTCAAGGTTCGGGTGCATCGGGCACGCAAAGAGCTCGAAGCTATGCTGAACCGGGAGGAAGTGAATGTGCCTTGATGATCAGATTCTTAACACATACCTCGACAACGAGCTTACAGAGCCCTGGAAGAGTCAGGTTGAAGAGCATCTCAGCTACTGCCCCAGCTGCAGAGCAAGATATCAGAACCTGCTCCAGCTTTCGGATACTATCAAGTCTTCAGAGCTTACCGAAGAGGAGATCAGACCTCACCAGGACAGAGTCCTGTCCATGATTGAGAAGAACTATCTCTCCAAGGGAAAGAGCAAGAAGTCATTCTTCAAGCGCACCTTCAAGGTTTCCGGTCCGCAGCTGATGGGTGTCGCTGCTGCATTCGTCGTTGTCTTTGTCGGTTCATGGGCTGTCTTCGGAAACAGCGGTTCAAGCGACGGTCAGATCATCCTTCCGGATGTCAACACCACAATCGACCTGAACAACATCACCCAGACCAGATCTTCCGACAATGCCACCACATCCAAGAGCCTTGAGAACTATTCTCTCGATGAGATTCTCAAGAACCTTGATGCCCGTGGCTACGACGTAGATATCAGACTTAAGAGCATCCAGCCTCTGTCACTGGACAAGATGAGCTCCGAAGTCAAAGTGATTGCCACTGTCTCAGACAAGGGAATCACAATCACATCTGACGGTCTTGCAAGGAACGCAGATGGCACAATCGTCGCAACAGGTGTTCTTGTTGACGACAAAAACGAGGTTGTTGCATCCGATGGAACTGTCCTCTTCACAGCTGAAGAGACTCAGGTCGTCGAATGATTTAATAGTACAACAAATGCCCATGGAGCTTTGGTCGTTGGCCAAAGCTCCTTTTTTTGTTTCTGGGGGCTCTGGTGTGTCTGCGGCTTTCTGCGCTAGTTGAACCCTCCTTTGACAACAACCTTTAACTTTTTATGGGCGTCTGGGCTTGCTGAGCTTGACGGTGCGTCTGGGCTTGCTGTGGCGTCTGTGCTCTCTGGTGCGTCTGCGGCTAATCGATCCCTCTGTTTAAGCCCCCGGTTGATCCGGTCATTTCAGTGTCTGTAATAAAAACTGAGATTTCCTTCGGATTTATAACTATTACAAAGGGTGAAAGTTATAAAATTGAATCCGAAGTCTGTATTTATAACTGGCGAACATATAAGAGTCCTTCAAAATATAATAATTCCAGGACTTTTGGCCGAAATATTACTTTTTTTCGTTATAAAAAACAGAGATTCCGTCCTATTTATAGTCATGGCCTAAAATTGCGATTGTGCGCAGGCTGTTCGCAGCCTGTGAAGTGGCCAGCCGGAGCCAGGAAGCCCGCAGGCAGGATAGCAAAAGCGGGCTGACGCAGTAAAGGCGCCAGGCTCTGCACAGGGATGTGAATCTGTCTGTGCATCATGAGCGGATCCTCATGTCAATAAGCCGATGTGTGACCTGTGCATTGCGAACCTGCACAAGCCTAAAGGCCTAAGGTGCCAGGCTAAATGGCCGCGCCTGGCCTTGCATGTGCAGACAAGCGCACAGGTAACACACAGCTGATTGACAATCGGAGTCTTCGTGGTCTGGGATTTTTATGTGTTGTAATTTGGTAAAATCTTTGAAATTCAGAGATAATTATTCAATGTTGCTATTGTGCGTAGGCTGTATTGGAAGGTTTTGCTGGGTCTGATGAAGCTGCTGGGCCTGATAAAGCTGCTGGGTTTGATGAAGCTGATGGGCTTGATAAAGCTGATAGGCCTGATAAAGCTCATAAAGCTCCTGAAGCTGATAAACCATTATTTGACATTTAATTTCATATTGTATTTTATCTATATCTAAATCGTAGTCATATGAAAGCTATATATAACTTTAATAAAAATTATTCAATAAGTATGATAGTAGTATGAAAGTTATACAACTATAATATTTAAGTGATTTCACTCCAATTGAAGTGTCATATCATCCTTTGCCACATTGCTTTGAACGGGTGTTTTGATATAGTATTACACAGTTAGATTTACAATTATTGTAAGAACGCGCGCATGTGCGTTCTGAGGAGCTTAAGATGAAAGCCATAGAACTCGAGAAGACCTATAATCCCAAGGACTTTGAGAACCGCATCTACGAGCAGTGGGTCGAGGACGGCAATTTCAAGCCATGTGATTCAAAAGAAAAACCGTTTGTAATTGTCATGCCACCACCGAACGTAACCGGAATCCTGCACATGGGACATGCCCTGAACAACTCGCTTCAGGATATTCTCACAAGGTATTACAGGATGACAGGACGTCCGACACTTTGGCTTCCGGGAACAGACCATGCCGGAATTGCTACCCAGAACGTAGTTGAGCGCCAGCTTGCCAAGGAAGGCCTCAGACGTCAGGATCTTGGCCGAGAGAAGTTTGTCGAAAGAACCTGGCAGGTTAAGGAAAAGCACCATGACATCATCGTCAATCAGCTGAAGACCATCGGTGCATCATGCGATTGGTCGCGTGAGCGCTTTACTATGGATGAAGGCCTTTCAAAGGCTGTCAGAGAGACGTTTGTATCCCTTTATGAGCGCAATCTGATCTATAAGGGCCTGTATCTTGTAAACTACTGCCCGCACTGCGGAACAGCTCTGGCAGATGATGAGGTCGAGCATCAGGAGGATGTTGGCCATCTTTACGATGTCAGATATCCGTTTGCAGACGGAAGCGGCTATATCACAGTTGCAACAACAAGACCTGAGACCATGTTCGGAGACCAGGCTGTTGCAGTGAACCCTGACGATGAGCGCTACAAGAGCCTTGTGGGAAAGATGCTCAAGCTTCCTCTTACTGACCGAGAGATTCCGATTATCGCTGACAGCTTCGTAGGAATCGAGTTCGGAACCGGTATGGTTAAGATTACTCCGGCACACGATCCGAACGACTGGGAGTGCGGAAAGAGACACAACCTCGAGCCTATCAACATCCTCAATCCTGATGGAACACTGAACGATGTCTGCCCCGAGCAGTTCAGAGGTCTTCCTGCAAAAGAGGCCAGAGACCTTGTTGCAAAGACACTTGAAGAGCAGGGCTATCTCGTTAAGTGTGAAGAATATAAGCATGAAGTCGGACACTGCTACAGATGTAATACTACGGTTGAGCCGTACATGAGTGAGCAGTGGTTCGTCAGAATGCGCTCCATGGCCGACAAGGCCCTGAAGGCATGGCGTGACGGAGAAATCCACTTCTATCCAAAGCGCTGGGAAAACACATATTCAAGCTGGCTTGAGAACATCCGTGACTGGTGTATCAGCCGTCAGCTCTGGTGGGGACACAGAATTCCTGTATGGTACTGTCAGGACTGCGGCCACATGATGGTCAAGCGCGAGGATCCATGCTGCTGTGAAAAGTGTTCCAGCAAGAACATCAAGCAGGATCCGGATGTACTTGATACATGGTTTTCTTCATGGCTTTGGCCGTTCAGCACTCTTGGATGGCCTGAAAAGACTGAGGATTTCAAGCGTTTCTTCCCGACAAGCACGCTTGTGACAGGCTACGACATCATCTTCTTCTGGGTTTCCAGAATGATAATGGCCTCACTTGAATTCAACGGAAAGGTTCCGTTCCATGACATCTACATCACAGGCCTTGTAAGAGACAAGAAGGGTCGCAAGATGTCGAAGAGCCTTGGAAACGGCATAGATCCCATTGATGTTGTGAATCTTTACGGCGCTGATGCCATGAAGTTCACAATCTGTTATCTTGCCACACAGGGTCAGGATGTTCTTGTTGATATGGATTCCTTCAAACTTGGATCAAGGTTCGCAAATAAGATCTGGAATGCTACCAGATACCTTCTGATGAACCTTGAGGGCAGAAACCTGGTAAAGATTGACCCTGCAAAGTTTAATGCTGTTGACAAATGGATTTATCACAGCCTGAACGAGAATATCCTCAAGGTCAGGACGGCAATTGAATCCTACAAGTTCAACGAAGCGGCCCAGGCTGCATATGATTTCTTCTGGAATGATTTCTGCGACTGGTATGTCGAAGCATCAAAGCTGTCACTGTACACAGGAGACGATGCAGAGAAGGATAGAATCGTTTCTATTCTGATGGATATCCTGGCACAGTCCATGAAGATGATGCATCCGATGCTCTCGTTTATTACAGAGGAGATATGGTCTAAGCTTCCGAATACGGAAGGCAAAGTCATTACTTCAATGTTCCCAGAGTATCTTGAGTCCAGAAAGAGCCCAAAAGAGGCCCAGATGATGGTAGCTATGCAGGACCTTGTTCGTGGAGTCAGAAACATGAGGGCAGAGCTTGGAATCGGTGCCGAGAAAAAGCTCAGAATGGTCGTTAGACTTGATAAGGCAGGCGATCTTTCCAAGTTCATGAAAGATCATGTGGACCTTCTGAAAGTCTTTGCAAACTCTAATGAGCTTTCTATCGATGATGCTTCTTCTGTTGATGTTTCCGGTGCATTCCCGATTGCAGGCATGGGTTTTGAGACTTATGTCTTTGTAAGAGATGCAATTGATGTTGACAAAGAGATTGCTAGGATTGAAACTGAAATCAAGAAGACACAGGCTCTTTTGGATGTAGTAAATAAGAAACTCTCCAATGAGAACTTCCTGAATAATGCTAAGCAGGAAGCAATAGACAAAGAGAAAGGTAAGAAGGCTGAGTTCGAGGAGAAGATCGAGAAGTCACAAAAGCACATCGATGTTCTTAAGTCGTTCTGATGCCAACAGTTGGAGGAATTGCCGGGATGAAAAAGTATGTTTTGACCGTATCATTGGTCCTTCTGCTTCTTGTCTCATGTGCCACAAAAAAGGCTGAGACAGAAGTGCTTCCGGAAACTGTTGAAACTACTGTTATAGAGCAGCTTCCTCCGACGGTATCCGAAGTATCTGAAGTTTCTGAAGATGTTGTGCCTCCTGTTGAGGAAAGCCTTGTCCCTCAGCAGGAGACGTCCGTAGAAACTGTTGTTTCTGAGTCGGAATTTGCTGTATCAGAAGAAGTTACACCAACTACTGCGACGGTAGAGGCTTCATCGGAAGAGACTCCTGTGACTGACTGGGGTTATGTCTTCACAAGTCCTTCATCTCCTTCCGAAGCAGAGGAGACTGCACAGCCAGTTAAGACTGAGGAAGTGAAAAGTACATCTTCAAAGCCAAGTGCTGTTGAAGCTTCGAAAGCACCTGTTATTGAAGAAGAAAATGAGCCACAGAATACTTCCTTTATTACAAAGTTTGCATATTTCTTCGCTCATGAAACTCTTTTCAGCCTGGGCCTTCTTGTATGCCTGGGCGGTCTAATCTACTTCATTATCGCTTTGGTAAAGTCTTCTGGTATGATAGAAAAGAAGAAGCCCGCAGTCAGGGAATCAGAGCCTTCTCAGCCTTCGCAGACTTCTCAGACTGCTCAGACTAAGGAAGATGTTGAACCGCAGGACAGTTCTTCTGGCTTTAATTCGGAAGATGAGAATGATGAATTTCTCAGAGCTCTCTTAGGAGAGTATAAGAAATAAGCTATAAAATGCTTTGACGGACGGGCCTGGAAACAGGTCCGTTTTTTGTATCGTTTCCCATTAAATACAAACTGTTATAACATAAAAACGCTAGCAAAACTAATAATAAAACTATCAAAATTATATAAAAACATATCAAAACTATATTGAAAATATTTTAAATCAAAAAACTCTTGTATGATTTTAGTGTGTGGAGTATATTAGAATTTACAGGAAAACTATGGCTAAGACTATTGCATTTCACCTTCAGAAAGGTGGAGTCGGAAAGACAACGACGGCCATTAACCTTTCTAGTGCTTTAGCGAGCTATGGCAAAAAGGTGCTTTTGATAGATGATATCTATACCACAGGCGCCACCTTTGATTCCTGTGCCCATGTATTAAAAAGGGCCGGAGCGGAAAAAGTGTACGGTGCTTCCCTTTGTATCGGACGCGGTATGTGATAAAATTTATAAAAATATTTTTGGAGGCTTCATATATGAAAGTAACGGTTCTTGCAGGCGGAACAAGTACGGAGCGTGACGTTTCCCTTGTTACTTCGGTAAAGGTTTGTACGGCTTTAAGAAAACTGGGTCATAAAGCAAATGTTGTGGATGTGTTTTTCGGCTCTGATGTTTATGCAGACGGGGATGCATTTTTTGCAGATGATAACGACCTTGAAAAACTGGGAAAAGAATTAAAAGAAAAAACCCCGGAAGTAAAAGACGAGATAAAAAGACGCAAGCAGACAAAGGGCGAATTTTTCGGACCTAAGGTACTGGAATTCTGCAGGGAAGCAGACATTGTATTTATGGGATTACACGGTGAAAACGGTGAGAACGGAAAAGTCCAGGCAGTTCTCGATCTTTCCGGGATAAAGTATACCGGACCGGGGAGCCTGAGCAGTGCCTTATGCATGGATAAGGATATTACAAAAAAGATCCTGATTCCTGAGGGTATCCCAATGCCCAAAGGTGTGACACTGCTTCGTTTTGAAAATACCGTAAGCGAAGAAGAACTTCCTCTTCCCTGTGTGGTAAAGCCTGCCTGCGGAGGATCCAGCGTAGGTGTTACCATAGCAAAGACGGCAGATGAAAGAGCGGAAGCCATAAAAGAAGCCTTCAGACTTGAGGAAAAAGTTCTTGTGGAAGAGTACATAAGCGGAAGGGAATTTTCCGTGGGTGTATGTGACGGTGAGGCGCTGCCGGTGATCGAGATCATTCCCGATGGCGGTGTTTATGATTATGAGCATAAGTATGATCCCAATGGAGCAAAGGAGATATGCCCTGCGGAACTTCCCGAGGAGACATCAAGAAGGATGCAGTACTGGGCCGAGAGAGCATGTGAGGCGGCAGGAATCGATACATATTCCAGAGTGGATGAGTTGTTAGATGAAGATGGTGAGATCTACTGTCTTGAGATAAATACCCTGCCCGGTATGACTCCTACATCACTTCTGCCCCAGGAGGCTGCAGCCATAGGGCTTTCCTATGAGGAGCTTGTACAAAAGCTTATTGACGTTTCTTTAGATAAACGTAACGATGATACTTTTTAAATCCCGTTTTTTAAAAGGAGAAAAATGTCTTGGATAAGATGACCGTGGAACAGGCGGTAAATGCCTGTGCAGGAGAATTCAAAGGAGACAGAGGATTTTTTGACAGGGAGATAACTTCCCTTGTGACCGATTCAAGAAAGGTCATACCCGGAGGTGTGTACGGTGCCATAAAGGGTGAGCGTGTGGACGGGCATGGCTTTATCGGATCAGCATTTGATGCCGGGGCATTCCTTGTGGTGGGTGAAAAAGATTTTGACCCGGAGGGTAAAGGCGTATATGTAAAGGTACCCTCAACAGTGGAAGCTGTAGGCCGTGTTGCGAGGGAATATATGAAGATACTGGATATTCCCGTTGTGGGGATAACGGGAAGCGTGGGAAAGACCAGCACAAAAGAAGTGATAGCTGCCGTGCTTGCGCAGGAATATGTCACCGGAAAGACTCTGGGGAACCACAACAACGAGATAGGGCTTCCCCTTACCTGTTGTGAGATGGATTCCGAAACCGAGGTAGCAGTTCTTGAGATGGGCATATCTGCGCCGGAGGAGATGGACTATCTTACCGGGATCGTACAGCCTGAAGTGGCAGTGATCACAAATATCGGCGTAACGCATATGGAGATACTTGGAAGCAGGGAAGGTATCTTTGAAGAAAAAAGCAAGATATATAAGAATATACCAAAGGAAGGTCTGGTTATCTTAAACGGTGACAACGACATACTCAGTCAGGTAAAGGATACACCTGCGGGAAAGCCGCTGTTTGTCGGACTGGAAGATAAGAACGATATTTATGCAGAGGATATCAGAGAAGAGGGACTTTCCGGATCATCCTTTATCATCAAAGGATTAAACTGTGGTGATCTCGAAGTGCATATTCCCATTCCCGGGAGGCACATGGTGACCAATGCCCTTGCTGCGGCAGCAGTGGGAGAATATTTCGGGCTTTCCGCCGGGAGCATACAGAAAGGTATCGCATCTGTTGAGACCGTTTCCGGAAGGACGAACATAAGGCAGGTAAATGGCATAACAGTCATTGATGACAGCTACAACGCATCTCCCGTATCCATGATGTCTGCAATTGATACCCTTTGTCTTGCCGATGGCAGAAAGATATGTGTTCTTGGAAACATGTATGAGCTGGGTGACGACTCCCTGAAGATGCACAGGCAGGTGGGGGAATACGCTGCGTCGAAAAATGTGGATGTTCTTTTTACCTGCGGGGATATGGCAAAAGAGATCGCGGAAGGCGCGAAAGGCCGTGTAGGAGATATACGATGCTTTGATGATAATGAGGCGCTTGTCAAGGAACTGGAAGCTGTGCTGCGTGAAGGTGATGCGGTTATGATCAAGGCGTCCAACAGTATGAAGTTCGGGGATGTTGCAAAGGCGTTGATGGGAGATGGATGATTTCAGGCGCAGAGGACAGGGTGGATGATCTTAAAAACAGCTCCCCGTGATCTGCCTTTCCAAACTGTAGAATCCAACCCTGAAAAATTAAAAGAGCGGCCAAATCGTTTGGACACAAAAGCCGTGCATAATGCTGCATAAAAACTTTATCTATGGAAAGTGATATAGCAGCTATGCACGGCATTTGTAAACGATTTAGCCGCTCTTAATTTTTCGGCTTGGCTTCTAATGTTCGGAAAGACAGACACGGGAGCTTTTTTTTTTAATGATCATCCACCACCATCCTCTGTGCTGAATATAAATTATTTAGTGTTTATCCAAAATTCGTATTATTAAAATATAAAAAAGTGTGATAATATATGAACAGTGGTATAAAAACTATGTTTAATTTTTTCCATTTGGCGGAAAGGAGAAGTATCATGAAGAAGAGCAGGAAAATGTTGGGACTTATCGCGGCCGGTCTTATCGGTGCGGGAAGTGTGTTTTCGGGAGTTGCAGTCACGGGAGTTATTCAGGAGGCAGAGGTTTTTGCGGCAACAGATGTGGCTATAAATGCAACAAATTTCCCGGATGCGAATTTCAGAAAATATGTATCTGAGAATATAGATGCTAATGGTGACAGTAAACTAAGTGAAAGTGAGATAGCAATATGTAAAGAAATAAATTGTGGAGAGATAGCGATTTCAAGCCTTAAGGGTATTGAATATTTTACAGCGCTGACACATTTGGATTGCCATAGTAATGGACTGAATAGTCTGGATGTAAGCAGGAACACGGCGCTGACGCGGTAGAACGGCTCACTCTTGACTGGATGTAAGAAAGAATACGGCGCTGACATATTTAGAGTGCGGTGGTAACAACCTAAGCAGTTTGGATGTAAGCAAGAACAGGTTGCTAACAAGTTTGTCTTGCTACAGTAATAACCTGAGAAGTCTGGATGTAAGCAAGAATACAGCGCTGACAGATTTGTATTGCGATTTTAATAACCTGAGTAGTCTGGATATAAGCAAGAATACGGCGTTGACATATTTGTCTTGCGGTGAAGATAATCTGAGAAGTCTGAATGTAAGCAATAATACGGCACTGACAGATTTGTCTTGCGATGGAAACAATTTGAACAGTCTGGATGTAAGCAAGAATCCGGCACTTAAATTATTGACGTGCTCAGATAATAATCTAAACAGTCTGGATGTAAGCAAGAACCCGGTGCTTACACATTTGTCTTGCGATCATAATAACCTGAGAAGTCTGGATGTAAGCAAGAATATGGGACTTGATTGGTTGTGGTGTAATAATAATGAGTTGAGCAGTCTGGATATAAGCAAGAACACAAAGCTAACGGGTGTTAATGTTTATTATCAGGAGAGAGATGTGATAGCCTCAAACGGTGAGATACTGATTTCGGCTTTATCTCCCAGCATAGTATCGTCAAAAATAACAAACCTTCAAGGTGCAACGTTGTTCGGAAATAAGTTAGTTAAAATAACGGGAAATACTATCACTTATGATTACAAAACCGGATATAAAAACGAGAAAATGAATGTTACATTGAATGTAACTCACAAAAAAAACGGCTGGGTCAACGAAAACGGTGGCTGGAAATACTACAAAGACGGAAAGGCCTACACCGGCTGGCACAAGATGGGTAAAGCCGAGGGAGAGAAGACAGAGCACTGGTCATATTTCGGAAAGGACGGCAAACTATACACCGGCTGGAGAAATATGGGCAAGAACGAAGGTGAAAAGACCGCACACTGGTCATACTTCGGGGACAACGGCTGGCTTGTGACAAACAAGAGATTCAGCGTGGCCGGAAAGACATATACGGCTGACGGCAGAGGATGGATAAAGTAAATTAAGTATTTGAATATCAAAGTACCCCCGAACACGCTAAAGTGGACGGGGGTTTTGATTCTTATGGCTTGTGCATGATCATAAAGAAAGACGAGAAAGCCATTAGGTTGTAAATGCGTGATCCGGAAGTGGTAAAAATTACAAACAAGGTACCATGTATGGAGGAATGCACAATATATCTTCTTTGTAACTAAGATTTTTAGGGTGTACGATAAAACATTCCCCGATACGATCTTTATATTTTTCCTTAAAACGCATAAGGGAAACAACAGAGTAATTCCTTCCGGATTTTACTTCTATAGGAAATATTTTATATTTTACTTTGCTATTGTTTGATATGATGAAATCTATTTCGATATCATTTCTGTGTTTTTCAGCATTATACTGTGTATAAAAATACAGTTTATGCCCGTTTGCCGTAAGCATTTGAGCTATTATATTTTCATAGAGCATACCTTTATTCAGCGAAAGCTTATCGCCAAGGATCTGCTTGTAAACTTCATTTTCAAGCAGTTCGTTTTCATCGAATGCATGACTTACTAAAAGTCCGGTATCGCCCAAATAGCATTTGATAAAAGATTCAGATTCATTTAACGAAAGCCCTATATTCGGATCATCAGTTTTTCTGCATTCGTTTGTTATCATGGAATCTGAAAGCCAGAAAAATGTATCTTCGTATTGTTCAGCATAAGATCCTTCTGCTATCTTACCAAAGACAACCCGCTTTTCGTGCTTCGAAAGCAGGCCGGGGATCTGGTCGAACAACGCTGATACCTTTGCTCTGTAATTTGCCTTGATCTTCTTTATGTCCTCCCGGTAGAGTTCCAGGATATCCCGCTTTTCAATGTCGGTTTTTTCGAAATCTTTTCTGCTCTCTATGTAAGCCAGGACACTTTGGGGCATACCGCCGACCAGCATATACTCTTTGAAAAGCAGCATGGCCTTATTGTGCAGCCCCCTTTCCAAAGGCTCCCTTTTTTCAAATTTGAAAGCACCGCTTTCAATCGAACATGTACAGTATATCCCATACTGTACATTTTTTCTACCTTTTATATTGTAAACACGCGGAAAAAAAGGTATAGTAGGGCCATTGAATCAGAGA